>DATCPA010000086.1:0-17683 GCA_036564335.1 Gaiellaceae bacterium
GCATACGGTGACATGACGAAGGCTGCGGCTGGCAGGGGCAGCCCGTGATCGCGGGCGTTGACCAGCGTGGATATGGCGAGGCCGCCGCCGGCGGACTCTCCCGCGAAGGCGATGTCCGAAGGGGCGATGCCGTTTTGCAGGAGGGCTTCGTAGGCCGCAAGAGCGTCGTCAACCGCTGCCGGATACGGGTGCTCGGGGGCGAGCCGGTAGTCGACGGAGATGACCTTGGCGTGCGTCCGCCGGCCGACCTGCGAGGCCAGGCCAGCGGCGAGGAAGGCGTCCGACATCACGTACACGCCGCCGTGGAAGTAAAGAACAACGTGGCGAGGTTCGATTCCGTCGACTGTGATCTCGGCGGTTGGGACGCCGCCCAGTGCGGCTGCGGTCACGGTCACGTCGGCGGGCAGCGGCTGCGCCGATACCAACTCTCGGAGCAGTCGCCGTTGCTCGTTGACATCGCTGCCGACGGGGAAGGCTGACTGTCGCAGGATTGCGTCGAGGTTCTCTCGCTGCTCGGTGCTCACGGAGGATCTCCCTTCGGTTGGGTTGGTGTGGCAGCGCTCCGGGTGCTCTAGCTGGCCTTTAGAGTCGGATGAGGTTGACGCCGGCGAGCGGGTGGTGGATCTGCTGCATCGCGCCACCTGTTGCCAAGTCGCCGAGGTCGATCGCGGCGAAGCCCGCGTCCTGGAACAGCGCGACGACGTCCGCTTTCGCGTCGGCGTCGTCGCCGGAGATGAAGATCACGCGCTGGCCACCGGCTTCGTGTGGATCCGAGCCGAGCACTTCGGCGCTCAGTGTGTTCGCGGCCTTGACGAGCCGCGCGTCTGCAACAAGGTCGGCGAGGAGCTCGCTCGATGTTCTCCCTTGTAGATCGTCGGCGACCCAGTCGTTGGTCGCGTCAACGACGATCTGACTGTTCCAGTTGAGGCCTTTCACGGCTGCGGACACGCGGTCCCAGGGCACGGCGATGACGACGATGCCGGCCGAAGCTGCCGCGTCCACAGTCGCTGCCGAGACTCCCTCGCCGAGGGCCGAGACCACCGACGCAAGTGACTCCGGGCCGCGGCTGTTGGCGATCGCGACCGACCGCCCTGCGCGCAATGCGGTGCACGCCATTGCCTGTCCGAGCCGGCCGGCGCCGATGATTCCCACGTCCATCTACCGTCGCTCCTCGAACTCGGAGGCGAACAGGTAGCTGACCGCGAGGCTGCGGTACGGTCGCCAGCGCTCTGCTACCTCGACGAGCTCTCCTTCTGTTGGGAGGTGGTCGAGCCCGTACAGCCGCTGGACGGCGTGCCGCAGCGCGAGGTCGCCGGAGAGGAGCACGTCGGGCCGGTCGAGCGCAAAGATCAGGAACCCATGCGCCGTCCAGGGGCCGATGCCGGACACCTCGGTGAGTGCGGTCTCGATCTCCTCGTCCGTCATCTGAGCGAGCGCGTCATCGCTCAGGCGTCCGTCCACGAACCGTTCCGCGAGTGCCTGCAGCGTCGCGCTCTTCCGCGTGGAGAGCCCGCTGGCGCGGATGACCTGCGGATCCGTTGCGAGGACTTCCGCGGCGGACGGCAAGTGTCCTCCGAAGCGCTGCTCGAGCCGGGAGAGAATCGTGCGTGTCGCGCGCACCGAGAGTTGCTGGCCGGTGACCTGGAAGATGAGCGTGCCGAAAGCGTCGAAGCCCGGGGAGCTCGTCGATCCAGGCGCGCGGATGGAAGTCCGGATGTGCGTCGATCAGGCGTGCGAGGACCGGATCGGCGTTCCCGAGGAACTCGCGCGCAGTGGGATCGGCGACGGTCGCCGCGGTCATGCCTTCAGCAGTCGTTCGGTGAGCACGATCTGGACGACGTCGGCCACGGTTTCCTCGCGTGCCCAGTCGCGCTGGAGCTCGCACGCGAGCGCGACCCACGTGACAGGATGCGCTCCGGCTTGGACGACCCGTTCGAGGGCGGTGCGGTGGGCCTCCTCGCTGGTGCCGCCGATCGCGTCGACGACGGGATAGACGTCGTACCCCTCCCGTAGCGCATCGAGCGCGGGAAACGCCATGCAGATCTCCGTCCAGAGCGCGCACAGGATCAGCTTCCGCCGCCCGGTGGCACGCACCGCGGCGAGAAAGTCGGCGTCCTCCCACGAGTTGAGCGTCGTCCGGTCGATCGGCGGGTAGCCGTCGAGCAGCTCGGCGAGCTCCGGGACGGTCGGCTGTTGGCGGCCCGACGCGACGTTGACCGTCGAGTGGACGATGGGCACACCGAACGCCTTTGCGGTCTTCACGGTCGAGACGATGTTCTCGAGCAGCAGTCCGGGATCCATCGAGTGGACCGCGGCGAACTGGGACGGCTGATAGTCGATCACCACGAGCGCCGCGTTCTTCGGCGTCAAGAGGTGATCGCCGATCGGGTCGCGTACCGGCAGGCTGGCCATCAGGGGTGCACCTGGGAGCCGTAGCCGAGGTCGAGCCGGATCGATTCCATCACCCAGAAGGTCGTGCTCTCGGTGAAGACGTCCGCGGCGGCGAGCACGCCCGTGTACTTCTCGATCACGGGTGCCGCGGCGACCGCGGTGACCTCGTCGAGGTACCCCTTGACCGCCGCCCAGGTGTTCTCGCCGTACTTGACGAAGTAGCGCGTGGGATCGACGGTGTCGATCGCCTTCCTCGAGCTTTCGCTGATGTCGGCCATGTACTGCTGGTGCAAGGTCACGTCGTCGCGGGTGCCCAGCCTGCCGAGGTGGCCGCCGATGAAGTGCTTCCACGAGTACGCGAGGGCGTTTGCCGGAGCCTCGATGTAGCCGGGGATGTCCTCGGTCAGGTTGGCGACGTAGACCGGCGCCCAGCCCGGGTTCACGATGTCGATCAGCATCAACGTGTCGTGATCGGGCAGGTGGATGACGATGTTGTCGGGCGAATGGTTGGCGCCGTGCCAGGCCAGGTCGATCCGTTCCCCGCCGATCTCGAGCATGCGGCGATCCTGGAAGGTCTCCTCATTGGGTGGTCTCGCCGGGTCGTCGTCGCGAAGCAGCAGCCGTCGCGTTTCCTCGTGCCCGATGCGGGTGACGTTCTTGTCGAACAGGGAGGACGCGCCGGCGTGGTCGGCGTGGTGGTGCGAGTAGATGAGGTGGGTGACCTTGTTGCTGACACCGTTGGCGGCGGCGATCTCGTCGACCGCACGCTGGATGTTGTGGCCGATCGTCGGCGGCGCGTCGAGCAGCACGACGCCGTCCGAGGTGGTCAGGAACGCCGACTGGTAGGTGCCGTCGGTGATCCAGTACAGGTTCCGCTCGACGCGGCCGACGTAGTAGCCCTGCTCGTTCAGCGCGGGGCCAAGTGCGGACCGCGGAACCGGTGCGTAGTCCGGCAGGACGGATGTGTCGGTTGTGCTCATCGCCTTCCTTAGTCTCGAGGTCACAGTAAGGAGAGTCATCGTTGCCGCCGCGGCGGGTTAGTCGCATCCCGGAAATCCGTAGTCCGTGACCCTGGTGGCATGCTGCCGGGATGGTGGTCAGTGCGCAGCCGGGGCGGTTGCTCGGCAGGCGACGTGAGCGCGCGGTGCTCGAGCGGCTGCTGGATACCTCGCGGGACGGGTCACGGCGTCGTCCTCGTCGTGCACGGAGACCCCGGCGTCGGCAAGACCGCGCTGCTGGAGTACGCGGCAGAGGTGGGGCGCGACTTCCGGGTCGCCCGCTCAGTCGGAGTCGAGGGGGAGATGGAGCTCGCCTACGCCGCGGTTCAGCAGCTGTGCTCACCGAGCTTCGAACTCATGGAGCACCTCCCGGATCCTCAGCGCGATGCGCTCGCCGTCGCGCTCGGACTCAGCGCCGGGCAGGCCCCAAATCCGTTTCTAGTCGGACTCGCGGTTCTCGGCCTGCTGTCGGAGGCTGCGGAGGAGCGGCCGCTCCTCTGTCTCGTGGACGATGCGCAATGGCTCGATCGCGCGTCGGCGCGCGTGCTTGCCTTCGTGGCTCGCCGCCTGCTGGCCGAGAAGATTGCGCTCGTGTTCGCGGCGCGCGTGGTCGACGACGCGCTCGTCGGCTTTGCCGAGCTTCGCGTCGCGCCTCTGGGGCAGCGCGATTCGCGGGCGCTGCTGGAGTCCGTCTTGCCGGGTCGACTCGATGAGCGCGTGCTGGAGCGGATCATCGCCGAGACGCGCGGAAACCCGCTCGCAGTGTTGGAGCTGCCGCGCGGGTTGACGCCGGCGCAGCTCGCGGGCGGGTTCGGGTTGCCCGCGGCGCTGCCTTTGGCTGCCGGAATCGAGGACAGCTTCATTCGGCGGCTGACCAGGCTTCCGCGTGACGCGCGGCGCTTGCTGCTCGTGGCCGCGGCCGATCCGACCGGCGATCTGGGCCTTGTGTGGCGGGCGGCTCAGCGGCTCGGAATCGCGGAGTCGGCCGCCCGCACCGTCGAATCGGACGGCCTAATCGCTTTTGGTTCGGGTGTGATGTTCCGTCATCCACTGGTGCGCTCGGCCGTGTACCGCGCGGCCGGGGTCGATGAGCGCAGCGACGTCCACCGCGCCCTTGCGGAAGCGACCGATCCAGAGATCGACCCGGATCGCCGCGCCTGGCACCGGGCGCAGGCCGCTTCTATGCCCGACGAGGACGTCGCCGCGGAGCTGGAGCGTTCGGCCGCCCGAGCGCAGGCGCGCGGCGGTGTTGCCGCGGCCGCAGCCTTCCTCGAGCGCTCCTCTGTCTTGACGCTTGACCCGGCGCGCCGCGCGGGACGGGCCCTCGCTGCGGCCGAGGCAACGCAGCAGGCGGGTGCGCTCGAGGAGGCGCTGACGCTTGTTGCCAGCGCCGACACAAACTCGCTCGACGAGTTTCAGCGAGCCCGGGTCGATGTTCTTCGCGCTCGAATCTCCTTCGCCATGGATCGTGGAAGCGAGGCGCCGTCCTTGCTGCTCGCGGCCGCCAAGCGACTCGAGCCGCTGGACGGGCGGCTCGCACGCGAGATCTACCTCGACGCCCTGAACGCTGCCTTGTTCGCGGGTCGGTTGGGGGGCGAAGTCGATGCTCGGCAGGTGGCCGCCGCGGCACGTGCTGCATATCGGCCTGCGACCCCACCGCGAGCGGCGGATCTTCTTCTCGACGGGTTGGCGGTACTGATCACGGACGGGCACGCGGCCGGAACGCCGATCGTGCGGAAGGCCTTGAGCGCGTTCCACGGCGACGGGAGCGGGACGGAGGAAGGTCTGCGCTGGCTCTGGCTGGCCGGCCGGGCGGCGGGATTCATCTGGGACTACGAAGGCTGGGATTCGCTGACCAGCCACCAGATTCGCACTGCCCGCGAGCTCGGAGCGCTCGCGCACCTTCCGCTCGCGTTCAGCACGCGCGTAGGGGTGCACCTCTTCGCGGGAGAGGCACAGGCCGCGGCGTCTCTTGTCGAGGAGGCGGACGCACTCGCCGACGCGACCTACGGTCGCATCGTCCCACCGTACGGGGCGCTGGCCCTCGCCGCCTTCAGCGGCCGTGAAGACGAGGCCATGCACTTGGTGCGAACGGGAAGCGAGGACTTCGTTGCCCGCGGCGAGGGGATGGGACTCACCGTTTCGCAGTGGGTGACTGCCGTGCTCTACAACGGGCTGGGCCGCTACGAGGAGGCGTTCGCCGCGGCCGAGCAGGCAACGGAGGATCCACGCGAGCTCTGGTTCTCGACCTTCGCGGCGGTCGAGCTGATCGAGGCCGCGAGCCGGAGCGGTCGAAGCGAGCGTGCTGCGGAGACGCTCGAGCTGTTGAGCGAGTCCACGCAGGCGGGCGGCACCCCGTGGGCTCTGGGCGTCGAAGCGCGCTCGCGCGCACTCGTCAGTCACGGGGAACAAGCTGAGGCGCTCTACCGCGAGGCGATCGATCGTCTAGAGCCGACGCGGCTTCGGGTCGACCTCGCGCGCACTCACCTGCTGTACGGCGAGTGGCTGAGGCGCGAACGTCGGCGCCTGGACGCGCGCGACGAATTGCGGGTCGCCCACGAGCTCTTCTCCGAGTTCGAGATGGAGGCTTTTGCCGAGCGCGCGCGGGTCGAGCTCGAGGCGACGGGGGAGCGCGCCCGCAAGCGGACGGTGGATACCCTCGGTGAGCTCACGCCGCAGGAAACCCAGGTTTCGCGCCTCGTGGCAAGAGGACACACCAACAAGGAAATCGCTGCTCAGCTGTTCATCAGCCCGAGCACCGTCGAGTACCACCTGCGGAAGGTGTTTCGCAAGCTCGGCGTGAAGTCGCGCACACAGCTTGCGAACCGCTTGCGAGGTTAGGAATCAGCACTCGTCGGCGCGAGCTCGCGCAGAGAGGAGATCAAGCGTGATCTCCTCAGGGCCCTCTCTTCTATGGAGGTGCTCCGTGCTCCTCCAGCCGTCTATTTGAAGCCAGAACTTGGATCCGTCCCGGCGCTTGGGGATAGGTTCTTGGACACTGATCGGTCGCCTCGCGCCGCTGCGGCACAGAGAGAAGTCCATTTGCTGGCCTTTCGTGAAGCCCTCTGACGGACTCGAACCGTCGACCCCCTCCTTACCATTGAAGTGAGGAGGGGGTCTGTTTATGCGGGATTCCGCATAGCAATGGCGGTTTTCACCAGTCGCTGGTAGTCGCGAATCGCCGTGCTTTGCATTCCCGTGCACCCTCGGTGCACCCCCCACCACGGGGGCTTCGATAACCAAGCGAGCACGATTCGGTTTGAGTCCGGTTAGGTCCATTGCACCGGAAGATGGCGGCCGAGTGAAGCTACCGCGCTTGATGCGCGTCGCCTATGGACGCCCGGGCTGGAACGCCAGGACGAGCTGGGACTGCCCTTGGGATCCCCGGGTGCCGCCGAGGACGATCACCCGAGGCCCCAGTGCGAGGGCCGCGGCGTCGGCGAGCGGCTGGGGGAGGCGTCCCGCGTTCGTGACCTTTCCGGAGGCCGGATCGATCCGCCAGATGTGGTCGTGCGGGGCGCCGGTGGCATCGGTGCCGCCGATGAGGTAGAGCATCCCGTTCAGCGCGACGAGCGGGGCGTGGGCGAGCGGGGTGGGGAGGGCGGCGACGATGCGAACGGTGCGGCGCGCCGGGTCGACCGCGAGCACTTTGGGGCTCTCGCCCGATGGGGTCACTCCGCCGGCAACGTAGATCCGTTCGCCGAGCGTGGCCACGCCCGCGTAGCGGAGTCCCGCCGGCAGTCGCGCGACGAGCGTGGGCGAGCGGCCCGGGCGAAAGCGCAGCACCGCGGTGGCGAATCTGGTGCCCGTGTAGCCGCCGACGAGGTAGACGCGATTCGCGAGGACGGTGGCGCCGAGGTCGGAGAGCGGCTCACCGAGGCTGCCGGCGTGGCGGGCTGTGCCCGTGCCCGGGTCGATGCGGACGACGGCGTCCGTGGAGACCGCGTCGCCACCGCCGAAGAGGAAGGCCGCCGACCCCGAGGGCGCCAGCGCGGCGTCGTGGGTCGGCGCCGGTAGCTTGCCGGCCACGAGCAACCGGCCCGGCCGGCCGAGCAGGACCTGGTCGGACGACGAGCCGGAGACGAGGCCGCCGGCGGCGAGTATCCGACCGCCGGGCAGAGGGATCGCGGAGAGGCGCGAGGCGGGTGCCGGAAGCTTGCCGATCGTGCGGACGCGGAGTGGGGCGGTGCGAGGCTGCGCCCGTGCCGGTCGCTTGGCCGCCGGCAGCAGGTCGAGGCCGTCCGGCTTCGAGAGGAATCCGGCTGCCGGTGAGGGAATGCCGAGGTGGCCGTACTGCCAGACGATCCGTTTCGTCTGGGGGTCGATGACGACGATTCGGTGGTGCCAGTCGTCGGTGACCGCGATCATCCCGTTGGGCCAGCGCACGGCGAGCGACGGCCGGTCGAGAGCGCCGGGCCCGGACGCCGGACCGTACGTCCAGACGATTCTTCCCTGTGGGGTGATCTCGTCCACCCGGCCGGGCGTGTTGAAGCCGGCGACGAGGAGGTTGCCGTCCGGGAGCAGCTGCGCGTCGGAGGGGTAGCTCGTCGGCGTGCGCACCGAGAAGACGAGCCGGTCATGCGCGTCGAGCCGGTCGATCCAGCCGCCGATCTCCGTGACCAGCATGCCGCCGTCCGCGAGCGGTGTAGCGCCGTTCGGGGAGCTCAGCGCGCGGGGCGGGTCGTGCGTGCAGTCGTTGGCGCTGCCGATCTCGTCGACGATCCGTCCGGCCGGGTTGACCCGCAGCACGCGGCAGTTCTTGATGTCCGCCATCGTGACCGTGTGGTTCGGCCATACGTAGGCGTCGTCAGGGTTGGAGAGCTCGCCGGCACCGGAACCGGCGACGCCGGCTCGGCCATATGACCAGACCAGCCGGTGCGTGCGCACATCGATCTGCGCAACCGTGTCGTTGAACTCCTCGTTCGTGACGATCCGGCGAAAGCCCGGAGCGAAGAACGCATCGTCAGGGTTGTAGAAGGACTGGCCGCCGCGGAGGTCGCCCGGCCGCGGAAACTGCCAGACAATGCGCTTCGACGGCGAGACGATCAGCAACTTGTTCGCGTTGCGGTCGGCGATCAGCACGTAACCAGGCACAGGGCCGGGCGGGACGGCAGGCAGGCCGTAGGCGCGCGCCGCCGGGCTCTCCCGGACGCGCCGCAACGACCGTCCAGGCTGCCGGCCAGGCGGCGAGACCGCAGTTCGGATCGCTGGGGCCGCGGCGCGAGCTCGCCCGCGATGGTCCACAAGCTGCCACACACCCCCGGCGGCCGCGACGAGCAGGACGAGCCCGATCGCCGCCCGCCGCACTAGTGAAACCAGGGATCGGCGAGCGGCAACGTGGCCACTGCCAGCGCGACGCCAACGATCAGCGCTCCCGCGACCGTTCCGGCACGGACGAGCGCGCCGCGGGCCGTGCGCTCGGAGCCGAGCAGCCGCGGGAGGCGCCTTGCGTACACAAGCACGTGGATCCCCATCGCCCCGAGCCAGACAACGAAACTCGCCTTGTGCAGCCCGAGCACGATTTCGTGGCGGCTGCCGGTGACGAGCATCGCGACACCGGTGGCGAAGATCGCGACGGTCGACACGACGAGAACCGGTGCAACCAGCAACCGCATCACCGGATTCGGCGGTCCCTTCGCCACGTATTGCCGCCGGCGCTGGTAGTACCGAACGAACCGATAGCCGGTGCTGCCGACCTTGAGCGCCACCGGCGGGATCAGCAGCATTCCGACGAATACGTGCACCGAGAGGAGCGGGCGCAGGAACAGGATCGTCACGCCCTCGACGGCGAGCAGCACGAGCAGGACCACGGCCGTCGCCGCGGTCAGCCGCTCGTTGCCCTCGGCACCGCCGCGAAGGTGTGCGAGTCGCACACGCAGAGGAGAGCAGCGGCAGATGAGCGGATGATGAAATCGCTTCATCCCCCGCTCATCGTCCCCCGCGAGAATGGCGGTATGCGCGTGCTTGTGGTCGAGGACGAGCCGAGGATGGCCAACCTGCTCGCGCGTGGGTTGCGCGAGGAGGGGCACGCGGCGGATGTCGCCGGCTCCGGCGAGGACGCGCTCTGGATGGCGCGTGCGGTCGCCTACGACGCGATCGTGCTCGACGTCATGCTCCCGGGCCTCGACGGGTTCGGCACCTGTCGAGAGCTTCGCTCGGCCGGTATCTGGTCACCGGTTCTGATGCTGACCGCGCGGGACCTGATCGAGGATCGGATCGAAGGGCTCGACGCGGGCGCCGACGACTACCTGCTGAAGCCCTTCTCCTTCGGCGAGCTCCTTGCCCGGCTGCGCGCGCTGGCGCGCAGGGCACCCGGCGACCGCCCGACGACGCTCGAGGTCGGGAAGCTCAAGCTCGATCCCGCGACCCGCCGGGTCTGGAGCGGCGAGAAGGAGCTCGAGCTGTCCGCGAAGGGCTTCGGGCTCCTGGAGGCGTTCATGCGCCGGCCGGGAGAGGTCCTCTCGCGGGGCCAACTGCTCGAAGCAGCGTGGGAGCTCGGCTTCGAGAGTCGCTCCAACATCGTCGACGTCTATGTGCGTTCTCTGAGGGAGAAGATCGGCTACGACGCGATCGAGACCGTTCGGGGTGTCGGCTACCGGTTGCGTGCGGACGCCGGATGATCTCCCGTCTGCCGATCCGCGTGCGGTTGACCCTGCCCTTCGCGCTCGTGATGGCGATCGCCCTGGCGGCGACCGGCTTCTTCATCTACCGCCGTGTCGGCAGCACCCTGCTGTCGTCAGTCGACCAGAGTCTGCGGGGGCAGGCCGTTGAGGCGGTTGGCCGGGCAGAGCACGGTCACGGTGTCCTCGACCGCGACGCGGCCGGCGGTCCGTCGGTTGGGCAGCTCGTCACAGCCGACGGGCAGGTGCGCAACTCGACGTCCCAGCGGTTGCCCGCGCTTGTCACCGGCCCGGCGCTGCGACAGGTGCTCGGCGGGCGGACGCTGTTGCGCACCGGTGAGATCCATGGGCTCGAAGGTGACTGGAGGATCCTCGCCGCCCCTGTCCGCATCGAGGGATCTCCGGCTGCTGTCGTCGTCGGGACGTCGCTCGAGGCGCGTGAAGAGACCCTCGACCGCCTCATGCGCGAGTTCCTGCTCGGCGGACCGGTCGCCCTGGCGATCGCGATCCTCTCGGGCTACGGGCTGGCCGCCGCCGCGTTCCGGCCGGTGGAGGCGATGCGCCGGCGCGCGGCCTCGATCGGCGCCTCGACGCCGGGGAGCAGGCTCCCGACTCCCCGAAGCCACGACGAGCTCTCGCGCCTCGCAGAGACGCTGAACGACATGCTCGCGCGGCTCGAGGCGGCCTTCGAGCACGAGCGGCGCTTCGTCGACGACGCGAGCCACGAGCTACGGACGCCGCTTGCTCTCCTGCGCACCGAGCTCGATCTGGCGCTCAGGCATCCGCGCTCACGCGAAGAGCTCGAGCGCGTGATCAGCGTGGCCGCCGAGGACACCCTGCGTCTCAGCCGGCTCGCAGAGGATCTCCTGCTCTTCGCCCGCTTCGACCAGGGGCGCCTGCCGATTCGGACGGAGATCCTAGACGCCGGAGAGCTGGTGGAAAGTGTGGCCGTCCGCTACGGGCCGCGGGCGCAGGCGGCTGACAGACCCTTGCGA
The DNA here is from genome assembly GCA_036564335.1 of Gaiellaceae bacterium. GTDB lineage: Bacteria > Actinomycetota > Thermoleophilia > Gaiellales > Gaiellaceae > DATBLE01. Next base: position 11,005 of record DATCPA010000086.1, read on the forward strand.
GCCGAGGTCGCGCGAGCCCTTCGGGTCGACGGCGACTCCGCTCGGCTCGAGCAGGCGCTCGGCAATCTGGTCGAGAATGCCATGGCGTACGGCGCGGGCGAGATCGTGCTTTCGGCCCGTGCAAGTGACGGTCGGGTCGAGTTCCACGTCACGGATGAAGGCCCGGGGGTTTCACCCGACTTTCTGCCCCGCGCGTTCGATCGCTTCAGTCGCTCCGACGAAGCCCGGGGACGCGGGGGAACGGGGCTCGGCCTCGCGATCGTCGGTCTGATCGCGCGGGCGCACGGCGGTGAGGCGGGCCTGTCGAACAGGCCGCAGGCCGGAGCCGACGCCTGGATCAGCCTGGCCGCCGCTCCTAGCAAGCTCTAAGCAAGCGTTCATCTGCCTCTCATGCACGCGTGGTTCCCTGGAACCGCAATGAGCGACGAAAGACCTACAGGCCGTCGAGCCGCCAGCGAACGCGACGCGGCCCGAGCACGGGTGCGCCGGATCACGGGTGTCGTGCTCGCTGCCTCGGTTGCCGTCGCCGGCTCGCTCGCCGGCTACGTCTCGAGCGCTGCCTCGGGACGCAAGACGGTGACGCAGGCAACAACGACTTCGGCGGCGCAGAAGACGAAGAAGACGGCCCAGGTGGCCGTTCCGGCGACGCCGCCCGCACCCTCGCTGATTCCCTCAGGATCTCAGTCGGGCTCGTCGCAGGCGCCTGCCCAGGCACCGGTGCAGAGCCAAGACCCTCCCGTCGCAGTCTCCGGCGGCTCATGAGCGTCACGTCGGATTCGTTCCCGGCGATCGGAACGACGGCGCTCGTCGCGGTTACCAAGCCGGAGGCGCTGCCGAAGGCACGTCGAGTCCTCTGGGACGAGCTGGCCGCCCTCGACGCGGCGTGCAGCCGCTTCCGGGCCGACTCGGAGCTCGTCCTGCTCAACCGATCGGCCGGGGCCGAGGTGCGGGTCAGCCACGTGCTGCTCGAGGCCGTGCGCACCGCCCTCGACGTTGCCGCGCGGACGAGCGGCCTGGTCGACCCCACCGTCGGCGCGACGCTGCGCCTGGCCGGCTACGACCGCACCTTCGGCGAGATTCGACTGCGTGACGGGCGCCTGGTCCGACCCTCTTTCACCCGCGTCGCCGGCTGGAGCTCGATCGTCCTCGACGCGCGCCGCCGGACGATCCGGCTCCCGGCCGGCGTCGAGCTCGATCTCGGCGCGACCGCGAAGGCCCTGGCCGCCGACCGGGCCGCCCTCGCAGCAGCAGAGGCGACCGGAGCCGGCGTTCTCGTCAGCCTTGGCGGCGACGTAGCCGTCGCCGGCGATCCGCCTGACGACTGCTGGCCGATCCGGATCGCGGACGACCATGCGGGGCCGCTCGAAGGACCGGGCCCGACCGTCTCGATCGCGGCCGGCGGCCTCGCCAGCTCCGGGACGCGCGTTCGTCGCTGGACGACCGCCGGGGGTGAGCTCCACCACATCATCGACCCGAGGACGGCGCGGCCGGCGGTCACGCCCTGGAAGACTGTCAGCGTCGCGGCGACGTCGTGCCTGGACGCGAATGCAGCGAGCACAGCCGCAATCGTGCTCGGCGACTCCGCCGCCGCCTGGCTCGAGGAGCGGGGGCTACCGGCGCGCCTGGCCGCCGAGGACGGCAGGGTGATGACGGTCAACGGCTGGCCTGAAGAAGTGCCGTGAGCTCGCAGGCTCTCTGGTACCTGACGCGTGGCTCCGGGGTCGTCGCCCTCCTGCTCCTGACCGCGACAACCCTTCTCGGCGTGCTCTCCGCGGACCGCTGGCGGAGCGAGCGCTGGCCCCGCTTTGCGGTGGCCGGGCTACATCGCAACCTGACGCTGCTCGCCCTGGTCTTCATCGGCACGCACGTGGGGACGACGATCGCCGACGGCTACGCGCCGATCGGAGTCAAGGACGTCTTCGTTCCGTTCGTCTCGGTGTACCGGCCGGTCTGGCTCGGCCTCGGCGCGTTGGCGCTCGATCTGCTGCTTGCGATCACCGTGACGAGCCTGCTCCGCAGACATATTGGCTACCGGACATGGCGCGCCCTGCACTGGGCCGCGTACGCGACGTGGCCGCTCGCGCTTGCGCACGGCCTCGGCTCGGGCTCCGACGCGCGATTCGGCTGGATGGCGGCGGTCTCGTTCGGCTGCCTCGGGCTCGTCCTCGTTGCGGTCGCGGTCCGGCTCGTACACAGTCGCTCGGCGGGGTTGCAGCTCGCGGCCGGAGCGGTGACATTTGGTCTCGTCGTCGTCCTCGTCAGTTGGTACCGGAGCGGCCCGGCCCGGCACGGGTGGGCCTCAAGGGCAGGGACCCCTGCATCGATCTTGAGAGCCGGCACGTCGTCGACAACGAGTCAACTCGCCTCCCGCAGCACGCCGGTCGTCGAGGCTCGACCGTTCAGCGGCCGGCTGGTCGGCCGCATGTCGTCCTCCGGGCCGGACGCGGCGGGCGACGCCGCAGTCGCGATCGCCGCCGCCGTCCGCGGCAGCGAACCGGGTGTCGTCCGGCTCACGCTCTCGGGGGCGGCGATCGAGAACGGCGGGATCGCGATGCGTGAGAGCCAGGTCAGCTACCGGGATGCGACGACGGGCGCCGTCTTCACCGGTTCGATCGTCGGGCTCGACGGCAACCAGGTGGCTGCCGAGGTGGTCTCTGCCACCGGCTCGCGGCTGAGGCTCCTGCTGAAGCTGCAGATCGAACCGCAGGCTGGGACGGTCGGCGGATCGATCAGGGCTACGAGGGCGTCGGAGAGCGATTGAGCGCGGCAGCCTCCGATGGTCTCCGCCTCGCCGCTCTCCCGCGTGGGCTTCCGCGGCTGCTTGCCGGCTACGGCCGTGACGGACGCCCGGTCGACCTCGACTCCCACCTCGACCGCTACGGGCCCCAGCCGCGGCCTGGTCCGGGCCTCATCGCCGTGCTCGAGCAAAGCGGCTTGCAGGGTCGGGGCGGCGGCAGCTTTCCGACTGCTCAGAAGATGGGCGCGGTCGCCTCGCGGCCGGGTCGCCCGGTCGTCGTCGTCAACGCGGTCGAGGGGGAGCCCGCCAGTGGGAAGGACCGCGCCCTCCTGCGCTACGTCCCTCACCTAGTGCTCGACGGCGCGGTGCTCGCGGCCGAGGCAGTCGGCGCCCGAGAGGCGATCGTCGCGCTCGGCGGAGCGCCGGAGATCGAGATCGCCGCCCTGACGAGCGCGATCGCGGCGCGTGCCCGCCGCAGGCTCGACCGCTCTGTTCACGTTCGTGCCGTCTCCGCGCCGAACGCCTTCGTCGCCGGTGAGGAGACTGCGCTGGTTCGCTTCATCGATGGCGGGCCGGCCAAGCCCACCTTCACCCCGCCGCGTCCCTTCGAGCGAGGCGTCGGCGGGGCACCGACGCTCGTCCAGAACGCCGAGACGCTTGCGCACGTCGCGCTGATCGCCCGCTTCGGCCCAGGCTGGTTCCGCGAGCTCGGAACCGTTGACGAGCCCGGCACGGCGCTCGTCACCCTCTCGGGCGCGGTCTCGCATTCCGGAATTTACGAGATCGAGCTCGGGACGACGCTCGAGCAGCTGGTCGGGCAGGCGGGAGGTGCCGCGGAGCCGCTTCGCGCGTTCGTCGTCGGGGGCTACTTCGGGGGTTGGCTCGACGCGTCAGCAGCTCTCCCGCTGCCCCTGCTCGACGCCGCGCTCGCCCCTCATGGCGCCGCGCTGGGTGCCCGTGCCGTCATCGCGCTCCCTGTCGACGCCTGCGGCATCGTCGAGACGGCCCGGGTCGCCCGCTACCTGGCGGACGAGAGTGCCGGCCAGTGCGGCCCGTGTGTCTATGGGCTCGACGCCATTGCCGATGCGCTCGGCCGGCTCGCCCGCCGGGAGCGTGACGGCCGCCGGATCGCCGCGCTCGGCCGCTGGATCGAGGAAGTCCGTGGGCGCGGCGCCTGCCGGCATCCGGACGGCGCCGCCCGCTTCGTCGCGAGCGCGCTGGATGTCTTCGCCGACGAGGTCGATCTTCACCTGCGCGGTCGGTGCAGCGGTCGCAACCGCATGGTCCTGCCGCTCCCGGCGAAGGAGCCCACGCGGTGAGCGACCAGAATGTGCGCGTCAATCCAATCGCGTGCGAGGCCCACGGCCTCTGCGCCGAGCTCCTGCCGGAGCGAATTCGGCTCGACGACTGGGGTTACCCGATCGTCGACCCCGCGCCGCTTCCACTCGGGCTTCGGAAGAACGCGCGGCGGGCCGTGGCAGCGTGCCCCACGCTCGCCCTCCTCATCCAGAAGACGACCCGAGCGCGCAGCGTGCCTGCCGGGCCTCCCCTCGCCAGGGGTGCGATCGACAGGGACTCTTGAACAACTGTCAATCATCCGGCGGGAAGCAGCGGGGATCGAACCCGCGAAACGCATTTTTGCGGGGCTTTCGTCTATACGCATGAGGAACGATTCAGGACTCGTCCGATCGCGCCCGTCGATCCTCGACGTTTCGCACAGGTCTACGACACAGCGGGAAGTTCGGCGAGATCCGGGGCGGTTGGAGCCGGTGACGGCTGCGCAGCCGGTCGAAACGCGGGCAACCTGAGCGCGAAGACCGTCCCGCTCGGCCCCGACTCCACCGTGCACGTGCCGCCGTGCGCCTTCGCGATCGCGGCCACAATCGAGAGGCCGAGACCGGCTCCGCCGTTCGTCCGGGCGCGTGCGTCGTCCACACGCCCGAAGCGCTCGAAGATCCGGCCGAGCGCATCCGGGGGCACGCCGCAGCCGCCGTCGGCGACCTCCAGAGCGATCCCTTCTCCGGTCGCGGTCGCGCGCAGCTCGATCAGCTGGTCCTGATCCGTGTACTCGACCGCGTTCTCGACGAGGGCGTCGAAGGCGGTGCGCAACGCCTCTTCGTCGGCCAAAACGTGGCCGTGGACAGTCGGGCCAAGTCGCCAGCCGCGCGGGGCGACCTCGGACCAACGCATGAAGACGTCCTCCACGAAGGCCTCGACGTCCACTTCGCTCCTCGCGAGGAAGTCCGGCCGGTCGGCCTTCGCGAGCAGGAGTAGGCGGCTGATGATCCGCTCGATGCGCCCGAGCTCGTCGAGGGCGACGGCGACCTCGGCCGAGCTCCGGCCCTCGCTCTCGAGGAGCTCGAGATGGCCGCGGGCGATCGTCACCGGTGTCCGCAGCTCGTGGGTGACATCGTGGAGGAAGCGCTCCTGCCGGGCGAGCAGGGCAGCGCGGCTCTCCGCCAGTGCCTCCGACTCCTGGATCGCGGCGACCCGGCGCCGCGCGTGCCAGACCATCGCCAGGAACATTGCGGACATGAGCGGCACCTCGAACAGCTCGCCCCAGAGCTGGATGCCCGCGAATGTGTCGGCGAGGATCGATCCGCCGGTGGTAAGGACGACCGCGGAGAGGACCAACGCCGTTCCCGGCGGTCCCCAGACGCGGAAGCCGTACAGGATGGTGAGGCTGATCCAAACGAAGTGAAACGGGATCGTCTCCCAGCTGGGCCAGGCGATCATCGCGCCGATGTTCGCGGCGGCGAACAGGACCCAGAGGGCCTCGACCGAGTGCCTACGCAACCAGTCGATAGCCGGCATTCCGCACCGTCTGGATCGGGGCATCGGGGCCGAGCTTCTTACGCAGGCGCCGCACGCTGACGTCGACGACGTTCGAGCCGGGGTGGAAGCCGTACCCCCAGACGTCGGCGAGCAGGCGCTCGCGGCTGACCACCTCCCCTTCGTGGAGGAGGAGGTGGTGGAGGAGCCGGAACTCCCGGTCGGCCAGGTCGCAGATCGCGCCGGCGAAGCGAACCTGCCGCCGCGCGAGGTCGAGCGTCAAGCGTCCGCCGCGGACGAGAGTTCCGCTCTCGTCAGAGGAGGCGGTCTTGCGGAGCTGAACGCGCACGCGCGCGAGGAGCTCGGCGAGCGAGAACGGCTTCGGCAAGTAGTCGGTCGCGCCGAGCTCGAACCCGCGCAGCTTCGTCGGCAGGTCCGAGCGAGCCGAGAGCACCAGGACGGGTATGGCCGGCCGTTCGCGGTGCAGCTCGCGCAGGACATCGAGGCCGCCGAGCCCGGGGAGCAACAGGTCGAGCACGACGAGGTCCCAGGAGGGCCCAAGCGCGAGCGCGAGCCCCGCTCTTCCGTCCGCTGCACCCTCGACTAAGTAACCCTCCGCCTCGAGGCCGCGAGCCAGGAAGGAGCGGATGCGCGCCTCGTCCTCGATGACCAGGATTCGCAGCGGACCGTCCTCCGTAGCGACCATACAGCGCCGCCGGATGACCTGTATATGACCTGGGGATGACAGTTTCGTCATCTTGTGCACTATTGATCTGCGGCCGGGTATACCCGCAGTCGCTGTGGGAGCCACGACGAAGAAGCTCGCCGGTGTCGTATTCGTCGTCGCGCTGGCCGGCGTCCTGATCGGCTTCTACATCTCGGGTTACCTCGTCGGCAACACGAAGACGTTCGAACCGGCGGTGCAGGCCGGCGCAACCCCGTCGGTGAACCTGACGTTGCAGACCGTCGCGGCCGTCGGGCCGACGCTGGCGCCGCACCCGGACTGGGTCTCCTACCTGATCCAGGGCAAGGACGGGACCTGGCAGCGGACAACGGTCTGGCGGCTGCCGGCGAACGCGCTTGTGCACGTCACGATCTACAACTTTGACGGGGCCAGCGGCCTGCGCAATCCCCTCTTCGGTCGTCCCACGGGGCTCGTCGGGCCGGAGC
>DATCPA010000089.1:0-9274 GCA_036564335.1 Gaiellaceae bacterium
CGGCTGCTCGCCAATCCGAACATCACAGTGCGCGGTGGCACAGAGGTCACGCGCCTCGACGGTGAGCACGTGCTCGAGTCGATCTCGCTTGCCGACCCGGCCGGCGAGCTGCATGACCAGGCCTGCCACGGCCTCTTCTGCTTCATCGGCGCCGAGCCCTCGACCGGCTGGCTTACCGGCGTCGCCCTCGACGAGCATGGCTTCGTCCGCACCGATGTCCAGCTCAAAACCGACGAGCTCGGCGACACCTGGGCGGCGTTAGGACGGGCCCCTCTCCCCTTCGAGACGAGCGTGCCCGGCGTCTTTGCGGTCGGCGACGTACGCCGTGGCTCGATGAAGCGCGTGGCTGCAGCGGTCGGCGAGGGCGCAAGCGCCGTCCGCTCGGTGCACACCGCAATCGGCGTCCGGGCCTGAGAAGCGTCAGTCTGGGCCCGGGGCGAGGAACGATCGCCGCTACTCGTAGAACGTGACGACCGCAAGGATCACGTACAGCGAGATCAGCGCGACCCCCTCGAACATCGTCGCCTCACCGTCGCCGGTGATCAACCAGAGCGCAAGCCCCGTCAGGAGCAGCGCCCCGATGTAGACGGGGTCGAGAGCGAACGTCAGGGGCGTCGCGAAGAGGAGCGAGACGAGCACGAGCGCGGGGAACAGGAAGGCGGTGATCTGCGCGACGGAGTTCTTGACGACCGAGATGGCGAGATCCGCCTCGCCCTTGAGCGCGAGCACGACCCCCGCCGTGTTCTCCACCGCGTTCCCTGCGATCGCGACGATGACGAGGCCCGCGAACGCTTTCGGGACGCCGATCTGCTCCATCGACGGGGTGAGCGCCTGGACGAACCAGTCGGAGACGAACGCGGCCCCGACGCCAGACGCGCCGAGCAGCACGACGGCAAGCCGCATCGAGGCGACCGGCGCCCCGCGCGAAGGCTCGTGCTCCGCGTCGGAGCGGATGTAGTCGGCGAGCCAGACGACGTACGTGACGAGCAGGGCGACGGCGCCGACAATGGAGATCGCCTTGACGTGATGTGACGCCCGATCGCCGCTTGCGGCCGAGATGCCGAGGATCACGATCAGGAAGCTCGCGAGCAGCATCAGCACGGCGTTGTCCTTCGGCAGGCGCGCATGGAAGCGCATCACCCCGTCCGCGCTCTCGCGGCAGCCGGCGAGCACCACCAGCCCGAGTACGAGCAGCGCGTTCGCGAAGATCGACCCGATGATCGACGTCTGCGCGACGACCACCTCGCCGGCCGAGAGCGCGAAGACGACGATGAAGAACTCCGGCAGGTTCCCGAGCGTTGACTGCAGCAGGCCCGTCACTGCCGGGCCGAAGCGCTCGCCGACCTGCTCGGTCGCGAACGACACGAGCCACGCGAGCCCGGCCAGGGCGGCCGTCGCCAGGAGGAACGTGAGCAGCGACGGCGCATCCGCGTAGTGGGCGACGGCCGCTGCGGCGGTCGCCGCAGTGATCAGTCCGATCAGTCCCCAGGTCGCCCGCACGCGGGGGCAACCTACCGCGCCGCGGTCTTACGCAGGCACGCTTGCGCCGCGCGCGGCGAACTCGCCGACGACCTCCGCGACAAAGGCGGGGCGCTCTTCCGCAGCCCAGTGGCCGCAGCGCTCGACGGTCTGCATCTACGGCACCCCGATCGCGGCGAGCCAGCGATCGACCGCCAGGGCGCACTGGCGGCCTTCGTTGATCGCCCAGACGATCAGAGACTGACCGCGGCGCGCATCGCCGGCTGCGAACACGCCCTCGGCCGACGTTGCGAACGCTCCTGCGTCAGCGTTGCCGCGCGCGTCGCGCTCGACGCCGAGCTGGTCGAGCACGAGCGGCTCCGGTGAGAGGAAGCCCATCGCCAGCAGCACGAGCCCTGCCGGACGCGCCTCTTCCGTGCCCGGAACCGTGTCGAACGGAGGGACGCCCGTGTTCTGCGCCCAGTGGATCTGCTCCACGCGCCCGTTGCCCGTCAGCTGCGTCGTCGAGATCGCGAAGTCTCGCTCGCCGCCCTCCTTCAGCGCGTAGGACGTGCGCAGCTTCATCGGCCAGCGGGGCCAGGGCGTGACGTCGTCGGGCCGAGAGGGTGGCGGCTCGCCGACGAGCTCGATCTGCGTCACCGACGCCGCCTGCTCCCGGTGTGCGTTGCCGACGCAATCGGCACCGGTGTCGCCGCCACCGATCACGATCACGTGCCTGCCGGCGGCGCTGATCGTCTCCGCCGGCGCAGGCGGAGCCCCCTCGGGCAGCGGCCCGAGCTCGCGGGCGACGTGGCGGTTGCGCTGGTAGAGGTACTCCATCGCGAAGTGGACGCCGCCGAGCTCCCGCCCGGGGACCGGCAGGTCGCGGGGCACCCGCGAGCCGGTTGCGACGACAACGGCGTCGAACTGCTCCCGCAACTCGCCCGCGTCGATGTCCGCCCCGACGTCCACGCCGTACCGGAACACAACTCCCTCGGCGGCCAGCTGATCGAGCCGCCGCTCGACGATCCACTTCTCGATCTTGAAATCCGGGACGCCGAACCGCACGAGCCCCCCGCCCGCCTCGTCGCGCTCGAACACCGTCACGGAATGCCCGGCGCGGTTCAGCTGCTGCGCGCAGGCCAGGCCTGCCGGGCCGGCGCCGACAACCGCGACCGTCCTCCCCGTCCGCATCAGCGGTGGACGGGGCTCGATCCACCCTTCGTCCCACGCGCGGTTGACGATCGCAACCTCGACCTGCTTGATCGACACCGCGTTGCCCTCCTCGATCTCGAGAACGCAGGCGGCCTCGCACGGCGCCGGGCAGAGGCGCCCGGTGAACTCGGGGAAGTTGTTCGTCCGGTGGAGCTGGTCGATCGCCTCGCGGAAGCGGTCGCGGTAGACGAGGTCGTTCCAGTCGGGGATCAGGTTCCCGAGCGGACAGCCGCTCTGGCAGAACGGCACGCCGCACTCCATGCAGCGCGCTCCCTGTTCCTGGAGCTGGATCAGTGGCAGTGTCCCGACGAACTCGCGGAAGTCGCCGACCCGCTCGCCCGGGTCGCGCTCGGGCGCATCCCGGCGCTCGTGCTTCAGGAACGCGCCGAGCTCACCCATCAGCCCGCCGCCTGCGCCGTCTCGGATTCGGTCGTGAGGAAGCCTTCGCCGCCGCTCGAGACCACGTCGCCGACGGCCGCCGGGTGCCCGTTCTGGCTCGCCAGGAGGACGCGCTTGTAGTCGCGCGGCATCACCTTGGCGAAGAGCGGCACGTGCGACTCCCACTCCTCGAGCACCCGGGCCGCGACCGGCGAGCCGGTATGGCCCAGATGGCTCTCGACGAGAGCCCGGATCGTCTCGGCGTCCGATTCGTCGAGCGGGTCGAGTTCGACCAACTCGGTGTTGCAGCGCGCCGCGAACGTCCGGTCGGCGTCCAAGACATAAGCGATCCCGCCGCTCATTCCGGCGGCGAAGTTCCGGCCGGTGGTGCCGAGGACGACGACGCGTCCACCGGTCATGTACTCGCAGCCGTGGTCGCCGAGGCCTTCGACGACGGCGTTCGCTCCGGAGTTACGAACGGCAAAGCGCTCGCCCGCCCGGCCGCGGAAGAACGCCTCTCCCGCAACGGCCCCGTAGAGAACGGTGTTGCCGACGATCACGTTGTCCTCCGCAGCGAACGTCGCCGCGATCGGCGGCCGGACCGCGAGCACCCCGCCCGAGAGCCCCTTGCCGGTGTAGTCGTTCGCGTCACCGAAGAGCGTCAGCTCGATCCCCGGCGCCAGCCAGGCACCGAACGACTGTCCGGCCGACCCGTTGAACGTGAACCGGATCGTGCCGGGAGGAAGCCCCGGGGCTCCGTGCCGCTTGGTGACGTGATGCGAGAGCAGGCCTCCGACCGTCCGGTTGACATTCCGGATATCGAGCTCGCCCGCCACCGGCGTTCCGTCCTCGATCGCCGCCTCTGCCAGCTCGATCAGCTGCCAGTCGAGCGCCCCCGGGAGCGGGGAGACCTGGGGGTGAGTGCGACGGAGCGGGGCGCCCTCGGAAAGCTCCGGCACGCGCAGCACGTTCGAGAGGTCGATTCCGCGCGCCTGCCAGTGCTCCATCGCCTCGTCGGCCTCGAGCAGGTCGACGCGGCCGACCAGGTCTTCGAACCGGGCGATGCCGAGCCGGGCCATGATCTGCCGCGCCTCCTCGGCCACGTAGAAGAAGAAGTTGACGACGTGCTCGGGCTGGCCCCTGAAGCGCTTGCGCAGCTCGGGATCCTGTGTCGCCACCCCGACGGGGCAGGTGTTCAGGTGGCAGGCGCGCATCATGATGCAGCCGGTCGCGATCAGCGGCGCAGTGGCGAAGCCCATCTCGTCGGCGCCGAGGAGCGCGGCAACGACCACGTCCCGCCCGGTCTTCAGCTGCCCGTCGGTCTGCACCCAGATTCTCGAGCGCAGGTCGTTGAGGACCAGCGTCTGCTGTGTCTCCGCGAGCCCGATCTCCCAGGGAATGCCCGCGAAGAGGATCGAGGAGAGCGGCGAGGCGCCGGTACCGCCATCGTGCCCGGAGATCAGGACGTGGTCGGCGTTGGCCTTCGCCACGCCGGCCGCGACGGTCCCGACGCCGACCTCGGCGACGAGCTTGACCGAGATGCGCGCCTCGGGATTGGCGCAGCGCAGGTCGTAGATCAGCTGCTTGAGGTCCTCGATCGAGTAGATGTCGTGATGGGGCGGCGGCGAGATGAGGCCGACGCCCGGCGTCGTCAGGCGGACGCTCGCGATGTAGCTGTCGACCTTGTGGCCGGGAAGCTGCCCGCCCTCACCGGGCTTGGCGCCCTGAGCCATCTTGATCTGCAGCTCGTCGGCGTTTGTCAGGTAGTTGATGTTCACGCCGAAGCGGCCCGAGGCGACCTGCTTGATCGAGGAGCGGCGCGAGTCGCCGTTGGCGTCCGGGACGTAGCGCGCCGGGTCCTCCCCGCCCTCGCCCGTGTTCGAGCGCCCGCCGAGGCGGTTCATCGCGATTGCCAGCGTCTCGTGCGCCTCGCGCGACAGCGAGCCGAGCGACATCGCCCCGGTCACGAAGCGCTTGACGATCTCCTTGGCGGGCTCGACCTGATCGAGCGGGATGCCCCCGTCCTCGCGGAAGCGGAACGACATCAGCCCGCGCAGGGTGCGGCGTCGTGCGCTGTCGTCGTTGACCGTCCGCGCGTACTCCTCGTACGTCTCGAAGCCGCCCTCGCGGACCGCGTGCTGGAGGAGAGCAATCGTCTCCGGGTTCCACTGATGATGCTCGCCGTCCCGCCTCCAGGCGTAGAGGCCGACCACCGGCAGAAGCTCGTCAGGCGAGCCGGGGTATGCGCGTGCATGTCGTGCGAGGGTTTCCTCGGCCAGCGTCTCGATCCCGATCCCGCCGATGCGCGACGGCGTGCCGGTGAAATGACGCTCCACCAGCTCGTGCGCCAATCCCATCGCCTCGAAGATCTGCGCTCCGCAGTAGGAGGGGATCGTCGAGATGCCCATCTTGGACATCGTCTTGAGCAGACCCTTGGCGACGCCTTTCACGGCGCGGCGCTGCGCCTCTTCCGCGGTCATCTGAAGCTCGCCGCGGTCGACCAGCTCCGCGAGCGTCTCGAGCATCAGGTAGGGGTTGACCGCGGCGGCCCCGTAGCCGATGAGCACGGCGACGCTGTGGACGCTACGCGCCTCGCCGGACTCGACGATCAGGCCCGCCTGCAGACGCGTCCCCTCGCGGACGAGGTGGTGGTGGACGGCCGAGACAGCGAGAGCCGACGGAATCTGCACGCGCTCCGGTCCGACCCCGCGGTCGGAGAGAATCAGGATGTTGACGCCGTCGGCGAGCGCCGCGTCCGCCTCCCGGCAGACACGCGCCAGGGCCGGCTCCATCCCGGTCGGACCGTCCGAGACCGGCCAGGTGATGTCGAGCGTGCGCGAGCTGAAGATGGCCGAGTCGACCTGACGCAGGCGCTCGAGCTCCGAGTCGAGCAGGATCGGGTTGTCGATCACGAGCTGGCGGGCGTGCTCGGGGGTCTCGTCGAGCAGGTTCCGCTCTGAGCCGACACTGGCCTGCACGCTCATCACGACAGCCTCGCGGATCGAGTCCACCGGCGGGTTCGTCACCTGTGCGAAGAGCTGCTTGAAGTACGAGTAGAGGAGCGGCTTGCGGTCGGACAGAACGGCCAGCGGCGAGTCGTTGCCCATCGAGCCGACCGCCTCCTCGGCGTTGCGGGCAAGCGGCGCCAGGATCACCTTCATGTCCTCCTGCGAGTAGCCGAAGGCGAGCTGCCGCCTCCGCAGCGACTCGGCGGGCAGGGACTGCGGCTCCCGGTCGGGAAGGTCGGACGAGCGCACGACCTCCTGCTCGTACCACTGCGCATAGGGCTTGCGGGTTGCGATCTCCCGCTTGACCTCGGCGTCCTCGACGATCCGGCCGCGCTCGAGATCGACGAGGAAGAGCTTGCCCGGCTGGAGGCGCCCCTTACGCAAGATGTTCTCGGGCGGCTCGTCGAGCACGCCCGTCTCCGAGGCGAGCACGACCCACCCGTCCTTGGTCTCCAGCCACCGGCCGGGCCGCAGGCCGTTTCGGTCGAGGGTCGCGCCGATCACGCGCCCGTCCGTGAAGGCGATTGCCGCAGGCCCGTCCCACGCCTCCATCAGGCACTGGTGGTAGGCGTAGAAGCCCTTCAGGCCGTCCGGAAGATCGTCTCGGCCCTGGTAGGCCTCCGGGATCATCATCATGATCGCGTGCGGCAGCGAACGCCCGGCCAGCACGAGCAACTCGAGTACGTTGTCGAAGTTCGCCGTGTCGGAGCCGCCGGGGCGGACGACCGGCAGGACCTTCGCGAGGTCGTCCCCGAAGAGGTCGGAGGCAAGCTGCGACTCCCGCGCTCGCATCCAGTTGACATTGCCGCGCAGCGTGTTGATCTCGCCGTTGTGCGCGATCATGCGGTAGGGGTGCGCGAGCTCCCAGCTCGGGAACGTGTTGGTGGAGAAGCGCGAGTGGACGAGCACCAGCGCTGCCTCCATCCGCTCGTCCCGGAGATCGGGGAAGTACCCCGGGAGCTGCGGGGCGGTCAGCATGCCCTTGTAGACGAGCGTGCGCGAGGAGAAGCTCGGGAGCGCGAGGTCCGGGCCCGCGGCGAGCTCCGCCACACGTCGAATGACGTACAGCTTCCGCTCGAACGCATCCTGGTCCAGCGCAAGCTCGGGCGAGGCCCCGACGACGAGCTGCCGGATCCGCGGGGCGTGGACATTGGCGCTAGCCCCGACGTGACGGTCGTCGACCGGGACGTCTCGCCAGGCGAGAACGCGCTGGCCCTCGGCCTCGACGGTGGCGATCAGCAGTTGCTCGAGCTCGCTCCTGCGCGCGTCGTCCTGCGGGAAGAAGCAGACGCCGACGCCGTACCGGCCAGGCGGAGGCAGGTGATCGCCGATGAGCTCGCGGATGAACCGGTCCGGCATCTGCAGCAGAATCCCGGCGCCGTCGCCGGTCTGCGCATCCGCGCCCGCAGCCCCGCGGTGCTCCAGGTTCGCGACCGCGGTCAGCCCGCGTACCAACGTCTCGTGCGTCGGCACGCCGTTCAGACGAGCGACGAAGGTGACACCGCAGGCGTCGTGCTCGAAGGCAGGGTCGTACAGGCCAGACGGCTCGGTCGGGCGCTTCCTCATGCTGGGCCGCGTTCCTCGGTTGAGTCGAGCAGTGTCGCGCGTGGCGGCACGTGGGCACCTCGCAGGGTGTCGTAGGGATCCGCCTCTTGGTGTCCTAGCTAGCCGGCGGAGGCGGGGAAGGTGGGTCGCCGACTAGCGCGCAGGCTTGACCGACGCAACAAAAAGGACGCGAATGGAGGTCCCGGCGCCGACGATCATTGCCATCAGAGTAGGGACGTTATGAGGCGAGGTCAAGAGATTCGCCTTGACAGCCGATGGTGTTGGTGTCCACACTGGTATCCGAACACCATGCGCGACGACTTCAACACCCACTTCTCCGCCGGCCTCTCGCAGGCTGAGCACGGCGTCGTCGCCATTCTCCTCCTCTCGATTCTCCCCCGCTAAGGGGGAATTTTCGACCACGCGCCTCGCGGCGCACACGTCCACCGATCACACCACAGGTACGCCTTCCGACGGAGGCGAGAACGAGGAGGAGCTTCAGTTGTCACACCGCAGGATCACGATCTTCGACACCACGCTTCGAGACGGCGAGCAGTCGCCCGGCATTGCCTTGCACCCGCATGAGAAGGCGGAGATCGCCGAGCAGCTCGAGCGGCTCGGCGTCGACGTGATCGAGGCGGGCTTCCCTGTTTCTTCCCCCGGAGACTTCGAGGGCGTACGCAGCGTCGTCGCCGCCGCACGGTCGACCACCGTCGCGGCGCTCGCGCGATCCGAGCTCGCCGACATCGATGCGTGCGCGGAGGCGCTCGCCGGCGCGACCCGCTCTCGGATCCATGTCTTCATCGCGACGAGCCCCGTGCACATGGAGCGCAAGCTCCAACTCGAGCCCGGCGAGGTGCTCGAACGCGTCGGGCAGTCGGTGCGCTACGCGGTCGAGCGAGCCGACGAGGTCGAGTTCTCGGCCGAGGACGCCACGCGCTCGGAGCTCGACTTCCTGGCGCTGGTCTGCAGCGAGGCGGTCAGGGCCGGGGCGACCACGGTCAACCTGCCGGACACGGTCGGCAACGCGCTACCCGAGGAGCACGGCGCCTTCATCCGCCGCATGCAGGAGCTGTGCCCGGAGCTGCGCAGCGTCGCACTCTCGGTCCACTGCCACAACGACCTCGGGCTCGCGGTCGCGAACACCCTCACGGGAATTGCCGCCGGAGCCAGTCAGGTCGAGTGCACGGTCAACGGCATCGGAGAGCGCGCGGGCAACGCGGCGCTCGAGGAGATCGTGATGGCATTGCGCGTCCGCCGGGACCTCGCTCGAGCCGAGACGGGAATCCGGATCAGCGAGATCGGGGCCGCGTCGGCGCTCGTCTCGCGGCTGACGGGTTACACCGTCCAACGGAACAAGGCGATCGTCGGCGCAAACGCGTTCGCGCACGAGGCCGGGATCCACCAGGACGGGATGCTCAAAGACACCGCGACCTACCAGATCATGGATCCGGAGGAGCTAGGCCTGAAGATGACGCTCCCGCTGGGCAAGCACTCGGGCCGTCATGCGTTCGCGCAGGCGTGCACGGACGCCGGAATCGACCTCACGTCCGACGAGTTGCGAGACGCATTCGCGCGATTCAAGCGGCTGGCCGACGAGCGCAAAGCCGTGACCCTGTACGACGTCTTCGAGGAGGTGCCGGTCCAATGAGCGTCGCTCGCCTACGGCT
>DATCPA010000115.1:0-2609 GCA_036564335.1 Gaiellaceae bacterium
GGGTTGTCGGACATCCCGCCATCGATCGCCGCCCAGCGAGTGCCGTCCGCCGCCTGCTTGACCACTCCCACACGGTAGAGCGTGACGCCTGCGGGGCCGACGACTGAGCGCCCGGGCTCGAGCACGAGCTGTGGGGGCGCCAGATCATGCGCGTCGAAGCCACGCTGGACGCGATCGAGGATCTGGGCGACGAAGTCCTCGATCGACGGGTCCGGGTCGTCCTCCACGTGACGGATCGCGAGCCCGCCGCCGAGGTCGACGACCGCCGGCGACCAGCCGGTCTCGCGCTCGCAGACGGAGGCGAAGCCGGCCAGCCAGGCGATGCTGGCCCAGCCGGCGCTCGCATCGACGAGCTGCGAGCCCAGATGCACGTGCAGGCCGGCCGCCTCGAGCCCGAGCTCGCGAGCGTGAGCGAGCGCAGCGATCGCCGTCTCCGGCGTGAAGCCGAACTTCGAGCCGGCATGGCCGGTCCGAATCGAGGCGTGCGTGTCGGCCTCGATTCCCGGCGTCACCCGCAGGAGCACGCGCCGGATCCCCGCCGTCGCGGCCCGCTCGACCTCGTCGGGCGCGTCGAGCACGACGAGGTCCGCCCCGACCTCAGCGGCGCGAGCAAGCTCGGCGTCGCTCTTGTTATTCCCGTGCACGACAAGGCGCTCGGGCGGCACTCCCGCGGCGAGCGCGAACTCGAGTTCCCCGAGCGTCGAGACATCGGCGCCGAGTCCCTCGTCGGCGAGGAGACGGAGAACCGCGACGTTCGGGAACGCCTTCGTCCCGTAGGCGATCAGCGCGTCGGGAGCAGCGGCGCGATAGGCATGCGCGCGGGTGCGAAGCGTCTGCTCGTCCAGCACGACGAGCGGCGTGCCGAACTCGGCGGCCAGGGCCGAGGCCGCCAGGCCGCCGAGGGTGAGCTCGTCGCCATCGACCGCGGCGGTCGCCGGGAAGAGCTCGAGCACGTTAGGAGGGCTCGGCGAAACGTCGTCTGTGTCGCCGGGCCGCGCTGGTCGCCCCGACGCTGCGTCCTCCGTCGCGCCCGTACCCATGGGGTACGCGCGCTCTGGCGCGCGAAGCGCGTCCCATTGCCTCGGAACGACCATCGCACCCCGACAACGAGCGACGTTCCACCAAACCCTCCTAGGCCGCGAGCAGCTCGGACACGGTGACGAAACGGTAGCCGTCGTTTCCGAGCCGCTCGAGGATTCGCGGCAACGCCTTCAGGGTGCCGTTCTGGGGAGAGCCATGGTTCTTCTCGTCTGACGGCGCCCAGCCGTCGTGGTGGAGGACGATCGCGCCCGCGTGCGCCTGTTCGACGACGTCCGTCTCGATCCGCTCGTGCTCATCGTTTCCCTGCCAGTCCGTGGACTGGACGGTCCAGAGGATCGTTGCGTTGAGGCCACACGCCGCGGCGACGCGTGCCAAGCGGCAGGGATTGGCTCCGTACGGCGGCCGGAAGAGCCGTGGCGCCTGCCCCGTCTCGCGCTCGATGGCCTCGGACGTCCGCTGGATCTCGGCGCGCCAGCGCTCCACGTCGGTTTCGACGTCAGCGTTGAAGTGCTTCCAGGTGTGGTTACCGAGCTCGTGCCCGCGCGCCGCCGTCTCTCGGACAACTTCCGGGAGCCGGATGACCCACTCCCCGACCGCGAAGAACGTGCCCCGGGCGCCGTGAGCCTCGAGAACGTCAAGCACGGGCAACGTCGATCCCGATGGTCCGTCGTCGAACGTAAATGCGATCTGCCTGCGGTCTGGGCGCGCGGAACAGGCGACCCAGGCCTCAGTCACTCCACCAGCCCTGCACGACCTCGGCGTCGCCGGGCCCGGTGCTCGGCGCGCCGATGGCGATCACCTCGGCGCCTTCAGGGCCGCCCTCGAAGCCGCGCATCGTGTCCTTGTGAAGGCGCACCGCGTCCCATTGCTTCAGGTCGTGGACCTCGTCCTCGACCTTCATCCGCAGGCTGCCGCTGAGGACGACGTAGACCTCTTCCTGGTTCTTGTGCTTGTGCCCGAAAGGGATCCGGAAGTTCGGCGCGATCCGCTGGTAGCTCATGCCCGCGTTCTCCATGTCGAGCGGCACGCGCGCCATCCGTAGCTCGAGGTTCGGCGACAGGCCGAAATTAGGCGCCTGGTCGTCCACGTCGTCCTTGAGATTCACCTTGGTGAAACCGGCCATGCCGCCTCCTTCTTAGGGCTTTCGCCGACGCTCTCGCCCGGGTACACTGCCACGAAATGCACGATCAGCTTCTTATGTAGACCAGGGAGCGAACGCGGCCTCGCCGCGGCAGTTCCCCACGGCCTCTCCCATGAGAGGCTTTTTTGTGTCCGGAGGACGAATGGAACGGTACGAACCGAGAGCGATCGAAGCGAAATGGCAGCGCGTCTGGGAGGACGAGCGTACGTTCCACACGCCCACGGAGGCCGGTCCGGACGTCAAGCGCCACTACCAGCTCGAGATGCTGCCGTACCCGTCCGGCGTCCTCCACATGGGCCACGTTCTCAACTACACGCTGGGCGACATCGTCACCTGGTTCCGCCGCCGGAATGGCTGGGTCGTCCTCCGTCCGATGGGCTACGACTCGTTCGGCCTGCCGGCCGAGAACGCCGCGATCGCCGAAGGC
>DATCPA010000120.1:0-39313 GCA_036564335.1 Gaiellaceae bacterium
CGCCGTCCCCGAGCGGGTCGGTCCGCGCAGAGGCTCCCTGCTGCCGCTGCTCGAGGCACGCGCGCCCGTCGCGGTGAGTCGGCGTGTGGGCCGCCACGGCGCCCGGTGGCCCCTGGCGGCCCTGCTCGTGACCGGGCTGACAGGCGGCGCGGCCTTCGCAGGGCTCGTCTTCTGGCGGCGCCGGCCGTCCGGGCCCACCCTGTCGGCGGGCGGCAATCCGCTGCCTATCATGGGCAGTGATGCGCTTCTACGTGACCACACCGATCTACTACGTGAACGACCGGCCCCACATCGGGCACGCGTACACGACGATCGCCGCCGACATCCTGGCGCGGCACCACCGCCAGCGTGGCGACGACACCTTCTTCCTGACCGGAGTGGACGAGCATGCGGACAAGGTGGCCCGGGTCGCTGCCGAGCAGGGGCTCGAGCCGCGCGAGTACACGGACCGGATCGTCGTCGCGTGGAAGGAGTTGCCGGAGCGCCTCCACACCACCAATGACTTCTTCATCCGCACGAGCGACGAGGGCCATAAGCGGTTTGTCCAGGACTTCCTCCAGCGGATCTACGACAACGGTCGCGACGACATCTACCAGGATGTCTACGCAGGCCTGTACTGCTACGGGTGCGAGGCGTTCAAGACCGAAGCCGAGCTCGTCGACGGCAAGTGTCCCGACCACGGCACCGCGCCCGAGTGGATCGAGGAGAAGAACTGGTTCTTCCGCCTCTCGGCCTATCAGGAGCAGCTCATCACGCTCTACGACGAGCGGCCCGACTTCGTCCTGCCCGACTTCCGCTACAACGAGGCGCGCAGCTTCATCGAGGGCGGCCTACACGACTTCTCGATCAGCCGCGCCACTCAGACGTGGGGGGTCCCGATCCCATGGGATCCGCAGCAGGTCGCCTACGTCTGGGCCGACGCGCTCATTAACTACCTCAGCGCACTGAGCTATGCCTCCCGGTGTGATTCGGCCAAGCCCGAATCACGTGGTGCCCCGGGCGAGAATCTGGAGCGCTTCTGGCCGGCCGTCCACTTCCTGGGCAAGGACATCCTGCGCTTCCACTGCGTCTACTGGCCGGCGCTGCTGCTCGCAGCCGGCTACGAGCCGCCGAAGCAGCTGTTCGTCCACGGCTTCCTGAACATCGACAAGCAGAAGATCTCCAAGTCGCTCGGCAACGTGATCGACCCGCTCGACCTGATTGCCGTCTTCGGAGCCGATCCCATCCGCTTCTGGTGTGCACGGGCGGTGTCGTTCGGCCAGGACGGCAACGTGACGCTCGACTCGTTCTACGAGCGCTACGAGCGCGAGCTCGGCAACGACCTGGGCAACCTCGTCTCCCGGACAACCGCGATGATCGCGCGCTACCGCGAGGGACGGCTGGCGAAGACCCCGGGTCCCGGCGCGTTCGACGCGGACGCCTTGCGCGAGTCGATCGTCGAGCGGCTCGACCGGTACGACATCACCGGCGCCCTCGATGAGATCTGGCAGGCGGTGCGCCGCCTGAATCAGCACGTCGAGCAGAGCGCGCCCTGGGAGCTCGCCAAGGACGACGCGAAGTCGGCCGAGCTGGACGCGGTTCTGTACGACCTCGCCGACGGCGTCTGCGCGGTGGCCGTTGCTCTTGCCCCGTATCTCCCCGAGACGTCCCCGCGCATCCTGGAGGCGCTCCGGCAGCCCCCCGACCTGGCGCTCGAACGCATCGGCCGTGGCGCGGCGGAAGCGGCTGAGGGGATCGTGCCGGCGCAGCCGCTCTTCCCGCGGGTCGACACGCCGACCCCCGCTACGTGATCGACACGCACGCGCACCTCGAGGCGTGTGCCGGCTCCGTGCACGAGCTCGTCGAGCGGGCGAACGAGGCCGGGGTGGAGCGGATCCTCGCCGTCGGCTCGACGATCGACACGTGCCGGGATGCACTCGCGGCGGCCGAGGCGGAGGACGGCGTCTTCGCGATTCTCGGCATCCACCCGCACGAGGCGGAGCGCGAGGGCGACCGGCTCGACGAGCTCCGCCCGCTACTCGCACATCCGCGCGCGGTCGCAGTGGGGGAGACCGGTCTCGACTTCTTCCGCGACTACGCGGCGCACGACCGGCAGCTCGCCCTCTTCGAGGCCGAGCTCGCCCTTGCTGCCGAGCTCGGCAAGCCGGTCGTGATCCACTCGCGCGCTGCGGACGCCGCGACCGCCGAGGCCCTCGATCGCTTCGCCGGCACGGTCGTGCTCCATTGCTTCTCGTCGCCTGCTCTGCTCCCGGCGGCGCTCGAGCGCGGCTACTACGTCTCGTTCGCCGGCAACGTCACCTTTCCGAATGCGTCCGAGCTGCGTGTCGCAGCGTCGCAGGTGCCGGCCGACCGGATCCTCGCCGAGACGGACAGCCCCTACCTCGCGCCGCGGCCGGTCCGCGGACGGCCGAACGAGCCGGCGCACGTGATGCACACGCTGGCGGCGCTCGCGGGCGCGCGCGGGGAGGATCCCGCCGAGCTCGAGGCGCGGATCGAGGCGAACGCCTCCGCCGCCTTCTCGTTGTGACGTCGCTCGCCTCCGACTCGCTCCCGTGGGGGAAACCATGTTTCCCCCACGGACCCCCTTCTTCTCGAGGCCGACGCTTATGGGGGAACCTCCCGGTTCCTCCCGGCCCCCTCCCCAGTCATGGGCCAGAGGCTGGCCCATGACGGTTCGCCCGAAGAAGGAGCTCGGCCAGCACTTCCTCGTCGACCAGAACATCCTCGGCGTGATCGAGCGGCTCGCCGGGCTCGAGCCCGGCGACGTGGTGCTCGAGATCGGCCCGGGCCTCGGCGTCTTGACCCGCTTTCTCGCCGAGCGCGTCGCCTTCGTACACGCCGTCGAGATCGACCGGTCGCTCGAAGCGCGCCTGCCGAAGCTCCCCAATCTCCGTATCGAGCTCGGCGATGCGCTGAGGCTCGACCTGACGAGCCTCGATCCTCCGCCGGGCAAGCTCGTCTCGAACCTGCCGTACAACGTCGCAACGCCGATCGTCGTCGAAAGTCTCGACGGGCTGCCGGCTCTCGAACGCTGGTGCGTGATGGTGCAGCGCGAGGTCGCCGACCGCTTCTTCGCGAGCCCGGGAACCAAGGCGTACGGAGCCGTGTCCGTGCTGGTCCAGCTCGCGGCCGAGCGTACCGGCTTCCACCCGGTCTCACGCACCGTCTTCCGACCCCAGCCGAATGTGGACTCGGCTCTCGTCGCCTTCCAACGCAGGCCGCTCCCGGAACGGTTCTCCGAGCTCAAGCGGCTGGTCGAGGCGTCCTTCGCACACCGCCGGAAAACGCTGCCGAACTCGCTCGAGCTGGCGGGCGCAGGCACGCGCACAGAGGCGGCCGAGGCGCTCGCCGGGCTCGGGCGCGCCGCCGACACGCGCGCCGAGGCGCTTGCGCCGGAGGAGTTCGTCGAGCTTGCCCGGCTGATGCGATGAGCGAGCTCGTCGCGCCGGCGAAGATCAACCTCGCGCTCGTCGTCGGCTCGGCCCGCGCCGACGGCAAGCACGAAGTGACGACCGTCCTCCAGCGTGTCGGACTGGCCGACCGGATCGTCCTCGATCCGGCCCCGGCACTCCAGGTCGAGGGGTTCGAGGGCGACACGCTCGTCACGGCTGGGCTCGAGGCGCTCGCCGAAGTAGCCGGGACCGAGCCGCGCTGGGCCGTGCGGATCGAGAAAGAGATCCCGGTCGCCGCGGGTCTCGGCGGCGGGAGCTCGGACGCAGCTGCGGCGCTCGTGCTCGCCAACCGAGCCCTGGATCGCCCGCTTCCCCCCGACCGACTGCACGAGCTGGCGGCCGGTCTCGGCGCCGACGTCCCCTTCTTTCTCACCGAGGGCCCCCAGCTCGGCGAGGGCGACGGCAGCTCATTGACGCCGCTTGAGCTGCCGCAGCAGTTCACCGTCCTGCTCGTGCTCGAAGATGGCGCCGCCAAGGCTTCGACCGCCTCCGTCTACGACGATTTCGACCGCCGGGACGGCGCGAACGGTTACGACGAACGGCGTTCGCAGCTCCTCGCCGCCCTGGCAGCGGGCGACCTGGCCGCGCTGCCGCCGAACGACCTCGCCTCGTCGCCGCTCGCAGACGAGCTCCGCTCGCTCGGGGCATTCCGCGCCGACGTGAGCGGCGCAGGCCCGGCCGTCTACGCGCTGTTCGACGACCCCGAGGCGGCGTCGGCCGCCGGGGATCGCATCGGTGCCAAGGGCCGCGTTTGGATCCTGCGGCCAGCGTGGTAGGTTGCCGCCGTGAGCGAGACGGCTGCGCAGCTTCGTACGAGCCGCACCGGCAGGTGGCTGTTCGAGCGCCGGCTGAAGATCGCGCTCGGGATCGCGGTGCTCGAGGGGATCCTGGTTGCCGTCGAGAAGGATTTCTCGCGCTGGACGGTGATCATCATCTCGGCGCCGATCATCGCGTTCTACCTCTTCGCCGGGCGCGCGCTCGCGTCGGACACGGGACGCCAGCTCTCATGGATCGCGGCGGCCTCGCAGGCGTTCGCCGTGATCCTCTGCATCGTCGCGCTTGTGATCGGCGCCTTCGTGCTGATCATCGCCGGCGTCTTCGCAGCGATCGCGCTCATCCTGCTCTTCGGCGAGCGCTCGACCAAGTCGCCAGACACACGCTGAGGCACAATCAGCTCGGTGGGGCGTAGCCAAGTGGTAAGGCAGCGGGTTTTGGTCCCGCGATCCCAGGTTCGAATCCTGGCGCCCCAGCCATCGCACCGGTGAGCGCTCAACGCGACCTCGCAGCAGTCGTCATGGCCGGCGGGCTGGGGAGGCGCATGCGCTCTTCGATCCCGAAGCACCTCCATGAGTTGCTCGGCCGCCGGGTGGTCGACTGGGTCCTCGAAGCGGCACGCGCGGCGGGGGCCGACCCGATCGTCGTCGTCGCCTCGCCGGACACCCGCGACGCGTACGAGGGCGTCACGGTCGCGGTCCAGGAGCAGCCCCTCGGCACCGGCGACGCCGTCGCCGCGGCTGAAGCGGCCCTGGCGGGCTTCTCGGGCCGGGTGCTCGTGCTCGACGCCGCCGCCCCGCTTCTCACCGCCGAGCACCACGCCGCGCTTCTCGAGGAGCACGAGCGGCAGGGCGCTCAGGTGACGATCCTCTCCTTCGTCTCCGAGCGCCCGCTGCCGTACGGCAGGATCGTCCGGGGGAGCGACGACGCAGTCGCGTCGATCGTCGAGGAGCGCGACGCCTCGCCGGTGGAGCGCGCGATCAGGGAGCTGAACTCCTCGATCTACGTCTTCGAGGCGGAGCCGCTCTGGGAGGCACTAGCCAAGCTCGACGCGCACAACGCTCAGGGCGAGCACTACCTCACCGACACAGTCGCCCACATCGTCGGTCGCGGCGGCCGTGCTGCCGCGTGGGTCTGCCCCGACGAGCTGTCGACGCTGGGGATCAACACCAGGGCGGAGCTTGCCGTCGCCGGCGCTGTTCTCCGCGACCGGATCAACGAGGCGCACATGCTCGCCGGCGTGACGATCGTCGACCCGGCGACGAGCTGGATCGACGCCGGCGTCACCCTCGAGCCCGACGCCGTCGTCCACCCGTTCACGGTGCTCCGCGGCTCGACGTCGGTCGCCGCCGGCGCCGAGATCGGCCCCCATGCGGTCGCGATCGATGCGTCTGTCGGCGAGGGTGCAACGGTTGGCCCATTCTGTTACCTTCGCCCTGGAACCGTTCTCGAGGCCGGGTCGAAGGCGGGCACATTCGTGGAGATCAAGCAGTCGCGGATCGGCGCGCGCACGAAGGTGCCGCACCTGTCGTACATCGGCGACGCCGACATCGGCGAGGACACCAACATCGCAGCGGGAAACGTGACCGCGAACTACTCCCACGTGGCAGGTCGCCCGAAGGGCCGGACCACGATCGGCAAGAACGTCAGGACCGGTGTCGACAATACGTTCGTTGCTCCGGTCACGGTTGGAGACGATGTTTGGCTTTGGTCGGGAACGGTCGTCACGGACGACGTCCCGCCCGGCTCGCTCGCTGGCTTCCCCTCAAAGCAGGTCACCAAGGAAGGGTGGGTCTACGAACGTGGACAGCGTGACGACGACTGAGTACGCCCTGCCGGGCCTCGAAGGCCCGACCGAGCACGTGCGCCCCGAGCCGGGCCACTGGCTCGAGCGCGGTCCGCAGAAGCGGCTGATGGTGTTCGCGGGCCGTTCGCACCCGGAGCTCGCCCAGAACATCGCCGAAAAGCTCGGCGTGGAGTTGGGCGACATCGAGCTGAAGTCGTTCGCGAACGGCGAGACGTACTGCCGCTACCTCGAGTCGATCCGCGGTGCCGACGTCTTCCTCGTCCAGACCGGGTCAGACCCCGTCGACCGGAACCTGATGGAGCTGCTGCTGATGATCCAGGCGGCGAAGCTCGGCTCCGCAAAGCGGATCACCGCTGTGATCCCATGGTTCCCGTACTCCCGGCAGGACCGGAAGGCGCGGCCACGCGAGCCGATCTCGGGGCGACTCGTCGCGGACATGCTCCAGCTTGCCGGCGCCGACCGCGTTTTGACGATGGACCTGCACGCGGGGCAGATCCAGGGCTTCTTCACGATCCCGGTCGACCACATGACCGCTCTGCCGCTCTTCGCACGCCACTTTCGCGACCTCGGCCTCCAAGGAGACGGGATCGTGTCCGTCGCACCGGACGCGGGCCGGGCGAAAGTGGCCGTCCGCTTCGCGGAGATGCTCGAGGCCGACTTCGCGATCATGAACAAGACGCGGCCGGCACACGACACGGCTGCGGTGACCGAGATCACGGGTCGCGTGCGGGACAGGGTTGCTCTCGTCGGCGACGACGTGATCATGACGGGTGGCACGCTGCTTGCCGGCGCCAAGGCGCTAAAAGAGCAGGGAGCGACCGACGTCTGGGTCTTCGCCACGCATGGCATCTTCGCCGCCGGCTCGCTCGAGCGCTTTGCCGAGGCCGACCTGGCTGGCATCGTCCTCACCGATACCGTGCCGATCGACTCGCTGAAGAAGCCCGAGAACATGACGGTGCTGCCGGTCTCCGGGCTGCTCGCCGAGACGATGATGAACGTCTTCTGCGACGACTCGGTCTCGGCGATCTTCGGCGGCGAGAACCAGCTTTTCTAGGAAAGAGGGCGTAACCAAGCCGGTTGCGCCCCTCTTTCTACCCGGACTTTCTACCCGCGTGGCTTCGCGTGTCATTCTCCCGGTCGAATGACGGCGAGCTTCGGCTATTGGGCGGGCGTTGCGACAGACCTCGCCGCGGTCCTGGCAATCGTCACCGGTGCCGTGGCCGGTCTGACTGTCTTGGCTCGTTTCTCGGCGCGGTTCAGCCTGAGGATCCTGCCGAGATGGAAAGGCGACACACTGATTCTTAGGCTCGAGGTCGAGAACACCTCCCGCATTCGCGCGGGGCGGCCGCACGTTGACTTACAGATTCTGGAGTACACCTTAGAAGAAGGGGACTCTCCCCTCTCGGAATGGGTGCCTTTCGCGAAAGAGGACATCGACCCCCGCGAGGAACCCCTCGAGTGGCGCGAGCCTGTGAGGGTCTTCGTCTCGCCGGTTCCAACTTCCGACACGACGGATCGTGTTTATCCGGGAGAAGTGTTGGTCGCCGAGCGGTTATACGACTACCCGGGCGATGTCGTGCTGCATATCGGGCTAAGGGTTCGGCTCCTCGGATGGCCAGGCGATGCCACAGCCGGGGAACATGACGAGACAGCCAGGCCGCGACACAGCCAAGTGACGACGCGCTTCGTCGTGAAACGAGCCAACGCCTAGCTGGGGGTCGCTCCCATTCGAAACTCCCGCACCGCGCACTCCGGGCAGACCATCACCGTCTGCCCGCCGTCATCAAGGTAGGTCCGCCAGCCGGCGGCGTCGGGCGGACTCTCCCGGCCGCACGTGTCGGTCTGGTCAGCCCGCGCGCGTCCACTCTCCCGCCCAGACACCGCTTTCGCTCTCGCCTGGCTTGCCGCACTGGTCGCCTGCGGTGAGAGTTAGCGTCAGCAGGTTCCCCGTGATCGCCCAGCCGTAGTCGACAGGTTGGTTTGTGTCTGGGCACCAGCCGTTGCCCTCCTGTACATGCGCGCCCCCGTTCGCCTTCTCAGCAGCAGTCGGGTTGCGCGTCCAGATGCCACCACGTGCCTCGAGCAGACCCGGCGAGAGGTAGGCCACGTCAATGTAATTGCCGCCGCCAAGGGGGTCTTTGATCCGCCAGCCGGTCGCGTCGATCGTGATCTCCCATGTCCCGACAGGCGTGCTACCGCCGAGTTGGCTGTCAGTGAACGTGCGTGTCCAACGGGTGCCGTTCAGCTCATTGGGCGGTGGAGGCGTCGGCAGCACTCGGGCCCGCACCGTGTCTGTTGCGACGCGTCCTTTAGTCGCGATCACTCTTGTCGTGAAGCGATGCGCCCCAGGTGTGAGCCAGGAAGTCACAAGCCAGTTACCGTCGTCACCGTAGGTATACGGTGGGTTGAGCTCTGTCCAACGCACCTTGCCGTCAATCAGGAAGTCGACACGATTCACCTGCAGTGAAGAAACGCTCGGAAAACCAAGCCAGTGGATCCTCTGCGGCAGCACCGTCTTCCGGTCAAGCGTCGTGCGAACGCTGAGCGGCTTCGAAGTCGCCGTCGCACTCCCCACCACCGAGAGCAGAGCGAGCGAGAGTCCGATGCCAACCATCTTCTTCATCTGATACCCCTTTTTCGACTAGGCGATAGCTGCCCGCACGGGTGTCGTCTAGGCCCAGTGTTCGGGAATGTCACCCGAGCCCAGCGGGCCTGAGACCCTCGCAGGCCCTCGCTCTTGGAGGAGAGCCGGGAGTTAGGCCGCCCTGCGGTGCTTGACGAAGTAGGCGACGACGGACGCGATCGCAACGATGATCAACGCAAACGTAAGAAGCCAGGGCCACCAGCCGTGAGTTGCGAGCAACACATCTACCTCCGTTTTGGGTTGGGGCCCATCACGGAGCGGCCGAGTATTCGAGTCTACCTAAGGCGAGAAGGCGGACGGGAAATCCTGGCAGTTGTGGCCCCCTGCCGACCGGCTCTAGACGAACCAGCTCTTCTAGCAGCGTTACTCGTTCAACATCCGAGTGCCGGTGCGCGGAATGCGAGCGCTAGAGAGCCCACTTGCAACCAAGGTGCCTGGCGTCGGCCGCCGCGGCTCCGGCTACGCGCATCGACTCGGCGGCGCTCTTCTCGTCTCCCGCCTCGTACTGCACCCCAGCCTCCTTTTCGTTGGTCTGGCTGATGAGCTTGAGGTCGCCGCAGAGAATTCGGTGCGCCCTCCTTCCCTCCGCGCTCAGCTGGTATTTGCCGGTGTTCTTCGCCATCTGGTTCCCCCCTTTTCGAAGTCGTTTGTGAAGGCTCGTACCACCTTCCTCTTGCGAAGCCGCCGAAGAAGACGAGCCCGACGAGGCCGATGATGAGCCCCCACCAGAAGCTCCAGGCGATCGCCAAGACGATCCCCAAGATCACGAGGATGCCGGCAAGGCCGATGCCGCCGCCTCGCGCGCCTGCCACCTAGTAGTCACCCCCCTTCCGGCCGCCATGCGCGACCACGCTGGCGAGGATTCTGTCCCACGTCGGCAGGAATCAAACCGAGCGGCTGGGTGGGCGAACCGGCTGTTCTAGCTACACTTCTCCGCCGGTATGGCCGGCGAACGCATTCGTCTCGAGGTGCAAGAGCGCGAGCAGCGGGGTTCCCGCGAGTCTCGGCGCCTCCGCAAGGACGGGCTGATCCCCGGCGTTCTCTACGGGCGGGGGAACAAGCCGCACCCGATTTCTGTTCACGAGCGCGAGTTGCGCCGCGTGCTGACGGGTGACCACGGCCTGCACGCGATCCTCGACGTCGTTCTGGACGGTCAGAAGTCCACGCACTCGTCGATCCTCAAGGACTACCAGGTCGATCCGATCCGCGGGAAGATCGAGCACTTCGACCTCCAGGAAGTCCGCCTCGACGAGGCGATCCAGACCGCGGTTGTGGTCGAGCTCATCGGCGAGTCCGCCGGCACCAAGGCGGGCGGCGTTCTCTCCCAGGTGACTCGCGAGATCCGGGTCGAGGCACTGCCGCTCGAGGTCCCGGAGCGGATCGAGCTCGACGTCACGGCGATGGAGATCGGCGACACGCTGCGCCTCTCCGACCTGTCGCCCCGCGAGGGCGTCACCTACCTCGACGACCCTGAGACCGTGCTCGCGACCGTGACGGTGCCGACGAAGGTCGAGGAGCCGGAGCCCGAGGAGCTCGAAGAGGGCGAGGAGCTCGAGGAGGGCGAGGTGGCCGAAGGCGAGGAAGCGCCGGAGGGGGCAGCCGAGGCGTCCCCCGAGGGCGCGGAAGCCGGCGGCGAGCCGGAAGCCTCCGAAAGCTAAGGCCCCGTGCGTCTTTTCCGTCGGGGCGGAGAGACTGCCTCGACGCTGGATTTGCTCGTCGCGGGCCTCGGGAACCCCGGCCGCAAGTACGCAGCCACGCGTCACAACGTCGGCTGGATGGTGCTGGACGAGCTGGCACGGCGCCACGACGGCTCGTGGCGGTCGAAGTTCTCCGGCCAGCTGGCCCAGGTCCGGGTGAATGACGCTCGAGTGGCGCTGCTGAAGCCGGAGACGTATATGAACGAGTCGGGACGACCGATTCGCACGGCGGCGAAGTTCTTCAAGACGCCCGTCGCGGGCATCCTCGTCGTCCACGACGACGTCGACCTCGAGGAAGGCCGCCTGCAGGCGCGGCTCGGCGGTGGGCTGGCCGGTCACAACGGGCTGCGCTCGATCTCGCAGGAGCTCGGCTCCCGGGACTTTCCGCGGCTCCGGGTCGGTGTCGGCCGCCCGGGGCGGGGAGACCACCGGTCGGTCGCGGACTACGTGCTCTCGCCGTTCGCGCCCGAAACAGACGTGGACGGCCTCGTCGCACGATCGGCGGACGCCGTCGAACTGCTGCTTGCCGAGGGACTCGAGGCCGCGCAGCAGCGCTTCAACTGACACGCTTTCGGCGCAGTCCAGTCATCTGCACGCGAGGAGCGGCCGCTATGTTCTTCCCCCACCCGGGCGGGGGGTGGGGTCGTGGGGTACACGCGGGCACCCCGACCCCGCCGTTCAGGGCGCGCTCACGTAGGGCCGGCCGGCGCGTGTGCGAGCAGGGAGGCCGAAGCTAGAATGACCCCAGCGGAACCGCGGGGTTCCGCCTTTCGTCATGGACCGGCCGACCGACCCGACACCAGCCGATACGACCGCACCCGGCAGATCGCCTGGGTCCCCGACCCTGCGCCCGCTCGCCCTCGAGCTCGCCGAGAGCGAGTCCCTTGTCGCCTTCGCCGCCGAGCTCACCAATGCCGTCGCGGCGCGCGTCTCGGAGCCCGCCTTGCCGCTCCTGCTCGCCGCGCTCCACCTGCACCTCGACCGTTCGCTCGTCTGCCTCCTCCCCGAGGACGCCGACGCCCGCGACGCGGCCGAGGCCGCCGCCTGGTACCTGGGAGACGACCGCGTTGCATTGCTCCCCAGCCGTGGTGTCGGCTGGGGCTCGGGTCTGCAGCCGCCTCCGCATCTCGTGGGCGAGCGCGCCAGGGCGCTCGACGTCCTCGCCTCCGGCGGCCTGGTCTGCGCCTCCGCCACGGCCCTTGCCGAACTGATGCCGCCTCGGGCGGCGCGGCCCGCCCGGCTCGACCTCGCGGCCGGTGACGAGCGCGGGATGGATGCGATCGCCGAGCACCTGGCGCTCGCGGGCTACGAGCGCGCCGAGCGCGTCGAGGAGCGCGGCCAGTTCGCGGTGCGCGGCGGGATCGTCGACGTCTTCCCGACGACCGGCCGGGAGCCGCTGCGGATCGACTTTTTCGGAGACGAGATCGAGTCGATCCGGGCCTTCTCGTCGTTCACGCAGCGGGCCCTTCGCCCCGTCGAGCACGCGACCGTTTATCCGGCCGCCGAGCGCCGGCTCGACCTCGACGAGCCGGTCCTTCGGGATCAGGACGACCCGGTGCCCGTCCCCACCGACCTCGTCCGGCCGCTCGACCGCGCGCCCGATCTCGTCTTCGAGCCTGACGAGGTGCGTCGCGTCTGGGAGGAGGAACAGCTGTCCCCGCCGCCGATCTCGGGCGCGGCCGTCCTCGACCCCTTCCCAAGGGGGCAGCCGTTCGGTTTCGAGGCGCAACGTCCGGCCGTCGCCGCGCGCGGATTGGCCGAGGCCGAGAACGAGCTCGCCTCGTTCGTCCGCGCGGGGCAGCGGGTCGTCGTCGCCTTCCCGCACCGGGGAGACGCCCTCCGCACCGCCGACCTGCTGCGCAAGCTCGCGGTCGAGTGGTTGGAGGAAGGCGCCGACCTGCCGAGGGAGGAAGGCCTCTACTTCACAGTCTCGCCGGCACGGCGCGGCTTTGTCTGGCGCGATCTCGGCGTCGTCCTGCTTCCGGACACGCAGATCTTCCGCAAGCGCGCGCCTCGCGGCGACGCGCGACTCGGCCGCGCGCTCCAGTCGTTCGCCGACCTTCGCACCGGCGACTACGTCGTCCACGAGGACCACGGGGTCGGCAAGCTGCTCGGCTTCGAGACGAAGGAGGTTGCGGGCGTCACGCGCGACTACCTCTTCCTCGCCTTCCGGGGCGAGGACCGCCTCTACGTCCCGCACGAGCAGATCGGCAAGGTATCGCGCTACATCGGCGCCGACGCGAAGGCGCCGGCCCTGTCCAAGCTCGGCGGCAAGGCCTGGCAGCTGCTCAAGAGCCGGGCGCGTGAGTCGGTGCAGGAGCTCGCCGGCGAGCTGATCGCGCTCTACGCCCGGCGCCAGACGACGCCCGGCGTGGCCTTCGACGTCTCCGGCGACTGGCTCGAGCGGCTGGAGGCCGAGTTCCCCTACCGCGAGACGGAGGACCAGCAGCGCGCGATCGAGGCGGTCAAGGAGGACCTCGAGGCCCCCTCGCCGATGGACCGGCTCGTCTGCGGCGACGTCGGTTACGGCAAGACCGAGGTTGCCGTCCGCGCGGCCTTCGCGGTCGCGCTGAACGGCAAGCAGACGCTGATGCTCGTCCCCACAACCATCCTTGCCCAGCAGCACTGGAGCACCTTCCGTGAGCGCTACCGCGACTTCCCCGTGAACGTCGAGATGGTCTCGAGGTTCAGGCGGCCGCAGGAAGCCAAGCGAGTACTTCTAGACTTTTCCGAAGGAAAAGTCGATGTTCTGATCGGCACGCACCGGATCCTCTCTCGGGATGTGATCCCGAAGAGCCTCGGCCTGGTGATCGTCGACGAGGAGCAGCGCTTCGGCGTCGCGCAGAAGGAGTTGCTGCGCTCGCTTCGGCTCGAGGTCGACGTGCTCTCGCTGAGCGCGACGCCGATCCCTCGCACGCTGCACATGTCGCTCTCGGGACTCCGCGACATCTCCGTGATCGAGACCCCGCCCGAGGGGCGCAGGCCCATCCGCACGCACGTGAGCGAGTACGACGAGGAGCAGATCAAGCTCGCGCTCGAACGCGAGCACGCGCGAGGTGGCCAGTCGTTCTACCTGCACAACCGGGTCGAGACGATCGAAGAGGCTGCCACACGCCTGCAAGACCTCTGCCCCGGATTGCGCCTCCTCGTCGCACACGGCCAGATGAAGGAGCGCGACCTCGAGGAGCGGATGATGCAGTTCCTGAGCGGGGACGCCGACGTGCTCGTCTCGACGACGATCATCGAGTCGGGCCTGGACATCCCGCAGGCGAACACGCTCATCGTCGAGCGCGCCGACATGCTCGGCCTTGCCCAGCTGTACCAGATCCGAGGCCGGGTCGGACGTTCCGACCTGACCGCCTACGCCTACCTCTTCTACCCGGCCGCAGCCGAGCTGACGCCGGAAGCTCGCGCGCGGCTTGCCACGCTCGCCGACCACACCGAGCTGGGTGCCGGCTTTGCGATCGCGATGCGCGACCTCGAGATCCGGGGCGCCGGCGAGCTGCTCGGGGCCGAGCAGTCGGGTCACGTTGCCGCCGTCGGCTTCGAGCTCTACGTGGAGCTGCTGAACGAAGCGGTGGCCGAGCTCTCGGGCCGGCGGCGGATGGCGGCGCGGCCGGTCCGCGTGGACGCACGGGTCGACGCCTACGTGCCGGCCGCGTACATCGGTTCGGAGGCGCTCAAGATCGACCTCCACCGGCGCCTCGCCCTGACCGAGTCCGAGGACGAGCTGCGTGAGCTCCGAGTCGACGTCGAGGATCGCTACGGCGAGCTGCCCGATCCGGTCGAGAACCTGTTCGCGATTCAGGAGTCGAAGCTGAAGCTCGCGCGTGCCGGCGCCGACTACCTCGTCTTCCGGGGAGGCCGGATCACGATCGGCCCGCTGATCCTCGGCTCGGGGGAGCTGCGCGAGCTCAGGCAGCGGGCCGCAACGGCCGTCTACACCTCCGGCAAGCACGAGGTCGCGCTGCGCCAGGACGACTTCCGCGAGGCGCTCGGACTGGTGGACGCTATCCTGGAGGCACGGCAGGCGGCATAAAAGATGAGACCGCTCTGCCTCCTGCTCGCCCCGCTCGTGCTCACATCGGCCCTGGCCGCGGGCTGCGGACAGGATTCGCCCTCGGTGCCGAAGACGGCGATCGCCGTGGTCGGCGACAGCGTGATTACCCGCGCCGCGTTCGACGAGCTGATGACACAGGCGCGGCAGTCGTATGCCCGCCGGGGCCGGCCGTTCCCCGCAGCAGGCACGACGGCGTACGCCAGGCTGAAGGCGATCGCGGTCCGCCTGCTCGTGGAGCGCGCGGAGCTCGAGCAGAAGGCACCCGGCCTCGGCGTCACGATCGACGGCAGCCAGGTCGAGGCCCGGCGCAAGCTGCTGATCGAGGAGAGCTTTGGCGGTGACGACGACCGGTATCGAGCCCGGCTCGGCGAGGAGGGGATGACCGACGCGCAGGTGCGCTCGGCCCTGCGCGCCGAACTGCTCTCCGCGGCCGTCTTCCAGGCGGTGACGGTTGACGTGACGGTGAGCACCGCGACCGCACAGCGCTACTACGAGGATCACATCGGCGACTACTCGGCATCGGGGCGGACGACGCCGTTCGCAGCGGTGCGCGAGTCGATCCGGAGCCGGTTGCTCGCAGCGAAGCGAACGCGTGTGTTCAACCTCTGGCTCGCGGGCGTGCGCGACGAGTTCGCGTCGCGAACGGCGTATGCGGAGGGCTTTGCACCTGCAGCCGGTGGCTGATTTGCCACTGCTAGTCTGCACCGGCCGATGAGGCGCCTTTTTCTTCTTCTGCTGGTGGCTCCGCTTGCGCTGCTCGCCGCATCGTGCGGCGGCGGGGGCGGGGGCGGCAGCTCGATCTCGAAGAACGACGTCGCGGTGGTCGGCGGCGACCACATCGCGCGCGCCGACCTCGACCGCCGGATGAGCGAGGCCAAGTGCAGCTACGACCTGCAGAAGCGCACGTTCCCGAAAGCCGGATCGGCCGAGTACCAGGCCATCCAGACGCAGATCCTGCAGAGCCTCGTCCAGCGGGCCGAGATCCAGCAGAAGGCACCCGGGCTCGGCGCGACCGTCAGCGACAAGCAGGTCGAGGATCAGCTCAAGCAGCTGAAGAAGCAGTACTTCGGCGGCAGCGAGAAGCGCTACCAGGCCGAGCTCGAGAAGCAGTGCGTGACCGACCCCGAGGTGCGCGCGGACATTCGCTCCAATCTGCTCTCGGACGCGGTCTACAAGAAGGTGACCACGGGCGCGAAGGTGAGTGAAGCCGACGCGAAGGTTTACTACCTCAGCCACTCGGTCAACTACACACAGCCGCAGACTCGCGTCGTCCGCCACATCCTCGTGAAGGACAAGCAGACGGCGGACAAGCTCTACGCGCAGCTGAAGGCAGGCGCCGACTTCGCGACGCTTGCCAAGAAGTTCTCGCAGGATCCAGGCTCGAAGTCCCAGGGCGGCCGGCTGACGATCTCCAGGGGCCAGACCGTGCCCGAGTTCGACCGGACGGCGTTCGAGCTCAAGACCGGTGCGCTCTCGAAGCCGGTGAAGACCCAGTTCGGCTGGCACATCATCCAGGCCCTGAAGCCGGCGACTCCGCGCAAGGCCACGCCGTTCGCACAGGTCAAGGAGGCGATCCGCCAGCAGCTGCTCCAGCAGAAGAAGAGCGACGCCCTGAAGCGCTGGCTCGACGGCGTCAAGGCGGAGTACGCCTCGAAGACGAAGTACGCGACCGGGCTCGCGCCGGCGGCGACGACGACCCCGCCGACCACGACCGGCTAGCTCGCGCGCAGCGCGCTGCGTGATGACGGGCCAGGAGCCGGAGGGTATTGCTGCAAGGGACACACGCCTCGCGGAGGCGCTCCTCGATCTCCAGCGCCTGACCGAACGGCTGCGGCGTGACTGCCCGTGGGACCGCGAGCAAACCGCCCGGACGATCGTCCCCCACACGGTCGAGGAGGCATACGAGGTCGCGGACGCCGCGCTCGCCGATGACGCGCCGAAGCTGCTCGACGAGCTCGGCGATCTGCTCTTCCAGGTCTACTTCCTGGCGCTGCTCCTCGAGGAGGACGGCCAGGGCGATCTGGAGGAGGTCGCCCGGGGGATCCAGGAGAAGCTCGTTCGTCGCCATCCGCACGTCTTCGGCGATACCGAAGCCGAGACGGCAGGCCGCGTGCGGGAGAACTGGGAGCGGATCAAGCGCGAACAGGAGGGTCGCGAGGGGATCTTCCACGAGGTCCCCGAAGCGCTACCGGCGCTCATGCATGCTCGCAAGGTGCAGCGCCGCGCGGCGTCGGTGGGGTTCGAGTACCCGGATGCGGCAGGTGCGCTCGCCGACCTCGAAGACGAGCTCGCCGAGCTGAAGCACGAGCTGGCCGACGGTCAGGCCGAGCGGCGCGCCGAGGAGCTCGGCGACCTGCTCTTCGCGTGCGTGAACGTCGCCCGTCGGATCGACGCCGACCCCGAGCTGGAGCTGCGCCGCGCGACCGGGCGGTTCGTCGCCCGCGTCGAAGAGGCTGCGAAGCTCGCGGGACAGGCCGGCGACAACTGGGCAGAGCTGCCGCTCGCCGAGCAGGACCGCTACTTCGACCTCGCCAAGGAGAGCCACCAATGAGCCGTAGGCTTGACGGAGGCGACGAGATAGAGGAGGTGGCGGCTTTGCCGGCGCCGGATCGGAAATGAGCTTGATCGCAACCGTCCACGCCCGTCAGATCCTCGACTCGCGGGGAAACCCGACCGTCGAGGTCGACGTCGTTCTCGAATCCGGTGCTCTGGGCCGCGCCGCTGTTCCCTCGGGGGCGTCGACCGGCGTGCACGAGGCGGTCGAGCTCCGCGACGGTGGCCCCGAGTTCGGTGGCAAGGGCGTGACCAGGGCGGTCGGGAACGTTCGCGGCGAGATCGCGGAAGCGGTGCGCGGCCGCGATGCCGACGACCAGGCAGGGCTCGACCGGGTCCTGATCGAGCTGGACGGAACACCGAACAAGGGGCGCCTCGGCGCGAACGCGATTCTGGGCGTCTCGCTCGCGGCAGCCAAGGCTGCTGCCGCGGACGCCGGCGTCTC
The DNA here is from genome assembly GCA_036564335.1 of Gaiellaceae bacterium. Classification (GTDB taxonomy): domain Bacteria; phylum Actinomycetota; class Thermoleophilia; order Gaiellales; family Gaiellaceae; genus DATBLE01. The sequence goes on from DATCPA010000120.1 coordinate 17,433, forward strand.
GCTGTTCCGGTATCTCGGCGGCGAGGAGGCCCGCACCCTGCCGGTGCCGATGCTGAACGTCATCAACGGCGGAGTCCACGCGCAGAACTCGATCGACCTCCAGGAATTCATGCTCGTGCCGGCGGGCGCCGAGTCCTTCGCAGAGGCGCTGCGGATCGGCGCCGAGACCTTCCACGCGCTGCGCGGGGTGCTGCACGAGCGCGGACTGGCGACCGGCGTCGGCGACGAGGGCGGTTTCGCACCCGACCTCGCTTCGAGCGAGGACGCGATCGAGGCGATCCTCGAGGCGGCCGGGCGCGCGGGGCACCGGGAACGCGTTGCGATTGCGCTTGACCCGGCCTCGACGGAATTCTTCCGCGACGGCCTCTACAGGTTCGAAGGGCGCGAAGCCGACGGCGCGGCGATGGCCGACTTCTACGCCGGCCTGGCGGAGCGGTACCCGCTCGTCTCGATCGAGGACGGCCTGGCGGAGGACGACTGGGCGGCATGGCGCTTGCTGACAGAACGGCTCGGGGATCGCATGCAGCTCGTCGGCGACGACCTGTTCGTGACCAACGTCGAGCGGCTGCGCCGGGGCATCGACGAGGGAGTTGCGAACTCGATCCTCGTCAAGGTCAACCAGATCGGCACGCTGACGGAGACGCTCGACGCGATCGGCCTCGCTCGCGCGAACGGCTACGGGGCGGTGATCTCCCACCGCTCGGGCGAGACCGAGGACACGACGATCGCGGACCTTGCGGTCGCGACCGGCACGGGGCAGATCAAGACCGGCGCGCCGTCACGAACCGACCGGGTCGCGAAGTACAACCAGCTGCTGCGGATCGAGGAGGAGCTCGGCCCGCGGGCGGAGTATCCGGGCTGGAGCGCCTTCAAGCTCCGCCCCTAAAAACCGTGGAGGGAGCCCCTGGCTCCCTCCACAGGTTCCATCGATTTGCGTTGTGCTACTTCCCGGGGCTGACCCGGACCGATACGAGGCGGCGGTTCGAGACCCCCGCAAGCACATTCTCGCCGCCCTTGCGGGCGCGGACGAAGAAGACCAGCTGCGCCCCTTGCTTCATCGGCAGGCCCGTCAGCGGACGGAACGTCATCGTCGCCCAGCCGCTGGAGTCGGTCTGCGTTTCGCCGGCATTCGTCACGCGGTTCGCCGGTACACCGACCGCGTAGACCAGAGCGCCGGCCACTGACTTCCCGGCCTGGGTCTCGGTCACCCTGAACCGGGCGGTCAGCGGCTCGGCCCGTGAGCGGATCACATTCGGCGTGAACTTGACCTGCGAGATCCGGCTGCCACCACACCTGAAAGCGCAAGCAGGCTCGCAACGAGCCCGATCATTTTTCTCATGGTTGTTGACCCCCTTTGTGCCTTGACGCGTCCCGTATCGCCCGCCCGGCAGACGCCAAACGTCAGGTGACCCACATAGCTACCCTTGATTCGTGGCCGCCCCGGTATCCAGGAGGACGAAGATACTGGCGACAATCGGCCCCGCGACCGCTGATCCGGATCGGCTCGCCGCACTGGTTACGGCCGGCATGGACGGGGCGCGGCTGAACTTCTCGCACGGCAGTCACCAGGAGCACCGGGCCGGAGCGGATCTGCTCCGAGCGGCGGCGGACGACGCCGGCCGCCCGCTCGCGCTCGTCGCCGACCTCCAGGGCCCGAAGCTCCGGGTGGGCAACCTGCCCCATCCCCGCACCCTGGTCCGAGGAGAGGAGATCGTCGTCGCTCCCGAGGAAGGCGCACGGGACGGCGAGCTGCCGGTTGCCCCGGCGGTCATCGGCGAGGTGCTCTCGCCCGGCAACGAGGTGCTGATCGACGACGGTCTCGTGCGCCTGCGGGTCGAGGAGGTCGAGCATGGCCGCGCGCGCTGCGTCGTCGTCGTGGGCGGCGTCGTCAGCGCGCACAAGGGGGTCAATCTGCCCGGCGTTCAGATCCCGATCCCCTGTCTGACCCCGAAGGACGTGAGCGACCTCGAGTTCGCGCTCTCGCTCGGGGTGGATTTCGTCGCGCTCTCGTTCGTCCGCTCGGCGGCCGACGTGCGGGAGCTGCGCGGGCTGATCGAGGAGGCTGGCTCCCATGCCGAGGTGATCGCGAAGATCGAGAAGGCGGAGGCCGTCGACGCGCTCGACGACATCCTCGGCGAGACTGACGCGATCATGGTTGCCCGCGGTGACCTCGGGGTCGAGATCGGCCCCGCATCGGTACCCCTTCTCCAGAAGCGGATCATCCTCCAGGCGCTCGAAAGCGGGAAGCCGGTGATCACAGCGACCCAGATGCTCGAGTCGATGATCCACCAGGCCGAGCCGACCCGGGCGGAGGCGAGCGACGTCGCGAACGCGGTGCTCGACGGATCGTCCGCGTTGATGCTGTCGGGCGAGACCGCGATCGGCGAGTACCCCATCGAAGCGGTGGAGTACATGGACCGGATCATCCGCGCCGTCGAGCCGAGCCTTGGCTACCGACATCAGATGCCGGACCCGAGCGAGAAGCCCGACGTCGGGCGGGCAATGTCGAACGCCGCCTGCGACATCGCGGAGGCGCTGTCGGCGAAGGCGATCCTCGTGCCGTCCGCAACCGGCCGCACGGCCTCCGCCGTCGCGCGCCTGCGGCCGCGCCGGCCGATCGTCGGGCTGACGCACAACCAGTACGCGGTGCAGCAGATGGCACTCGAATGGGGCGTGATCCCGCTGTTCGTTCCCGAGGCCGAGGACGTGCAGGATCTGTGGAGGATGTCGGTCGACGCCGTGCGCGGCGCCGGTCTGATCGCGAAGGGCGACCGGATCGTGATCACCGCCGGAACGTCGGTGAACATCCCGGGCTCCACGAACGTCATCCGCGTCGACGTCGTCTGACCCGAGACGCAGGAGTTGCCCCGGGCGGCACCGAACTCCGGCTGTCCATGCCCCGCCTTGGAGGACGACGCGGTAGACGCCGCCGGATTGCCCGCTGGGTCGCCCTCGGCGTTGTCGTTCTGCTCGCGTTGCTCTACTACCGTCCCGTCCGCGCCTACGTCGACACGCGGCACACGCTGCAGGTGCGCACTGCCGAGGTGCAGGCGCTCAGCACGCGCAAGCGCCAGCTCGACGAGCGGCTGGCCGAGATCCGCAGCGGCAGCACGCTCGTACGCGGCGCGCGGCGGCTCGGCCTCGTCGAGCCCGGCGAGCACCTCGTCATCGTGCGCGGCATTCCCGAGTGGCGCCGCGTCCATTCCAGGTCGCGCTAGGCGCGGGGCTCTCAGGCAACTCGCCGCCGACTAGGATCGGCCCGGATGGACGACGCCGCAGTCGTCAGCCGCCAGCTCGGACGCGGTCCGCGGGCCTTCAGGCGCGTTGTCGTGCGCTGCCCGTTCGGCCGGCCGGCCGTCACCGAGCAGGAGCCGTACGACGAGGACGGCAAGCCGTTCCCGACGACGTACTGGCTGACCTGCCCGCACCTGGTCGCGGCCGTGTCGCGGCTGGAGGCGGCGGGCGGCGTCGAGCGTTGGAGCCGCGCCGCCCGGCTTGACCCGGAGCTGGCCGAGAGCCTTTGGCAGGCCACTGACGAGCAGCGCACGGTTCGTCGGGAGCTTGCGCGTCGGGAGCTGGCGCGGCAGGGGGCGGGCGGGCATACGACCGGCGACGGCAGCGCCTCGCTCGACCTCGGGATCGGCGGCTCGTCACGGCAAGGCAGCCTGAAGTGCCTGCACGCCCATGTCGCCTTCGCCCTCGCCCGGCCCGGATACCTCGTCGGAGAGCGGATCCTCGCCGAGGTCGAGGCGCCCTGGCCCGCGGACGAATGCTGCAGCGCATGACCAGTGCCGCCGCGATCGCCCGTCAGGAGTGGGCCGACGGAAACCGCCGGCTCGAGGCCGAGCGCGAGCACCCGGCGCGCTACCGCCTCTTGCACCTGCAGGTCGATGCCGTCACCGAGCAGCTGCGGCGACGCGTCGGGTCGGTCTTCACGCTCGCGGAGCTCGCTGCCGAGTACCGACGGGCGGAGCCGTGGGTGCGCGAGGCGATCGCGGAGCTTCCGCCCGAGTTCCGCTGGCCCCCCGGCGTGATGACCGCTGCAGATGCCGCCTTCCACCTCTACGCGCGCGGAGCGCGAGACTACGAGCCCTGAGCGCTCCACCGACAGCCAGACGGGACCGGCGGCCACCCAGGCGACGACCGCTCCTGCGTATCTGGATCGCGGCAGGCGTGCTCGTCGTCACCTTCCTGGCGGGCCTCGGCCTCGGCCAGTCGTTGGACGACAATCCCTCGCCCGGGCACACGCAGACCCTCGTCCGCACCCTGAAACCGCTGGAAGTGCCGCCGGCGGTCGAGACGGTCACGGTCACCGCGCCACGCTAGGGAAGCTTGACGAAAGCACTCCCGGCGTTCGACGTTAGAAAACTGCATCTTTGGGTAACTTCTACCTATGGCGATCAGCCGCGGGCCCGGCAGGCGCGCTTCGGGCAGCGATCCCGACTGGCTCACTCTCGGCCAGGCTGCCAAGTACCTCGGCGTCGCCCAGAGCACAATCCGCAAGTGGTCGGACCAGGGTCTTCTGCCCGCCTTCTACACGCCCGGCGGGCACCGGCGCTTCCGGCGCCGCGATCTGGACGACTTTCTTACCCGCTCCGGCCGGGCCGGCCGGCCGGGGCCACTCGTCCTGATCGTCGACGACGACGCCGGCCTGCGGAAGTACGTGCGGGCGAGCCTCGAGGCCGAAGGCTATGCGGTGCGCGAGGCGGGCAGCGCTGAGGAGGGCCTGGCCGCGCTCGAGGAAGAATCGCCCGACCTGATCCTGCTCGACGTGATGATGCCGGAGGTGGACGGCTGGGAGATGCTGCGCCGCGTGCAGAAGCGGCACGGCGTGGGCGCGATCCCGGTGATCATGTTCAGTGGCCGTGTGGACGACGGCGCCGCCGAGGCAGTGAGCCGGGGCGCACAGGGCTTCATCGGCAAGCCGTTCGACCCGGAGTCGCTCGTCGAGTCGACCAAGCAGCTCCTTCCCCTATAAGGGAGAGCCAGGCGGGTTAGAGCTCTTCGCCCGCGCGGAGGAGGCCCGCGCCGATCACGCCCAGGGCGGCGAGGAGCGCGATCCAGATCCCGATCGCCCGGCCGCTCGTGCCCGCGAACGTGTCGGGGATCGAGATCAGGCGGATCAGGACGAGGATCGTGGCGAGCGCGCCCAGCGCGATCGTGACGAGGCTGTCGGGGACCGTTGGCGGGAGCTCGATCCCGAACTGGCGAAGCACGGCGAGAGCGATCAGCAGCAGCCCGATGAAGAAGATGATCTTCCCGATCGTGCCGGTGTGCCAGCCGATCACCGCGAGGGTCGGCCCTTCGATCGACTTGCCTGCGTACCACGACATGAACGAGGAGAGCATCAGGACAAGGCCGGCGACCCAGGCGATGCGCTCGCCCGAGCTCCAGATCCCGCCGGTCGGCCGGGGCAGCGGCGGGCGCGTACTCGGCGCGGCCGTACGCCGAGGCGGCGGCTCGGACGGCTCCGGCTCGTCGAAGTCGAAGAGATCGGGGGTTTCCATAGGCGCAAGTATGGGCATCTTCGAGGTCGGCAGCACGGTTATCCGGAGCAGAGGGGGTTAACACATGACAGCAATTGGGCTCGAAACGGAAGGCGCACACGCGGCGCTGCTGCTTGCGGCAGGCGTGAAGGTGAAAGGCGAATACCGCTGTTCAGGGTGCGGGTACGGCGTGACGATGTACCGAGAATTGCCGAGCTGCCCGATGTGCGGCTCCGGTGCCTGGGAGCAGCTGGCGTGGAGCCCGTTTGCGAGGCCCGGGGCCGAGCTCAACGACCTGAACTAGAGCCCGAACAGCTTCGTGATCTCGTTCCAGACGGTCACGGCCAGCACGAGGCAGGCCAGGAGCAGCAGGCCGAGGAACGCCCAGAATCGCCACCGGGCCATGCGGGTCGCGCGGCGGTGCTCGATCTTGGCGTGGCGCCTGGCGCGGTAGAACCTGTACGCGCGGTCGACGGCGCCCGGGTCGAGCGGCGGCGCCTCAGCACGCGGCCGTCGGCGCTGTGCAGGCTCGGCCATCGGGTCGAATTCTAGTCCGCAACCGGGCTACGTACCTCTTCCCACCGGCTTGATGGATACTTTGGCAGGGGTTGAGACCATGGCCGTAGAGATCCCTCGCCGGTCAGCGGCGCTGTCCGCCCTCCAGGCGGGCGCGGAGCAGTCCGCTGCGGGCGCCACTTCCGCCGAGGCCCTCCAGGCCGTGGCCGAAGCCGCGCGCGCGGGAACGGCCGCCGATCTCGTGCTGGTGCGCGTGGTCGAGCGAGGCGAGCTCGTGGTGCGGGCAGTGGCTGCTTCGGCGTCTGTGGCCGGAGAGTTCGCGGGGCTGCGATTCACCGACCCTGTGCCCGACGACGAGATCGACGAGGTCGAGCATCTCCCCGCGGGCGCCCGGGCGGTGGCGAAGCGGGTCCGCGCGGGCGCCGTGCTCTCCGTGCCGGTCCGGCTCGACGGCTCCGTCGTCGGATCGCTCGACCTGCTGCGAGGCGCGGACGAGTTCGGAGCCGAGGAGCGGGAGGTCGCGCGGGCCGGGTCCGCACAGGCTGCGCTCGTGCTTCGCGCCTTCGCCGACGCCGGCGGGGTGACGACTCCCATAGCGCTGCAGCTCGTGGCCGACGCGCTCGGAGCGGGCTCCGACCCCGCCCGCACGGCCGAGCGGGTCGCGCGTCTGGTTGCGGATGTGACCGGTGCCGAGGCCTGCCTGCTCTGGAGTGCCGAGGGCGACGGCGGATTGACTCTGCTCGGCCACGCAGGTGTCGTCGACGCGGACACCATCCGTCCGCTCGCCGACGCCGCTTCGGCCTCACGCGGGCCCGCAAAGCTGGAGCAACTCGACGGGCTGCTGGTCGCATCGCTCCCGCTCGGCCAGCAACTGGGCATCCTCCAGACCGTGTTCACGCCGGAGGCGGCGCCGCCGGAGGCGGAGCTGCCGTCGCTGGCCGCCTTCGCGAACCGCGCGGCTCAGACGCTGCGCGCCGGAGAGCGGGCCGGGAACGTGCAGCGCGAGCTCGACCGAACACGCGATCTCCTCTCGGTTGTGGGCCAGGCCACGTCCCAGCTCTCGCTCGCGCACACGCTCGAGACTGCGGTCGACCGCCTGCCCGGCCTGCTCGACGTCCGGGCCGTCGGCGTCTACCTCCTGGACGAGGGTCGGCTCGAGACCGCCGCCTCCCGGGAGATCGCGGGACCCCACGCGATCGTCGCCGAGCGCCTGCTGCAGCTCGCGCTCGGGCCCTTCCGGGCGCGAGGCCTCGTCGCCTCGGTGGACGCCCCGCAGGATCGGCATCTGGAAGGCGTGCGCGCTGCGGTCACCGAGGCCGGGATCGAGGCCGCTCACGCCGTACCACTCGTCGCCCACGGCGACGTGATCGGCCTCCTGGCCGTCTACCCGCCGCGGGGACGTTCCCTCACGGCCGATCAATCGACGCTGCTCGCAGCCCTCGCCGGCCAGATCGCGGTTGCCGTCCAGAACGCGCAGCTGCACGAGGAGACGAAGCAGCTCGGCTCCGAGCGTGAGCAGGCGCTCGCGGCCGAGCGCGTGACCGCTCGGCGGCTCTCCGCTCTCTATGAAATCTCGCGGTCGTTCGCTCAGAGCATGTCGCTCGACCGCACGCTCGACGCCGTCGGTCGGACGCTCGTCGAGCTGCTCGACGTCGACGCGGCTGTGATCCGGCTTCCCGACGAGCGCGGCGAGTCGCTCGTCGCCCAGGCCGTGCATGTGGCCAGCCCCCAGCTGCAGTCGGCGATCGAAGCCATCTTCGCGCCGGCTGAGCACATCGTGCCGAGCCCGGCGCGCCGCCGGCTGGCGTCGGGAACTCCGGTGCGCCTGGACGCGACCTCGGCCGCCGAGCTCGGGCGCGGCCACGACCTCCTCGTTCCTTTCCTGCGGCGCGGGTCGACCGCAGCCGTCGTTCCCATTGCCACGCCCTCCGAGCTGCTGGCGACGCTGACGCTCGTCTCGCTCGATCCGGGCCGCCCGATCACCGACGAGACGCTCGACACCGCGCTCTCCGTCGCCGCACAGGCCGCGCTCGCGGTGGACAACGCGCGCCTCTACCAGCAGCAAAAGCAGTTCACCGACGCGATGCAGCGATCGCTGCTGCCGAGGACGCGGCCCCGGATCCCCGGGCTCGAGATCGGGGCGGTCTACGAGTCGTCGGCGCTCGTGGGCATCGGCGGAGACGTCTACGACTACCTCAAGATCGACGACGACCGCCTGGCGATCGTACTCGGGGATGTCACCGGTCACGGAATCGACGCGGCTGCCGACATGGCGATGGCGAAGTTCGTGTTCCGCTCGCTCGCACGCCTCTATCCCGAGCCGGGTGCGTTCCTCGCTGCCGCCAACAATGTGGTCGTCGAGGAGATCGGCGCGGGCAAGTTCATCACGATGCTCTACCTGACGATCAATCTGTCCCGGGGCGAGGTCGCCTGCGCATCCGCAGGCCATCCCGCGCCCCGGCTCGTGCGCGCTGACGGGACGGTCGAGAGCCTTGACGTGAAGGGGCTCGTGCTCGGCATCGAGGCCGGCCAGCCGTACGAAGAGCTGACTCGTTCCTTCGAGCCCGGTTCGGCCGTCGTCCTCTTCACGGACGGAGTCGTCGAGGCGCGGCGGCGGGGCGAGCTGTTCGGTGAAGAGCGGCTCGACCGGGTCCTCGCCGAGCGGCACGAGCTGCCGGCGGAGGAGCTGGCGGAGAGCGTGCTCCAGGAGTGCCGCCGCTACGTCGGCGGCGAGCTGCGTGACGACTGCGCGATCGTGGTCGTCCGGCGGCGCTCGTGAACCTGCGGGCAGAGGGGAAAGTGCTCAGAGTCGGTCACAAGGGCGCAGCGGCGCTCGAGCCGGAAAACACCCTACGCTCGCTCAGCCGGGCGGTCGAGCTCGGCTGCGACCTCGTCGAGTTCGACGTGCTGGACCTCCACGACGGGACACTCGTGCTCGCCCACTCAGACGACCTCTTCGAGGTCAGCCATGGGGCGGCCCGGGGGCGGGTCAGGAGCCAGACCCTCGGGAGTCTCCGGGAGATCGCGCCCGAGCTGCCGACCTTCGACGACGCACTCGAGCTGCTCGGGAGCACGAGCGGCGTGGGTCTCCATGTCGATCTGAAGTGGCACGGCTACGAGGCGGCGGCGGTCGAGGCGATCCGCCGCCACGGGCTCGTCGAGCGAACGGTTGTCAGCACCTTCCATTCGGGCAGCCTGCGCGAGCTGGCCGTCCTCGAGCCAGACCTCCAGCGTGGGCTCACGTATCCGTTCGACCGGCGTGGAGTCTCGCGCCGCCGGCTTCTGACACCAGTCGCCGCGACCGCGCTGGTCGCAATCCGCAGCGCGCTGCCGCGACGAATAGCCGGCATGCTCAACCGGGCGAGGGCGACCGCCGCGATGCTCCATCACTCCGTCGTGTCGCACGCTGCCGTCGACCGGGCTCACGCGCAGGGCGCCGCCGTCTTCGCCTGGACGGTGGACGATGAGGCGGCGCTCGGGCGGATGCTCGATGCGGGCGTCGACGGCGTGATCACGAACGATCCTCAAATCTTCGAACGCGCACTACACTCCTGAGCAGTGAAGCGAGCCCTCGGAATCGCCGTCGCCGCGCTCTCACTCTCCGCCGCGGGAGTCTTGCTTGCGCTCGTCCCGGCCGGATCGGCACAGGATCCGCCGCCGACGACGTCGACGACCGTGGCCACGACGACCAGCACGAGCACGACCACGTCGACCGAGACCACCACGAGCGTCCCCACGACGACGACCACGCCCAAGCCGAGGCCGCAGCCGGTCAATCTCCCGCAGGGCGTCACCATCGGCGGCATCCACGTCGGCGGCCTCTCGCCCGACGCCGCCTACGCCGTCGTCCGCGCCTCCTTCCGCTCCCCGCTCGTCCTCAAGCTCGGCCCGAATCGGGTGACCGTGCCGGTGGCCGGTCTCGGCGCCGTGGCCTACGCGAAGACGGCGGTCTCTCGCGCGCGCAGCGCGAGTCCCGGGACCTCCGTCCTGCTCGGCGTCAGCGTTCGCGGCGGCGCAGTCCGCAGGCTGGTCGACTCGCTGACGAAGCGCTACACGCGCGACCCGATTGACGCGAGAGTGCTGCTCCGCAACCTGAAGCCCTTCATCACCAAGGCCGAGCCGGGCACGACGATCAACCGCCGGGGCGCGATCGCGGCCATTCTCAGGGCGCTGCGCGACAACCGCCGGACGGGGATCGACCTGCCCTACGAAGACCTCCAGCCGGCCGTCACCCGTGCCAACTTCGGGCCGGTAATCGTCATCCACCGCGGCTCGAACCATCTCTACCTGTACCAGGGCATGAAGCCGTGGCGGACGTTCACCGTCGCGACGGGCCAGAAGATCTATCCGACCCCGCTCGGCCGCTTCAACATCGTGGTCAAATGGAAGGACCCCTGGTGGTATCCACCCAACTCGCCCTGGGCGCAGGGCGCAAAGCCGATCCCGCCGGGGCCGGGCAATCCGCTGGGGACGCGGTGGATGGGCATCTCCTCGCCCGGCGTCGGCATCCACGGCACTCCCGATCCCGCGTCGCTCGGCTACTCGGCATCGCACGGGTGCATCCGCATGTACATCCCCTACGCCGAGTGGTTGTTCGACCATGTCGAGGTCGGGACGCCTGTCTATATCGTCCCGGCGTAGCGCCGTGCCTTCCCGGCTGAAGATAGGCCTGCAAGCACTGTCGGTCGCGGTCGTGGCCGGCCTGCTCAGCCTGCTGATCTGGAAGGTTGTCCACCAGGGCAAGGGCGCGGCCTCCGATCTCGCCAAGGGCAAGCACCCTGCCGCGCCGCACTTCGACCTCGGGCGCCTGGACCGCCAGGGGAAGCTCTCGCTCGCCTCGCTGCGCGGCAAGGTCGTGGTGCTCAACTTCTGGGCCTCCTGGTGCGTGCCCTGCAAGGCGGAGGCGCCGAGGCTCGAGGCGGCCTGGCACCGCTTCCGCGGGCAGGGTGTTGTCGTCGTCGGCGTCGACGCCCAGGACTTCTCCGGGGACGCGCGCAGGTTCATGCGCCGCTACGAGCTCAGCTACCCGAACGTGCACGACGGACCCGGCAACGTGCTGCCCAAATACGGCGTGACAGGCTTTCCGGAGACCTACTTCGTCGACCGGCGCGGCCGGCTCGTCGGCGAACGCATCCAGGGGGAGATCAGCGCACAGAAGCTGGCCTCCGGGATCCGGCGCGCGCTCCAGTCGTGAGGACCCTAGGGGGGCTGGCCGCGCTTGCCCTCGCGCTGGCGCTGGCGGCGCCGGCGGCTGCGAGCGAGCGCCACCCGACGCTCGGCGACCTCGAGGGCGAGGTGATGTGCCCGACGTGCAAGACGACGCTCGACCAGTCGACGGCGCCGATCGCAAACCGGATCCGGCGGTTCATCTCGGCCCGGATCGCCGCCGGGGACACCAAGAGCGAGATCAAGGACAAGCTCGTCCTCCAGTTCGGGCCGTCAGTACTCGCCGAGCCGTCGAAGCACGGCTTCAATCTCCTCGCCTGGGTGCTCCCGTTTGCCGGGCTCGGGCTCGGCGCGCTCGCTCTGGGTGCGCTCGCCTGGCGCTGGAGCCGAGGCCGCGGGGGAGGTGGGGCCACGGCCGGCAGGCCGGCTCTCGACCCCGGGATGGAGCAGCGGGTGGACGACGAGCTCGCCCGCTTCGATGGGTAGGCAGCTCCCCGCCGCGTTCGTCGCGGGGCTCATCTCCGTGGTGACTCCGTGCGTGCTGCCGCTCGTTCCCGGCTACCTGTCGGCGATCTCGGCCGTTGAGACAGGCCGCCTCGGCCAGCGCGGAGTGGGCCGGCGCATAGCGCTCGCGAGCATCCCGTTCGTGCTGGGGTTCACGTTCGTCTTCGTGCTCCTCGGCGCGGGCGCGGCTGCGATCGGGAGCCTGCTGGACAAGCGCACGCAGCTCGAGTTCGCCGGCTTCCTCCTCATCGTGATCGGACTCGGCTTCGTCGGGCTCTTACCATGGCCCGAGCGGACATTCTTCCCGCAGCTCGTGACACGTGCGCGCGGCTCGAGCGTCTTGCTCGGCGGCGCCTTCGCCGTCTGTGCAGCGCCCTGCATCGGCGGCGTGCTCGGCTCGATCCTGGTGCTCGCGGGGAGCACCGGATCAGTCGTCAGGGGCGTAATTCTCCTCGTCGCGTACTCGATCGGGCTTGGCCTGGCATTCGTTGTCGCCGGCGTGGCCTTCACACGTGCGATGTCGGCCTTTCGCTGGCTCCGGGACCACTATCGGCTGCTCCAGATCGGCGGCGGACTGACCCTTATCGCCCTGGGCCTGTTGCTCTTCTTCGATCGCTCCTGGTGGCTGAACGTTGCGTTGAACCGCGTGCTCGAGTCAGTCGGCCTGGACCGGATCTAGCTCCAGAGACCCCGTCTGTACGCGCTCGGTTGCGGCGGCGACTTGCTCGAGCAGGGCCGCGACATCGAGGCCACGGTGGGACGGCGCGTACGGGCCGAGACGCCGCGCTGCCTTCTCGAGCTGACGCGAGCAGCCCACGGGGTTCCCGCGGCCTGCCTGGTACCACGCGACGGCGACGTGGACGAGCCCCTGCAGGAAGTCACGCTCGGCGGGCTCCGCCGCGCGCCAGGCTGTCTCGAGCTCCTCGTGAGCCTCGAAGTAGCGCCCGGCCCGGATCAGCTCCAGTCCGAGCTCGTACGGCGATTCGGTCATCTCGCCGAGGCTATTGGAACCCGCCGGAGGTGGTGCTAGTGTCACGAATCGTGGCGACGATCCTGCTCGTCGGGGTCGACCTCTTCTTCCGCGGCAAGCTGGATGCGCTGCTTGCGGGCCATCACCTGGTCACGACCGACACGATCGCCGAGCCGGAGCTCGTGATCGCGGACATCTCGCGCGTCGAGCCCGAGGAGGTGGCCGACGCCTACCCCGACATCCCGATCGTCGGGTTCGCCGGTCACACCGACACCGCGGGGTTGCGGCGCGCGAACGCCGCCGGCTTCGACCAGGTGCTCGCCCGCTCGGCGCTCCAGGAACGCGCCGCTGACGTGATCGAGGAGCTGCTTGCCCCGGTAGAGTAGGTCGGCGAATGACCTACATCATCGCCGAGCCCTGCATCGACATCAAAGACCGCTCCTGTGTGGATGTCTGCCCGGTCGACTGCATCCACGAGTTCGAGCGCATCCTGATCATCGATCCCGAGGAGTGCATCGATTGCGGCGCCTGCGAGCCGGAATGCCCGGTCGAGGCGATCTTCCCGGAGGACGCGCTGCCCGAGAAGTGGGAGCCGTTCGTGAAGATCAACTACGCGTACGGCGACGCCGACACGATCAACCGGCTGACGAACGAGTACGCGACCGAGCACAACGTGCAGAATCCCCCGCTCGAATAGTCTGCGGCGGCCAGGACCGAACCGAACCGGCGCCTCGCGCGAATCAGCGCGAAGGGCAACTGATGACGAACGATGACCTCCATGATCTGGTCGCCGGGTACGCGCTCGACGCGCTCGACGCGGACGACCGCCGGGCGTTCGAGAGCCACCTCGCCGGGTGCGAGCGCTGCCGTGCCGAGCTCGCAGCGCTGAGCGAGGCGGCCGGCACGCTGGCCTTCGCCGTCGAAGGCGCGACGCCGCCTGCGGATCTGCGCGGGCGGATCCTGGCGGCGGCGCGTGAAGAGCCGCCGACGGTGGTGGCGCTGCGACCGCGGCGGACGCGCGTATACGCGGGCATCGCGCTGGCCGCGGCAGCCTGCGCAGCGCTGGCGATCGGCCTCACTGTCAGCCTGTCCGGCGGCTCGTCGAACAAGCTGTCGATGGCGGTGTCGGTCGACAACGGGGTCGCTCAGCTCACCGTCTCCGGCCTTCCGGCCGCGCCGGCCGGCAAGGCCTACGAGATCTGGGTGATCGACGGCGGCGCGCCGAAGCCCGCGGGCCTCTTCCCCGGTGGCGACAAGGCCGTTGTCCCGATGACGCAGCCTGTCAGCGTGGGCTCCACGGTCGCGATTACGCTCGAGCGCGCCGGCGGTGCCCGCGCCCCCACGAGCCGGATTCTCGGCTCCACGCAGCTCACCGCTTAGCGAACGGAACCGCGGTGCCTCGACGAAGCGCGCCAAGGAGATCGCCGCGCGGACCGTCAACAAGGAGCGGGCGCGGAGCGGCGAGACGAGGACGAAAGAGCAGCTCTACAACCAGGCAAGGCGGCTGAAGATCAGCGGTTGCTCGAAGATGAGCAAGGCGCAGCTCCAGCGCGCCGTCGACCGCCGGAAGTAGACCGAGGCCGGGTGGGTAAGCTGGCCGGAGTGAACCCGACCAGCCTCGACCACGTCGCGCTCTGGGTCGCCGACCGCGATCGGATCGCCGACTTCGCGACCGCCCACCTCGGCATGCACGTGATCGAGCGCACCGAGCGCTTCACCCTCATCGGCTCTGACGCCCGGCGCGGCAAGTTGACGCTCTTCGAGGCGGAGGGGCCGCGCGAGCAGGGAGCGCTCGGGCGCATCGGTCTGCGGGTCTCGAACCTGGCTGCGGCGCGGGCGGCGCTTCCCGCCGGAACACCAGACGTGTTCGACGTCGGAGAGGGCCTGCTCCTGATGCTGGTCGAGGGTGAGACGGACGTCGAGTACGACCTCGACCACGTCGCGCTGCTCTCCCGCGACCCGGAGGCAGCTGCCCAGGCCTGGCTGGCCTACGGGTTCTCTCCGGCCGGTCCGACCCGCGTAGAGGTCGGCGGCGCATTCCTCGAGCTGCACGAGGGCGAGCCCGGCGAGTCGGAGCGCCCGCTGCTCAACCATCTCGGCGTACTGGTGGACGAAGCTGCGCCCGCGCAGGAGCTGGGGGTGGAAGTCGCGGACGTCGTCGATGCTCCCAACACGTTCGCGGTCTTTGTCTGGGGCCCCGACCGCGTGAAGCTCGAGTACGTCGAGCACAAGGCCTCCTTCTCGCTGCACTAGTACTTGAGTGATCACCGTCGCCGGAGCGGGCATGGCCGGCCTCGTGGCCGCCGCCCGGGCACGCCAGCTGGGCGCCGACGCCGTCGTGCTGGAGAAGGGCGATCGGGCAGGCGGGTCGATGCTGCTTTCGAGCGGGGTCGTCTGGCGCTACCTCGACTTCGACGAGTTCCGCCGGCAGTGTCCCGCAGGGGACCCGATGCTGCAGCGGCTCGTCTGGGAGCGACTCGACGATGCGCTGGCCTGGCTCGAGCAGCTCGGCGCCCCGGTGACCGCGCGCGACACCGAGAACCCACTCACCACCGGTCGCCGGTTCGACACGCGGGGGCTGACAGATGCGCTCGTCCGGGCGGCCGGGGAGATCAGGCTCGGGCAGGCCGTGGCGGAGGACGAGCAAGCCCCGCTCGTGCTGGCGACCGGCGGTTTTCAGGGGGATCGGGACCTGGTCGCACGCTACATCGCTCCGGCTGCGCCGCTGCCGGTCCGGGCCAATCCCTGGAGCGCCGGTGACGGCCTCCGGCTCGGTCTCGCGAGCGGCGCCGGCCTCTCGGCCGGGATGGACGAGTTCTACGGACGGAACATGCCCGCCCGCAACTGGCCGCCGGAGGACTTCGTCCGGCTGGCCCAGCTCTACGCCGGGCGGGCCCTGGTGCTCGACGAGCTGGGCGAGCCGTTCTTCAGCGGCGAGGTCTCGTGGTCGGAGACCGATCTCGTCCAGGCGACCGCCCGCAGGCCCGGCGCGTCTGCGTGGTATGTCCTCAACCAGGAAGCACTCGACGCCGTGCGCCCGCTCGTCGAGGCGGCCGGAACCGCGGTCGAGCCCTCGGAGCTCCCGTTCCCGGTCCCCGCGGACGCGGTCCTCGCCGTGCACGTGCGGGCTGCGATCACGCATACGATCGGCGGGCTTCGGATCGACGAGCGCGCGCGTGTCGCCGGGGCGGACGGGCTCTGGGCGGCAGGAGTGGACGCGGGCGGGATCTCGACGGGCGGCTACGCGAGTGGACTCGCACAGGCGCTCGTCCTCGGCCTCACGGCCGCAGAGGACGCTCAGTAGCGGTCGAGCTCGTGGAGGCGCTCGTCGCTGATCCCGAAGTGGTGCGCGATCTCGTGCAGAACCACCCGCCGGATCTCGCGCCGTAACCGCTCCGGGTCGCCCAGGGACCGGCGCTCGAGCGGGCCGCGGTAGATCGTGATCTTGTCGGGCGCCACGCCGGCGTACCCGCTGCTTCGTCTCGTCAACGGCACGCCCTGATAGAGGCCCAGCAGCGGAAGGCCCTCGGGCGGCTCCTCCTCGACGACGACGCCGACGTTCGACATGAAGTCGCGCAGGTCGCCCGGAAGCGATTCGATCGCCTCCTCTACGTAGCGCTCGAAGTCGTCGTCCACCTCAGCAGCGTAGACTCCCGCGCAGCATGGGCCGCGGCTCGAGAGCGATCAGGCGCTGGCAGAAAGACCGCCAGCGCAAGAAGAAGGCGCGCGAGAAAAAGGGCGCGCCGCCGCCTGCCGCGAAGCGCTAGGTCCTAAGCAACTCAGGCAACCGTCGGCTGCAGGTAGGCGCAGCGCCGATCGTCCCCGGGCAGGGGCGAAGGAGCGAGCTTCGTCACGGTCATGCGCACCCCATCCTCCTCGATCTCCGCGCCGGCGGCCGGAGGGTCGCCCTCCCGCTCGCGGAGCTCCCAGCCGCTCGGCTTCCAGACGAAGAGGAGATACGACATCCCGCCGCCGATCCTAGCGGCGGCTGCTGCTCAACTTCTGACCGCGTACTCGGGCAACGAGACGATCACGGTCGTCCCGTCCTCCCTGCGATCGACCTGCACCCGCCCGCTGATGGGCCGGGCGCGCTCCTCGAACGCCTCGACGCTGTCTCTCCGTCGTTCGAAATGGCCGTCATCGGAGACCGTCATCGTCGTCCCGCCGCCTTTCGCATCGGCGACCGTGATCGAGATCCGGCTCGGCCGGCGGCCGACCGCCTGGCTGAGGGCCTCACGGATGAGCTGGTAGAGCGCGACCTTGGCCTGCTCGGCGAGCGCCTCGCCGGCTGCGACGTCGACGTCCACCTGCAGGGCCTGGTCGAGGCCGAGCCGCTGCGCGAGGGCGCGCACCGCGTGCCCGAAGCCCTGATCCCGCAGGATCACCGGCTCCAGGTTGAAGGAGAGGTCGCGGAGGGACTGGATCGTCTCGCGCTGACGTGCGAGCGCACTCTCGAGGACCTGGCTGGCGTCGTCGAGGCGCCCATCCTCGATCGCGTGGCCGACGGCGTCCAGCATCAACGCGATCCCGGAGAGCGACTGCACCGCGCCGTCGTGCAGGAAGAGGGCGAGCCGGCGCCGCTCGTCCTGCTCGGCGGCGACCAGCTGCTCGAAGAGGCGGCGACGCTCGCGTTCCTCGCTGCGCCGCTCTCCCTGCCTCCGCTCGAGTGGCTTTTCCTCGGCCCCCATCAGTCGATGATCGACTCGCGGAGAGCGATCGCGACGGCGTGCGTGCGTGTGTCCGCCTCGAGCTTCGCAAGGATGTGGCGGACGTGGCTCTTCACGGTCTCCTGGCTGATAAAGAGCTTCGAGGCGACGTCGGCGTTCGACATGCCGTCGGCGAGCAGTTGGAGGATCTCCCGCTCACGGGCGGTCAGCATGTCGGTCTGGTCCTTGCCGCTGAGGAAGGCCGGCATCAGGGCCGGATCGATGTAGCTCTCGCCGACCGCCAGCCGTTCGATCGCCCGCAGCAGCGTGTCATGCGGGGCTTCCTTGAGGATGTAGCCCTTGGCGCCCGAGTCGAGGCCGCGCGCGAGGAGCGAGCGCTCGCTGAACGCGGTGAAGATCAGGACGGCGGTGTCGGGCGCAACCTTGAGGATCTCCCTGGTCGCCTCGAGGCCGTCCATCCCGGGCATCCGCACATCCATGATCACGACGTCCGGCTTGCGCCGCTCGACCATCTCGATCGAGGAGGCTCCGTCGGAGGTCTCACCGAGCACGCGGATGTGCGGCGCACGGGAGAGCGACAGGCGAAGCCCTTCGCGGACAACCTCGTGGTCGTCGACGATCAGGCAGGTGATCTCGTCGGGCACTGGCCGATCATAGATCGGCTGCTGGATTCCTCCACTTGAGGATGGTCAGACGAGGGCTAGAAAGCCAGGGCCAGCTGCTCGGCTGGAGGCGTCGGCTCGAGCCTCACCGGGCGCCGGTCGCGGACACCGTGCCTCTGTCGGAGCTCGGCGACGAGCTGCCGCACCGGTTCGACCTGCGTCTTGGGCAGATAGGCACGGTCGCCGTAGAGTCGTTCGTAGCGGTCGAGCTCCTCGGGCCAGTCGCGGGCGAGCGCGTCGAGGAAGTGCTCGCGCGTGCCCGGCTTGAGGTAGAGGAGGTTCGCCCAGATGCTCGTCGCGCCGGCTTCGCGTGCCGCCCGGACCACCCGCTCGAGCTGCTCGGGCGAATCGGAGATGCCGGGCAGAATCGGCGCCATCCCGACCCCGGCCTTGACGCCCGCCTCGACGAGCGCCGACACCGCCTCTAGCCGGCGGCGTGGGGGAGGCGTCCCGGGCTCGGTCCGCCGCCACACCTCCTCGTCGAGCGTCGGCACCGAGAAGACCACCGAGACCTCCGCGCGCCTCGCCGCCTCGACGAGCACGTCGAGGTCGCGGACGACCATCGGGCTGCGCGTGATCAGGCTGAGGGGGTTCGCGGCGTCGCGAAGCGCCTCGAGGCAGCCGCGGGTGAGCTGGTAGCGGCCTTCGGCGGGCTGGTACGGGTCGGTGGCCGCACCGATCGCCACCACCTCGCCGCGCCATGACGGGCGAGCGAGCTCGGCACGCAGCACCTCGGCCACGTTGACCTTCACCCGGATCGAGCGGCCGTAGCGGTCGTCCGCAGGCCGGTCGGCGCGCTGCTCGAAGGCCCGGACGTAGCAGAACGTGCAACGGTGGGCGCAGCCCATGTACGGGTTGAGCGACCAGCCGAACCCCATTCCCTTGACGCGATTCAACGCGCTCCGGCAGGGCTCTTCGCGATACTCCACGCCCACCCCAGGAGTATAGAACGTATGTTCGATCACGCCGAGATCGTCGCCGGCATCCGCCGGATCACCTTCCCGATGCCCATGAGCCCGGGGCACGTCCACGGCTACCTGCTCCCCGTCGACGAGGGGTTCGTGCTCGTCGACACCGGCCTGGGCCTGCCCGATCTCGCCGAGCGCTGGCAGGAGCTGCTGCCGGAGCTCGACCGGCCGGTGGCGGCGATCGTGATCACGCACTTCCATCCGGACCACGTCGGAGGGACCGCCGGCGTGGCCGAGCTGACAGGGGCGCCGGTCTACCAGGGCGCGCTCGACTATTCGCAGTGCGAGAAGGTCTGGGGAAGCGACGACTGGGCGCCTCGCATCGCGGACTGGTTCCACGTCCACGGCGCCTCGCCGGAGGAGACGGAGGAGCTTCTCGCCGCGGGCAGCATCTACCGGCCGTTCGTCCGCTTCGTGCACGACCCGCGGCTCGTCCGCGAGGGCGACGAGATCGCAGGCTGGCGCGTGGGCGAGTTTCCGGGTCACGCCGACGGGCACATCTGCCTCTCGAAGGACGGTTTGATGATCGCCGGCGACCATCTCCTCCCGCGGATCACGCCCGCGGTCGGCCTCTACCCCGAGTCTCGGCCGGACCCGCTGGGTGACTACGTCACCTCGCTCGAGCGCGTCGCCGAGCAGGCACCGCGGCTGGCGCTGCCGGGCCACGGTGAGCCGATCGAGGACCCGGCCGGGCGCGCCCGCGAGATCGTCCAGCATCACCGGGACCGGCTGGACGAGACCGTCACGGCGCTGGGCGCGGAGCCGCGCAGCGGCTACGAGCTCTCGTACGCCCTGTTCCCGGACGACCGCGGCGCGAGCCAGCGCCGGTTCGCGGTCGCCGAGACGCTTTCGCACATCGAACGCTTGGTTGCTGAGGGCCGGGCCGCACGCAGCGATGACGACGGATGGGTCACTTATACTCAGGCGTAGCTTCCTTGGAAAGCGACATCCCGCCTAGTACCTGCGCCCCGGTGTCCGGGGCGGACGCATGACTATCTTCCTCGAGTTGGTCGCCGTTGCGGCGCTCGTGCTGTTGAACGGCTACTTCGTCGCGGCCGAGTACGCGCTCGTCACCGTGCGCCGGACCCGCCTGAACGAGCTCGCGCAGGAGGGCCATCGCCGGGCGAAGCTCGTGCTCCGGCTCACACAGGAGCCGCCTCGGTTCATCGCTGCGATGCAGCTCGGCGTCACCGTCACCTCCCTGGCGATCGGCGCGCTCGGCGAGCACGCGTTGACCCGCCTGTTCGACCCGGTGATGGCGACCGCTCTCGCGGTCGTGATCGCGCTGCTCCTGCTCACGTTCTTCCACGTGGTCATCGGCGAGCTCGTCCCGAAAGGGATCTCGCTCGGCCATTCCGAGCAGACCGCCCTCTTCGTCGCGTTGCCGGTCCGAGCGTTCTTCGTCATCTTCAAGCCGCTGATCTGGTTCCTGCAGCGTTCGAGCGAGATCACGTTGCGGACGCTGGGGCTACAGCCTCCGGGAGCCGAAGGCGCGGTCTACTCGGAGGCCGAGCTGAGGATGCTGCTCGAGCGCTCGACGGTCGAGGGCGAGCTCGAGCAGGGGGAGCAGGAGATGCTCTACAAGGTCTTCGACTTCGCGGACAAGGAGGCCAAGGACGTGATGGTGCCGCGGCCCGAGGTCGTCGCGCTGGCCGCCGGCCTGCCGCCGGAGGAGTGCCTGCGGGCGGTGCTGGAGTCGCCCTACACGCGCTACCCGGTCTACCGCGAGACGCCCGAGCACATCATCGGCGTCCTCCACCTGCGCGATCTCCTGAACGCCATGAATGAGCGCGGCATTGCCGCGGTCGAGGTCGAGCAGATCCTGCGGCCGCCGTACATCGTCCCGGAGACCAAGGACATTGCGGCGCTCCTGACCGAGTTCCGCCGCACGAGCCAGCACATGGCGATCGTGGTCGACGAGTACGGCGACATGGAGGGGATCGTCACGCTCGAGGACGTGCTGGAGGAGATCGTCGGCGAGATCGAAGACGAGTTCGACCTGCCCGACGAGTCGATCGAGCAGCTCGACGAGCATCGCATCCGCATCGACGGCACCTTCCCCATCGACGACTTCAACGAGCAGTTCCATAAGTCGGTCCCGATCGAGGACTACCACACGATGGGTGGCTTCGTCTTCGGCCGGCTCGGGCGCGCGCCGGAGTCGGGAGATGTGCTCGAGGAGGACGGCCTGCGCTTCAAGGTCGTCGATCTGGAGGGATCGAGGATCGAGCGGCTCGAGGTCGAGTTCCTCCCCGAGCCGACGCGCAAGCCCGAGGACGGAGAGGATCGGGCCGCCGAGGGAGGTTAGGAGGGCAGCCGATGTTGCAGGCTGATCGCGCGACATCGGCCCGAATAGACTAGGCGCCGTGAGAGCGGTCGTCATCGAGCGCCCGCACGAGGTCGTCTACCGGGAGGTTGAGACCCCTGTCTGCGGGCCGGGCGACGTGCTCGTACGCAGTCGGTTCGCGGGCGTTTGCCGGACCGACATCGAGGTGCTCGAGGGCGCCCTCGACCGGCGCTGGGTCCGGTATCCGTGTATCCCCGGCCACGAGTGGAGCGGGATCGTCGAGGAGGTCGGCATTGACGTCGCCGACCTGGAGTCCGGGGACCGCGTCGTTTGCGAGGGCTTTTGCTACTGCGGCATGTGCCGGCGCTGCCGCGCCGGGGACACGCACCTCTGCGAGCACTACGACCAGCTCGGCTTCACGCGAGGCGGCGGCTACGGCGAGCTCGTGCTCGCGCCGCGCCGGGTTGTCCACCGGCTGCCCGACGGGGTGGCGCTCGACGAGGCGGTTCTGGTCGAGCCCGCGTCGGTCGCGCTCAAAGGCCTTCTCCGGGCCCGGCTGGCGCCGGGCGAGACGATCGGCGTGGTCGGCGTCGGCACGCTGGGCGCCCTGACGATCGTGCTCGCGCGCCTGTTCTCGCCCGCTGCGATCGTCGCC
>DATCPA010000133.1:0-16638 GCA_036564335.1 Gaiellaceae bacterium
GGCCGCAGCCCACCGAGGTCGTGGCGAGCCGCCGGTCTTCGAGCCCCTCGAAGACGCGCTCGAAGGCGAAGCCCACGCCGTCTCGGCCGGCCGCGCCCGGGCGCGCGGCGGCAGGCGCTAGCCCGGCAGCCGGGAGGTAACGCCCAAGCTCCTCCCGGAGCTCGTGCGGCGTTAGGCCGTCGCGCTGACGCGAGCTGACCCGAGCCGCTCGGCGCGCTCTTTGATCCCGCGCAACATCTTCCGTTCCATCAAGAGGGAGGCGGGCTCCATTGGCAGCATGCCGATGCGTGCAGCAAGCGTCGGTAGGCGGAAGCGGTTACGGCTGATCAGCCGCGTGGTGTCGTCGTGCTCTTCCAGCACGAACGTCCAGACCCAGTTGCCATCCTCGGACTGCCAGGCGAGTACGTGCCGGGGCTCGACCCGCGCGAGTCGCATCCGGTTCGCGCCAAGGCCGATCGTGTCGCCGATTTCAGGATGCTGGAACTCCGGGAGGACGCGGTCGGCGCTGTGCATGTCGAGGCCGAGGAGGTTCTCGATCCAGTCGTAGGTGTAGGCGCCGCCGCGCGGCGATGGGCCCATCTGCGCAAGCCACGGCCAGACCGACGCGGCCGGCGCGTCGATCGTGATCGCTCTTGTCGAGGTTCCGTCTGCGTGTTCCAGTAGCTCGTCCCCTGGTAGACGCGAGGCTGCTTCTGCGCTGGTCGCGCCCCACGTGAGGACGGGCCGGCGCAGGAACGGATAGAGCGCTGCAAGCGACGCGAGAGCGATCGCCCTTCTAGTCCGACGATGCTGCGCCACGCTCAGCCTCCTCGGGTCAGCGAAACGTCTTGGCGCGGTGGGTTGGACGTGCGCTGCCGCGCCTTCTCGGAGCGGCGCGCGATCACGAGGCCGGCGTTCCAGCCAGGTGCGCGCCCGCCCGCTGGTGGATGGATCGAGTCGGTCTCGAGGTAGCTGCGGGCGATCAGCCACGAGGTCAACGAGTTCGAGTTCCACATCTCGCCCGCATGCAGCTCGTCGCGACCCCAGACCGGCGTTGGCGCCTGGGCGACCAGATCGAGCATTCTCTGTGCCCGTCCAAGGTCGTCGCTCAGCTGCTGGGGACTCTCCACTGCCTCGGCAACGTCGGGAATGACACCGTCACGCCAGCGGCGCACCTCGTAACGGAAGATCCGAAAGCGACTAGCCCAGCGACTACCGACCGCCCCTTCGGCAACAACGCCACGCTCGCCGCCGTTGCTGTCGCGGACAGGCGCCTGCTCGATCACGAAGCGGCCCTCCGGCACGCGCACTACAAGCGCAGAGTGGTAGAGGTCGCAAGTTGGCCGCCGCTCGAGCCGCGCTGCCACTGCCTCGAAGACGCGCCCGTTCAGCCGTACCGAGTGGCCGCCGGCACCAAGCGGAAGCCAGTAGAGGTCGATCGACGCCGAAGAAGAACCGCTGGCCTTGGTCGTGATGGTCACCTCTACGGCGCCCACAGTGGCCCGAGGTAGACGGTCGGGTCGCCCGGCCGCCAGCGGGCCAGGAACCGCTGGATCGGCGGGTGCAGCACGACCTCGTCGAGCTCCCCCTGCGTGAACAGCCGGTGCCCGCGGACAGCCGCATCGGCCGACGTGACCTCTTCGAGCGACCGGCCCCCCAGGTCACCCGAGAAGATGATGTGGACGACGTGCTTCGCGGCGAAGCTGCGGACGGGCGCGATCGAGTCCACGATCGCGATCGGGCCCTCGAACGGGATCAGGTCGTGGATCCCGATCTCCTCGGCGAGCTCGCGGCGGAGGGCGTCGACGAGCGACTCGCCCGAGTTCACCCCACCGCCGGGCAACAGCCAGTACTCGCGCCCGGGCTTCTCGTGCCGGCAGAGCAGGATGCGGCCGCGCCAACCGAGCAGCGCAGAGACCCGGATACGCGGCTCGGCGCTCATTTGTGACCGGACGACCCGAAGCCGCTCGAGCCGCGCTCGCTCTCGGGCAGCTCTTCCACCTCTCGCAGAGCCGCCTCGGGCACCGCTACGACGACGAGCTGGGCGATCCGCATGCCGGGCTCGATCACGACCGTCTCGTGCCGGTCGGTGTTGTGCAGGATCACCCGCAGCTCGCCCCGGTAGCCGGAATCGACGAGCCCCGGCGTGTTCACGATCGTGATCCCGTTCTTCGCCGCGAGGCCGGAGCGCGGAGTGACGAGGCCCGCGTGGCCCTCCGGAATCGCCACCGCGATCCCGGTGCCGACGAGCGCGCGCTCACCGGGCCCGAGCTCGTGCCGCTCGCAGGCGGCCAGGTCGAGGCCCGCATCGCCGGGGTACGCCCGCGTCGGCAGGACGGCGTCGTCGCGCAGCCGAGTGACGGGGACGTCGATCACGCGGCAGGCGATGCCCTGCGGCCGGTCGTATCCGAGACGAGGAAGCGGGCGAACCGGCGAATGTCGCGCGCGGGCAATCGTGCTCTGATCAGCACGCCGTCCTCGCGATCCTTGCGGGACTCGATCGGCGGACCGAGCGCGTAGAGCTCCGCGAGCTTCGCGCCATCCGCGTACGGCACGAGCAGCTCGACGAGCTCGAACCGATCGGCGAACCGTTCCGCGATCCGGGCCCGGAGCTCGTCGAGGCCGGCGCCCGTCTGCGCCGAGATCTGGAGCGCGCCCGGAAAGCGGTTCTCCAGCCTGCGCCGCCGGAGCGAATCAGCGGCGTCGATCTTGTTCAGCACGAGCTCGAAGGGAAGCTCCGACGCGCCGATCTCATCGAGGACCAGGTTGACCGCCCGCAACTGCTCCTCGAGCGTGCCCTCGGGCGCGGATGCGTCCGCGACGTGCAGGACGAGGTCCGCGACGAGGGTCTCCTCCAGGGTGGCGGCAAAACCCTCGACCAGCTGGTGGGGCAACCGCCGGATGAAGCCGACCGTGTCCGTGACGAGGTAGCGCCGGCCCTCGTGCTCGAACCAGCGCGTCGTCGGGTCGAGCGTCTCGAACAGCCGGTCGTGGACGGAGGCGTCGGCGCCGGTGAGGGCGTTCAGCAGCGTCGACTTGCCGGCGTTCGTGTAGCCGGCGAGCGCGATCGTCGGTGTCTCGGAGCGCCGTCGGGCCTTGCGGCGGGTCTCGCGCTGCTTCTGCAGGTCCCGCAGGCGCTCCTTGAGCTGGGACACCCGGCGTCGCGCGAGGCGGCGGTCGGTCTCGAGCTGCGACTCGCCGGGGCCGCGGGTGCCGACGCCGCCGCCCAGCCGCTCGAGGTGCTGCCACATCCCGCGCATCCGGGGCAGGTTGTACTCGAGCTGCGCGAGCTCGACCTGGAGCTTGCCCTCGGCGCTGCGCGCGTGCTGGGCGAAGATGTCGAGGATCAGCTGGGTGCGGTCGACGACCCGTGCCTCGAGCAGGTTCTCGAGCCGGCGCTGCTGCGCGGGGTCGAGCTCGTCGTCGACGAGCAACGACTCTGCTCCGGACTCGCCGTAGACGCGCTTCAGCTCCTCGAGCTTCCCCTTGCCGACGTACGTTCTCGGATCGGGCCGGGCGCGGATCTGGACGAGCTCTCCGGCGAGCTCGACACCTGCCGTCCGCGCGAGCTCTCCGATCTCCGCGAGCTCCTCGCTCGGATTGGTGCCCCGCGCCAGCACGGCGACGACGAACCCCCGCTCCGGATCCGCCCCGGGGGCGGGATCGGGCTGGCGATGGGTCACAAAGAGATTATGACCGCTCGTTTCGTGCGAGACGAGGGGCCGCCCCGAAGGAGCGGCCCCTCGTGCACAGGATCATCCGTGCAGGTTCACCGGTATCGAGAAGAGCCGGCGCGCCGCGATGCCTAGGAGGATGCTCTGGCCCGGCTTGCGGGCGCGGGCGAACATCGCAATCAGCTGCTGCCTGGAGCTGACCGGGAAGCCCGAGAGCCGCTGGAAGCGGAGCTCGGCCCACCCGTCGGCGCCGGTCGGCACCTCGGGCGGGATCGCGAACTGGTTGAACGGCGTCGCCGTCGCGTAGACCAGCGCGCCCTGGACGGGACCGCCGCACGTCGAGGTGACGTGGTACCGAACAACCAGCGTCTCGACGCCGGCGGTGACGACCGACGGATCGCTCGTCTGCGCGTCGAGGATCAGGCTCGCCGGCGCGTTGATGTTGGCCACCTGGTCGGGATTCCCCCCAGCCGGGCAGCCGCTGCCCCGCGAAGGCGTGGTCGTCGTCGTCGGCGGCGGAGTCGGAGTCGACGCCTTCTGAATCACGTCGGTCGGTGCAGAATCGGCGTCGTTCTGGCCATCTGCGTTCTTCGCCACGACCCGGAACCGGATCGTGCTGCCGACATCTCCTGCCCTCAGCGTGTAGGTGAGCGCGTTCGCGCCCCCGATGCCCGAGCAGTTGTTGCCGCCTCCGTTACACCGCCGCCAGAAGTAGTTGTAGTCGGTCGGCGTGTTGTCCCAGCTTCCACGGTTACCGGTCAGGGTCTTCCCCTCCTGGGGCGTACCAGTGATCGTCGGCGGACTTGCGTTTACCGGCTTCGCCTGACCGGCAGCAATGCCGGCTCCGGCGAAGATCGCGAGGGCGGACACGACGACCGCCCCCACTCCGGCTCCGAAGACCCCGCCGAGCAACAGCCATCGCTTTCTCAGCGTCTTCATCGATTTCACCCCTCCTCAGTCGTTGGACGTTGTTCTTCCCGCGGCAGAGGTTGCGAAATCACCTGTTCAGAAATCATTTACATATCGAGCCCTATGCTCCGGGCATGACGCCGAACCTCGGCCAGCGCACGCTCGAGCTCATCGATATCCCGTCTGTGAGCCGCGAGGAGGGAGAGTTGCGCGACCACGTGTCGGAAGTGGTCTCCCTGCCTGCCGCGTACGCGACGGACGAGGCGCTGCTGTTCGCGACGGAGCGAACCGACCGCCCGCTCGTGCTGCTGGCCGGGCACCTCGACACCGTTCCGCCGCAGGACAACCTGCCCGGCCGCATCGAGGACGGTTGGGTCGTCGGGCTCGGAGCAAGCGACATGAAGGGCGGGCTCGCGGTGATGGTCGAGATCGCCCGCTGGGCGAACGAGCGGCCCGCACTCAGCTGCGACCTCGCCTTCCTCTTCTTCGTCCGCGAAGAGCTGCCGGGCGAGGAGAGCGCCCTCCCGCGCGTATTCGCCGAGGCGCCGCTCGTGCTCGACTCCGACCTTGTCGTCATGCTCGAGCCCACCGACAACGCGATCCACGCCGGCTGCCTCGGCAATCTCAACGCCACTCTCGTCTTCCGGGGCGAGAGCGCGCACTCGGCACGTCCCTGGCAGGGCGTGAACGCGATCGATCTCGCGGTCGCGGGGCTGCGGACGGTCGTGGAGGCACCGCGGCTCGGGGTCGAGGTCAGCGGGCTGACGTTCGTCGAGGTGCTCAGCGCAACCCGCATCGCCGGCGGGATCGCCGACAACGTGATTCCCGACCGGGTCGAGGTGCGGCTGAACTACCGCTACGCGCCCAACCGCACCCGCGAAGAGGCGGAAGCGCGGCTGCGCGAGCTCGTCGGCGCCGAGCTCGAGATCGTCTCGAACTCACCGCCCGCGCGAGTCGCCGTCGACTCGCCGCTCGTGCAGCGCCTACGGAAGACGGGCGGCCTGGCGATCGAACCGAAGCAGGCCTGGACACCGGTCGCGGAGTTCGCCGCGCAGGGCCTCGACGCCGTCAACCTCGGCCCCGGGGCGACGCGCTACGCGCACCGCCGCGACGAGCGCGTCGCGATCGCAGAGCTGGAACGGACCTTCGAGGCTCTGAAGCGCTTCCTCAGCGGCTAGCGTTCTCCCCATGCAGGTCTCCCCGGTTCTCTCGGCGCAGGGCACGTATCCGTTCGTGCGCATCGAGCGCGCGAAGCGTGAGGCCGCCGACTCCGGGATCGAGATCCTCGACTTCGGGCCGGGCGACCCGCGCGAGCCGACCGATCCGGCCATCCGGCAGGCGCTCGTCGACGCGCTCGAGGAGCGCATGGGGTACCCGAAGGCCGAGGGCCTGCCCGAGCTGCGACAGGCGATCGTCGGGTGGTGCGGCCGCCGGTTCGGCGTCGACCTCGACCCCGCCGCCGAGGTGATCCCGACCTACGGGAGCAAGGAGGCGATCTTCAGCTTCGCCCAGGTGATGGTCGACCGGGGCAGCGCCCGGGACACGGTCGTGGTGACGGAGCCCGGCTACCCCGTGCCGGGCCGCGGCGCGGCCTTCGCCGGCGCGCGCGTGCGGGCGCTGCCGCTGCTCGAGGAGAACGGGTTCCTCCCCGACCTCGACAGCGTCGAGGACTGGGACCGGGTGGCGCTTCTCTGGGTCAACTACCCGAACAACCCGACCGGCGCGCTCGCGCCGCCGGGCTTCTACGAGCGGGCCGCGGGGCTCGCGCGCGAGCACGACTTCCTGCTCTGCTCGGACGAGGCCTACAGCGAGCTCTGGTTCACGGAACCTCCCTCGTCGGCGCTCCAGGTGGCCGACCGGACCAATGTCGTCGTCTTCCAGACGCTCTCGAAGCGTTCCTCGATGACCGGCTACCGCTCGGGGTTCGTGGCCGGGCCGCCCGAGGTGATCTCGGTGCTCCGCACGTACCGACCGTCCACGGGGGCCGCGCCGCAGGAGTTCGTGCAGCGCGCATCCATCGTCGCCTGGAACGACGAGGCGCACGTGGAGCGGACACGCGAGGCGTACCGCCGCAAGCGCGACGTTCTCCTCGGCGTACTCGGCCGGAAGGGGTGGCGTGTCGCAGCCAGCGAGGCGACGATGTACCTCTGGGTCGAGGTTCCCGGGGACGAGACCTCGGAGGCGTGTGCCGAGCGGCTGCTCCGCCACGGTGTGGTCGTTGCTCCCGGCTCGTACCTCGGCGAGGCCGGCGAGGGGTACATCCGCATCGCGCTCGTCCCGACGCTCGAGGAATGCGAGCGGGCGGCCGCGATCCTCGAGGAGGTGCTCTGAGCCCATGAACACCGAGGAGACGATCGCGGCGCTCGACCGCGGCGAACTCCGAGTCGCCGAGCGGTCCGGCGACGACTGGGTCGTGAACGAGGAGGCGAAGGAGGCGATCCTGGACTACTTCCGCCTGCGGAAGATGGAGCCGGTCGAGCTCGGGCCGTTCGAGTACCACGACAAGATCCCGCTCAAGCACGGCTACGCGTCGCAGGGCGTCCGCATTGTCCCCCCTGCGGTCGCGCGGTACGGGTCGTTCCTGTCGGAAGGCGTGGTGATGATGCCGAGCTACGTCAACATCGGCGCCTGGGTCGGGCCGCGGACGATGATCGACACGTGGGCGACGGTCGGCTCGTGTGCGCAGATCGGCGCCGACGTCCATCTGGCCGGCGGGGTGGGGATCGGCGGCGTCCTCGAGCCGGTCAACGCCCGGCCCGTGATCGTCGAGGACGGAGCGTTCATCGGCTCGCGCTGCATCCTCACGGAGGGGGTGCGCATCGGCGAGGGCGCCGTGCTCGGGCCGAACGTGGCCCTGACTGCAAGCGTGCCGATCATCGACGTCACGGGCGCCGAGCCGGTCGAGCACCGCGGCTACGTGCCGCCGCGCTCGGTCGTCGTCCCCGGAACGCGTCCGAAGGACTTCCCGGCCGGGACGTACCAGCTCGCGTGCGCGCTGATCATCGGCCGGCGCAGCGAAGCGACCGATCTGAAGGTCTCTCTGAACGACGCGCTGCGGGAGCACGGGATCGGGAGCGGCTAGGAGGAGCTAGTCCACGCGCTCGGCCGGGCCCGTCAGCCACGCCCGGCCGCCTGCGAGCCGCACCTGGAGCACACCGCCCGGGAACGAGACCGCCACCTCGCCCTCGCCGTGCGTTGCGGCCGCGACTGCGACTGCGCTCGTGCCCGACGACAGCGTCTCCCCCGCGCCGCGCTCCCAGACGCGCGCCGTGACCCTCCCCGGAGCGTCGACGCGCGCGACCTGCACGTTCGTCCGTCCCGGAAAGCGTGGATGCGTCTCCAGCAGCGGCCCGATCAGCGGCAGGTCGTCCGGGTCGCCCACGACAACCGCATGCGGGTTGCCCACGGAGACCGCCACGACGTGGAGGCCGGCGATCCGCTCGCCCTCGTGCACCTTGAACGGGCCGAGCTCCTGCTCGATCAGACCGTCGTCGATCATCCGCGCGACCACCTCGCGCGGGCCTACCCGGATCCGGACCACCGTAGCCCCCGTCCGCTCGGCAAGCCACCTCGCGGCGATCCGCGTCCCGTTCCCGGACAGCTCCGCCACCGAGCCGTCGGGGTTCCAGATCACGATCTCCGCTTCCTCCCCGTCGACGCGCACGACCTCGAGGATGCCGTCGGCCCCGCCGACCTCCGCACGCACGCTATCCGCGGTCAGCGGCCGGCCGAGCTCAGCCCTCTCGGCCAGCAGGTACTCGTTGCCCGCCGCGCGCCAGCGCGAGAACATCATCCACCACCTCGTCGAGGGACCGATCCGCCTGGACCGTAACGAGGCCCGGGATCCTGCGCATCCACTTCCGCTGGTACGCGGCGAGCTGCCGTGTGCGCGCCGCCAGCACGATCTCCGCCTCCTCGCGGGGCAGCTCGGCGACCCCCCGCAAGCCCAGGATCTTCCCCGCGGTCGACGAGAGAGGCCCGGCGAGAGCGCTCCGCGCCTCCTCGACGACGCCGGCCTCGAACATTGCACGGGTCCGCTCCGCGATCCGCCGGTCGAGCTCGGGGACAGGGACGTCGAGCCCGACCACGAGCGTCGGGTGACGCCACTCCTCGGTCCACAACCTGTCGCCGCGCAGCGAATGCCCGGCGTCCGCCAGCTCGAGCGCGCGAACGACCCGCCGGCGGTCGTTCGGGTGGACGGCGGCGGCCGCCTCCGGGTCCCGCTCTGCGAGCAGCGTGTGGGCCGCCTCGCCCCCACGCTCGTCGTACAGCGCCTCCCAGCGGGCCCTCGCGCCGGCCGGGGGCGCCGGTGGGAGGTCGAGCTCGCCGAGCGCTGCCCGGAAATAGAGCCCGGTGCCGCCCACGACGACCGGGGTCGAGCCCGCCGCGAGCGCCGTGTCGATCTCCGCGTGAGCCAGGCGCCCGTATTCGGCGACCGATGCCTCGTGCCCGAGGTCCCAGATCGCGACCAGCGCCGCCGGGGACTGGTTCGTCAGGATCGAAAGCCCCCGGTACAGCTGTGCCGAGTCCGCGGAGATGACCCGGGCGGGGATGCGGTCCGCGAGCGCTTCCGCGACGGCGCTCTTTCCGCTCGCCGTCGGGCCGAAGATCGCGAGCACGCCGCGCAATATCCGCTCCGGCGCCGGCAAAGCCGGCACCTCCTCTCTCTTGTCGCCTCCGTCAAGCCTACGGCTCATGCGCGCAGCCGGAGGCGAATGGCCTCCAGCTCCTGCTCGTCCACCCCCGCAGCAAGGAGATAGCCCTCGACCCCGCCGTAGCGCTCCTCCAGCGTCTCGAGCACGCCGAGCATCGCCTCGGCCGGCGTCGCGCTGATCCTGATCCGCAGCGCGCGGTCGTCGTCGTCGACGGCGCCCGCGATCCAGGCGTCGTGCATTGCCTGGAGGTTGGTTCCCGACAGGGAGTAGTCCTCGGCGACGGACTCCGCGTCGACCCCGACGGTCCGGAGGAGGAGCGCCGTGACGAGCCCGGTCCGGTCCTTCCCACCCATGCAGTGGAAGAGGACGGCGCCTTCGCCGTCGGCGGCGACGATCGTCGAGATCGCCTCCCCGAAGGGGTCGCGATACCGCTCGAGGAACTCGAGGTAGACGAGCCGCGTCGACTCGGGGAGCTCGGCGCCGAGCGACACGGCGTTGATCTCCAGCCAGTCCGGGTGCCCGAAGTCCGGCACGAGCGGACGGTGCAGAGTGACGATCGGGAGATCGGGCGGGGGTTCGGCGCCTCGCTCTCCGGCCAGGCGGAGATCCACGACGGTGTGGACTCCGTAGTCGACGAGCGCACGCCAACCGGCATCGGTGAGACGCTCGAGGTTGTCCGCCCTGACGTATACGCCGAAGCGCGTCCGGCCGCCGCCCTCGGTCGGATGACCGCCGAGGTCGCGGACGTTGAGCAGGCCTTCCCAGACGAGGTCGCGGGAGCGCACTACGCGGCGGCGAGAGCGACCTGCTCGCCGCGCAAGGTAGTCGACGTGGAGCCGTCGATCCGCACCGAGACGAGCTCGCCGGCCGTCGCGGCGCCCGTGAAGTTCACCGTCGTGTTCCGGCGGGTTCGACCGCGTAGCACCGACGGGTCGGTGCGGCTCGGCCCCTCGACGAGCACCTCCTCCACCCCGCGGACACGCTCTGCGTTCCGCGCCGCGGCCGAGTTCTGGACGACGTCGATCAGCCGCTCGATCCGTTCGCGCTTCACATCCTCGGTGACCTGGTCTCCCATCGTGGCCGCCTCGGTTCCGGCGCGCGACGAGAAGACGAACGTGAACGCACCGTCGAAGCCGATCTCCTCGACCACCTCGATCGTCTCCCGGAAGTCAGCCTCGGTCTCGCCGGGAAAACCGACGATCAGGTCGGTGGTCAGCGCGAGGTCCGGGATCGCCGCGCGCATCTCTCCGGCCAGCTTCACATAGCGCTCGCGCGAGTACGTCCGGCGCATCCGTTTCAGCACGCGCGTCGAGCCCGACTGCAACGGCAGGTGCGCATGCTCGCAAACGGCCGCGCACTCCACCATCGCCTCGATCACGTCAGGACGGAAGTCCTTCGGGTGCGGGCTGGTGAAGCGGATCCGGTCGATCCCCTCGACCTCGTCGCAGGCGCGCAGGAGGTCGGCGAAGCCGGTGCGAACCTCCGGGAGCAGGTCGCGGCCGTACGAGTTGACGTTCTGGCCCAGGAGGGTGATCTCGCGCACGCCGTCCGCCGCGAGCACGGTGACCTCGGCGACGACGTCACCTGGACGGCGCGACTGCTCGCGCCCGCGCACCGAGGGGACGATGCAGTACGCACACTTGGAGTTGCAGCCCATCGAGACCTGCACCCACGCCTGGAAGGGCCGCTCCCGGCGCGCGGGCAGGTCGCCGGCGAACTGCGTCCACTCGGCGAAGCGACCGCGGGGCGTCCCCTCGCCTCCGGCACCGAGCCAGTCCGCGAGGTGCGGGATCGAGCCGGGCCCGAAAGCGACGTCCACGAACGGGTAGAGCTCGAAGATCCGGTCGCGCTGCGCTTCGGCATAGCAACCGCCGACCGCGATCACACGCTCGGGGTCGCGGTCCTTGAGCGCCTTCGCCTGCCCGAGGTGCGCCGCGAGGCGCTGATCGGGCTTCTCGCGGATCGTGCAGGTGTTGAAGACGACGACGTCGGCCTCGTCCTGCGACACCGCTTCGCCGAGCCCGAGCTCCTCGAGCATGCCCTTGATCCGCTCCGAGTCGTGGGCGTTCATCTGGCAGCCGAAGGTGGTGACGAAATACCGCTTCACGCGGCGCAAAGTACCATCCCGCCCGTGGACGGCGAAGCCGCCGCACGAGCGTGGGTCGAAGGCTGGACAAGCGGCTGGGAGGCTGGCGACGCCGATGCGATCGGAGCGCTGTACGCGCCCGACGCCGCGTACCGCTCGCACCCGTTCCGCGAGCCGGAGAAGAGCGCACGCGACTACGCGCTGCGCGCGTTCTCGGACGAGGAGCTCGTCGAGTGCCGCTTCGGCGAACCGGTGGTCGACGGAGACCGCGCCGCGGTCGAGTACTGGGCCGTCGTATCGGCCGACGGCGAGGAGGAGACGCTCAGGGGCGTTGCCCTGCTCCGCTTCGGGCACGACGGCCTCGTCGTCGAGCAGCGGGACTACTGGGCGATGCAGCCCGGCCGGACCGACCCGAACTTCTGATGACCTTTGAACTACGAGATTCTGACCCGCCGGCGTAGGCTCGACGGAGCCGGCCAAGCGGCGGAGGTGGCGGCTTTGCCGCCGCCGGAGCGGAAAAATTACTTCGCAAACTCGATCGCGCGCGACTCGCGGATCACGGTCACCTTGATCTGGCCGGGGTACTCGAGGTGCGCCTCGATCTCGCGCGCGATCTCGTGCGAGAGCAGAACAGCCTGGTCGTCGTCGATCTCCTCCGGCTTCACGATCACGCGGATCTCGCGACCGGCCTGGAGCGCGTAGACCTTCTCGACCCCCTTCCTCTGCCCCGCCAGCTCCTCGAGCGACTCGAGCCGCTTGATATAGCCCTCCAGGCTTTCGCCCCGGGCGCCGGGGCGGGATGCCGAGATCGCATCCGCCGCGATCAGCAGCACCGCCTCGACCGTCTGCGGCTGCACCTCGTAGTGGTGCGCCTCGATCGCGTGGACGACGCCCTGCGTCTCGCCGTAGCGGCGGGCGTACTGGGTCGAGATCGCGGCATGCGAGCCCTCGACCTCATGCGTCAGCGCCTTGCCGAGATCGTGGAGCAGCGCGGCGCGCTTGGCGGTCTTCACGCTCGCGTCCAGCTCGCTGGCCATGATCCCGGCCAGCTGGACGACCTCGAGGGTGTGCTTGAGCACGTTCTGGCCGTAGCTCGTCCGGTACCGCAGCCGGCCGAGGATCTTGACGATCTCCTCGTGGAAGTCTCCGCAGTTCGCTTCGAACACCGCCTGCTCGCCCGCCTGCCGGATGTGATCCTCCAGCTCGGCCTTCGACTGGTAGTACATCTCCTCGATCCGCGCCGGGTGGATGCGCCCGTCCTCGATCAGCTTGGTCAGCGTCATCTTCGCCACCTCGCGCCGGATCCCGTCGAACGACGAGAGGACGACCGCGCCGGGGGTGTCGTCGATGATGATGTCGACCCCGGTGAGGTGCTCGAGCGCGCGGATGTTGCGCCCCTCCCGGCCGATGATCCGCCCCTTCATGTCGTCGGAGGGGAGCTCGACGAGCGAGACGGTGGTCTCGGCGGCGTGACTGGCAGCCACGCGTTGAAGCGCGTCCGCGACCAGGTTGCGCGCCCGGCGCCGCGCCTCCGACTGCGCCTCCTCCTCCATCTGACGCACCCGCCGCGCGAGCTCATGCCGGACGAGCTCCTCGGAGCGCGACAGCACCTCCGCCTTCGCTTCATTCATGGTCAGCCCCGAGACGCGCTCGAGCTCGAGCTCGCTCTGGTCCTTTTCGGTCTTGAGCTCGTCCTGGAGCTGCCGGGCGTGCGTCTCGCGGTCGGCGATGCCCTGCTCCCGGCGGTCGAGCTCGCCCAGGCGCCGCTCCAGGTCGTTCTGCTGCGCCGCCAGCCGCTCCTGAGCGCGCGCAGCTTCGACCTGCCGCGTCTTGACATCTTGCTCGATCTCCTCTCGCAGCCGGACGGCTTCCTCCTTCGCCGCCAGTTGCGCCTCGCGACGGAGCACATCGGCCTCTCCGCGCGCCTCCTGGATCAGCAGTTGCCGGGTCCGTCTCGCCGCCGCGAGCCGGGAGCCGCCGTTGAGCACGAGAGCGGCCACGGTGAGCCCACTGCCCGCGATGAGCCCGACGAGAATGCCGATCACGATCCCCATGCGCTTCCTTGGTCGGTTGTCCGACGGCGAGCGCCGCCCACCCATCCGCTGCCGAGCCGGCGCGGGCGCATCCCACGAATCGCTGCACAGAGACGGCGGCCGACAGACCGCGCCTTCTACCTAGGTCGTGCGCCTCCGAAAGCCGTCGTATGCAGGGGTGTCATCGTCGTCATCGTTCGGATCGTGCTGTCAATCGATTCGGAAATGCGTCGTATGCAGGCAAAACGTCGAATAGAGCATGTCTATCCTACTCCTCCCCAGGGGTCGTCCGCAACCGACTCCGTCACCACGCCTTCCAGCGTCTCCTCCGAGAAGCCACGGCGCTGGAGGGCACGGGCCATACGCGGCCCGGCACCGAGCTTCGCGGCCTCTCGTAGGGCGCGTTCCCGCTCCGCCTCGAGTCCCGCGAGCGCGGTCTCGGCCACCTCCGGAGATACCCCCTGGACGTCGAGATCGCCCCGGATCCAGTCGTCGCCGTAGCCCCGCGCGGCCAGGCGCTCGGCGCGGTCACGTGCGAACCGTTCGTCATCGAGGTAACCGACACCGGCGAGGGTTTCGACGGCTTCGTCCCGCGCCGGCTCGGAGACACCGGCCCGCTCCAGCTTCGCCCGCAGCGACGCCGCGGAGTGGTCCCGCCGGGCAAGGGCGCGGACAGCACGCTCGAGCGCGAGCCGGCGCTCGTCGTCCTCCTCCCGGGTCACTACTACGCCTCGACCGCCGCCTCCGCCACCTCGACCTCGACCTCGACAGCGGGCACCGCCTCTTCAACGGGCACGGCCTCCACGGCGGCCGCGGCGGCGGCCTTCTTCTTCGCCGCCACCTCCTGGTCAGCCGGCTCGGCGATCGGGAGGAGCCGCGCCGAGACAACCTGGTCGTCGCCGAGCTCCGCCTGGATCTTCGTGAGGATCCCCTGCGTCACGTCGGGGTGCTCGCGCAGGAACGCGGCCGCGTTCTGCCTGCCCTGGCCGAGCCGCTCGTCGTCGAAGCTGAAGTAGGAGCCTGACTTCTGAACGATCTTCCGCTCCACGCCCGTGTCGAGGACGGTGCCCTCCCAGGAGATCCCCGAGCCGTAGATGATGTCGAACTCGGCCAGCTTGAACGGCGGCGCGACCTTGTTCTTCGCCACCTTCACGCGCACGCGGTTGCCGATCGCCTCCACGCCCTCCTTCAGCGTCTCGATCCGACGGATGTCGAGGCGCACCGACGCGTAGAACTTCAACGCCCGGCCGCCCGGCGTCGTCTCCGGGGAGTTGTGGACGACCACGTTGTCTACCAAGTACGTGTGGTTGCCCTCGATCTCCAGGTCGAACCGCGTCCGATGTCGGGGGGTCGCAGGTTTTGCGTACCTCCGGACGACGCGCATCGGGACAGGCCGGTAGAGCGTCCTCGAAGCGAGGCGCGTTCCGTTCAAATGAGCGTCGCTCATGTCCGGTTCCCACTCGAACCGGCCGCGCAGTTCCGGATGCAGCTTGTAGGCCACGGACGGATGTACGTATGGGGCGATGCGCTCATGCAGGAGACGCGTGCGGTCGCCGCTGAAGAGCAGTCCCCGCTCGGTGACCGTCGCTCGGCCCATTCCGAGCTCCTCGCAACGGCGTGCAAGCAACTCGCGATCGGGCTGCCCAAGGCTCTTGGCGCAAATCTCGGCTTTCCCGTGACCCCAGCGGGCGTAGTGCCCGGAGAACGTTCCGTCGTCGACGTACCAGACCGCAATTGCACGAGCGTCAAGTTGTGCTGCCCACTCCTCGCTGACGGCGCACTTGCCGCCGCTTCCACGGTAGGCGGTTTCCTCGAGCCAACCAAGCTGATGCATCGGGATCGTGTCGAAGCCGAATCCCTTGCCGGTCGGCGCGACGGCATGAGCGAAAGGCGCGAGCATCTCGTGCTTCCACTCGAGGTACTCGCGCTGCTTCGGTCCATGGCCGACACGGAACGAGACGTTGTGCTTCGAGATCCGGCGGAGGGAGCCGTCGCCCAGCAGTCCGCCTAGGATGAGCTGCTCTTGGTCGCCCGATAGCCGGTAGTGCTTCACCGCGACAAGAACTTCGTCGCCCTCTTGAATGTCCGCCGCACGACGCTCACCGTCTGGCGTGAAGATGACGTGCTGGCGAGTGCAGCCGAACTTGCGCCGGCCGGACTTGCCGCCTTCGACTTCGAAGCGCAGCCATTCGTCCGTTGCGCCGTTCTTGAAGTATTCAGAG
This sequence comes from Gaiellaceae bacterium, assembly GCA_036564335.1. Taxonomy (GTDB): domain Bacteria; phylum Actinomycetota; class Thermoleophilia; order Gaiellales; family Gaiellaceae; genus DATBLE01. The sequence continues at coordinate 15,559 of DATCPA010000133.1, forward strand.
ATCCGGTTGGGCGAGATCTCACCCGTATCGGGGTCCATCGAAAGGACCTCGACAGGTAGCCGCTGGTTGACGATCTTGCCGATCTTCTCGGTACTCCCATCCGCCAAGACGACGCGCGTGTTATAGGACATGCACCCGAACATGACCCCGATCTTCTCGCGCAGCTGGTTCGTGAAGATGCAGATGGTGTCGGTGCGGTTGAGCGTGCCGGCGAGCTTGCGCATCGCCTGGCTCATCATCCGCGCCTGGAGGCCGACGTGGGTGTCACCCATCTCGCCCTCGAGCTCCGCCTTCGGGGTGAGGGCGGCGACCGAGTCGATCGCGACCACGTCGAGCGCGCCGCTGCGGATGAGCAGCTCGGTGATCTCGAGCGCCTGCTCGCCGGTGTCGGGCTGCGAGACGAGGAGCTCGTCGATGTTGACTCCAATCCGACGTGCGTATTGAGGATCCATTGCATGCTCCGCGTCGATGAAGGCGCAGATCCCGCCGCGGCGCTGCGCCTCGGCGATCACGTGGTAGACGAGCGTCGTCTTGCCCGAGGATTCCGGGCCGTAGATCTCGACGATGCGCCCCCGTGGCAGGCCGCCGATGCCGAGTGCGAGGTCGAGCGCGAGCGAGCCGGTCGAGACGGCGCCCACGGAGACCTGCGGCCGGTCGCTCATCCTCATGACCGATCCCTTGCCGAACGCCCGCTCGATCTGGCCGAGCGCCGCGTCGAGTGCTTGTTCGCGATCCACCTTAGTCTCCTCCTAACCCGAATCCCTGGACGACAACGTACTGGGCCCCGGTCGGCCGCAGTACGGATAGGTAAACAGCTGCGTCGGACGGCGAGACCTCGCCAAGGTCTGGAAGCGGCGGCGACAGCCCCGGCCGCTGCCGGAAGCGGACGACCGTGAGGTGCGGCAGCCAGGGCCGCCGCTCCGGCTCGTAGACGCCCAGCCGTTCGAGCCGCGCGTGGAGGTCGGCCGCGAGCGCGGCCGCCTTCCCGCCCTCGTCGTCGAACACCAGCATCCCGACGCTGCGCGTCTCGCGGTACCGGCGCAGTCGCAGCGCGATTCCGGCGGCGCCACGGGCCGCCTC
>DATCPA010000008.1:0-1597 GCA_036564335.1 Gaiellaceae bacterium
GACGCGACATCCAGAATCGATCTTTCAGCGTGTCATCGTCGGCGTCGACGGATCCGAAGCGGGATTCGAGGCCTGCCGTCAGGCGGCGCGGCTCGTCACTGCCGACGGCTGGATCGAGGCGTTCGCGGCGGCGCATCTGGCCGAAGCCGCTCTCGCCGGCTGGTCGGCCTCACGCTTGGCCCAGCAAATAGAGCGCGAGGCGGCCGTCGCGCTCGAGGCCGCGAAGAGGATGATCGGGCCGCGAGCCGCCGGCCGTCTCGTCAACGCGGCGCCGGAGAACGCGCTTCTCCGCGAGGTATCCAGAGCCAAAGGCACCTTGCTGGCCCTCGGAAGCCACAGCCACAGCCGCTGGTCCGAGATCCTGCTCGGCGGCGTTGCCGGTGACATGATCCACAGCGCGGCATGCGCGGTCTTGATCGCAAGGCCACCGGCCGCGAAAGCGCTCTTTCCGCGTGCAGTGGTTGTCGGAATAGACGGCTCCGCGGCGTCGGACGAAGCAATCGCCGCGGCGGAGTACCTGGCGCGCCGCTTCGGCGCCGACTTGCGGGCGATCGTCGGGACGAAGGGCAAGCCGGTCGACCTGACACGCGCGCACCTCCGAACGCCGTTCGTCGAGACGCTCGACGAGCGGCCCGTCGACGCTCTGGTGAAGGCCTCTCAAGAGGCCGATCTTGTCGTCGTCGGGAGTCGCGGACTGCACGGCGTCGCGGCACTCGGGTCTGTTTCGGAGCGCGTCGCACACCAGGCCCGCTCATCGGTGCTGGTGATTCGTCACACGCGTCGGTAGCTGGCAATGGACGCGACCGGAGCCGAATCGAGGCTGACGGAAGCGATCGAAGCATCGCCCGCCTTCGGTGTCTCCCCGGCTGAGGCGCTTGCCCGCTCCGGCACTGATCCTCTCCTGGGACTGAGCGCCGAAGAGGCCAGGGCGCGGCTAGAGCGGTACGGCCCCAACCGGCCACGGCGACCCACTCGTCCACCGTATGCGTCGATCGCGCTCCGGCAGCTCGCCGACCCGTTGGTCGTGCTGCTCGTCGCGGCTACGCTGGTGTCTGTAGCGATCGGCGATCGGATGGAGGGTGCGGCGATCGCCGCCGTCCTCGTTTTGAACGCGGCTCTCGGCTTCTGGCAGGAAGCCGCCGCCGATCGGGCGATCCTCGCACTTTCGAGGGCGTTCACGCCCTTCGCCACCGTCATTCGAGACGGCGTCGAGGTGAGGATCGACGCGGCCGAGGTCGTTCCGGGCGACGTCCTGCACCTCGCTGAAGGCGATCGGGTTCCGGCCGACGCGCGCCTCTACGAGGAGCACGGGCTCGAGATCGACGAGTCCGCGCTGACCGGGGAATCGCTGCCCGTCGCGAAACATATGTTGGCAGTCGCTCCCGGAGCTGCCTTGGCTGAGCGAAGGTCGATGGTGTTTGCCGGGACGGCGGTCACCCGCGGCCGTGGGCGAGCGCTCGTGACCGAGACGGGCGCCGGCACGGAGCTGGGTCTCGTCGCGTCGCTCGCCGCCGACGCGAAGCCGCCTCCCACCCCGCTCGAGCGTCGCCTCGGGCGGCTCGCACGCCAGATGGTCGTCCTCGGGGTCGGAGTGACG
>DATCPA010000024.1:0-5871 GCA_036564335.1 Gaiellaceae bacterium
TCCTTCACCCGACCACGATCCCGTGGCCGCCGCGCCTGGGATCGCCTGCGGCGGCGAGCGACCCGCGGGCCCCCACCTCGACCGCGGAGACACCGCCGAAATAGAGGTTGCGGCGGCGCCAGCGCACGACGTTGTAGCCGCGCTCCTCGAGCCGGTCGACCTCGGCCGGTTCCATGCCGCCCTCACAATGGACGTGCGGCTCGTCGAGGTGGACCCGAGGCGCGTTGATCGCGGCCTCGACGTCCAGGCCGTGATCGATCACGTTCACCACGGCCTGAAGGATCGCGCCACGCAGGCGGGCCGACCCTGCGCTGCCGACGACGAGCCGCGGCCGGCCACCCCGGACGACGAGCGAGGGCGCCATCATGCTCGTCAGCCGCGAGCCCGGCCTCGCTTCGGCACCTGCGGGATTGAGGTCGTGCTCGCCGAGCATGTTGTTCAGGTTGATCCCCGTCCCGGGGACGATCACGCCCGAGCCGGAGCCCGTGGACGACGTCAGTGACGCGGCGTTTCCGGAGGCATCGACGACGGAGATGTGCGTGGTACCCCGCTCGCCGGTCTCCGCCGCCCCGGCCAGCCCGGCCCGGACGCGCTGCACAGCAGCGTGCACGTTCGCCTCGTCGTACAACCGTCTCGCTAGGCCGCCGCGTTGGAGGTCGCGCGCGAAGCTGCCTCCACGGGCTCGGCCCTGCTCGCGCATCACCTCGACCAGCCTCGCGGCCGCGTCTGCCGTCCCCTGGGCACCGTCCGGGCCGAGCGTGTCGAGCAGGCGTAGGCCGTAGCCGATCAGCACGCCGCCGGACGACGGCGGCGGGTTCGAGACGAACTCGTGTCCCCGAAACGCAGCCCGGACCGGCCGGCGGCGCACGACGCGGTACGCAGCGAGGTCGGCGGCCGTGATCGCCCCACCGGACGCCCGCTGATGGCTGACGAGCCGGCGGCCAAGGGCCCCGCGATAGATCGCAGCAGCTCCCTTCCGGGCCAACTCCTCCAGCGTCCCGCCGAGGTCGTCGAGCACCAGCCGGTCACCGGCTACCAGGCGCGTGCGACGCCCGTAGACCCGGCGTCCATCCGGAGTGTGGCGGAGGATCAGGTCGAGGATCCGATGCAGGTACGCTTGGGCGTCTGTCAGCTCGACGCCGTCGCGGGCGAGCTCGAGCGCCGGCTCGAACAGGCGGGGCCACGGGACGGTCCCGTAGGAGCGATAGGCGGCCTCGAGACCGGCCGCGGCGCCCGGCACAGCGCAGGAGGCGGCGCCGATCCTGAACACCTGTGTCGACGCACGGTCGAAATCGATGTCGATCGCCTCCATCTTTCCCGGCCGCCGGCGCTCGCTGCCGAGGCCGGGGACCGCGACGAAGAAGTCGAGCAACCGGTCGGTGCGGTCACGGGCGCGGTGCACGAGCATGAAACCGCCCGCGCCGGGGCCGGTAAGCGGGCTCTCCGTCACCCAGGAGGCGAACGCGGCCGCGACGCACGCGTCGACGGCGTTTCCGCCCTCGGCCAGGATCCGTGCTCCGGCCTCGGCCGTGAGCGGGTGGCCGGCTGCAATCGCTCCGCGCACGGAGCAAGCCTAGTGCCGGTGTCCTACAGGTCCCTGAGGAACGAGGGCGGCTCGAGCATGTCGTCCGCGGCCGCGTCGCGCGGGTGCACGGCCAGGGGCCTGCGTGCACGGCGCTCGCCGCCGAGGCCCGTCGCGATCACCGTCACCCAGACCTGGCCGGTGAGACGCTCGTCGATCGTCGCGCCGAAGATCAGGTTGGTGTCGTCGACCGCGCCCTGCCGGACGACCTCTGCTGCCTCGTTGACCTCGAACAGCGAAAGGTCGTCGCCGCCGGCGATCGAGAGCAGAATCCCGCGGGCACCGGTGAGCTCGGTGTCGATCAGCGGCGAGCGCAGCGCCCGCTCGGCGGCCTCGCGTGCGCGGTTGTCACCGGTCGCGAAGCCGATCCCCATCAGGGCGTTCCCCCCGTCCTGCATGACCGTCCGCACATCGGCGAAGTCGAGGTTGATCAGCCCCGGCATCGTGATCAGGTCACAGATGCCCTGGACGCCCTGGCGTAGCACGTCGTCGGCGATCTTGAATGCGTCCAGCATCGACGTGTTCTTCTCGAGCACCTCGAGCAGCCGGTCGTTGGGAATGACGATCACGGTGTCGCAGGCCTCGCGCAGGTCGTCCACGCCCAACTCGGCCGCGCTCTTGCGGCGCGTGCCCTCGAAGCGGAACGGCGTCGTCACGATCCCGACCGCGAGGGCGCCCAACTCGCGGGCGATGCGCGCGACGACGGGAGCGGCGCCCGAACCGGTGCCGCCTCCTTCACCCGCGGCGACGAAGACCATGTCCGAGCCAAGCAGGGTGCGCTTGATCTGGTCGTGGGCCTCCTCGGCCGCCTCGCGGCCGATGTCGGGGTCGGCGCCCGAGCCCAGGCCCGAGGTCAGCTCGCGGCCGATGTGGATCTTCACGGGCGCGTCGCTCATCTGGAGCTGCTGGATGTCGGTGTTGACCGCGACGAACTCGACTCCCGTGATCCCGGCGTCGATCATCCGGTCGAGGGCGTTCAACCCTGCTCCTCCGACCCCGACGACCCGGATTACCGCCAGGTAGGCGGCGGAGTCGGCGCGCGGCGCCGCGTAGAGGCGCGGCGGCGGCTGCTCGAGCAGCGGCTCGACCCAGCGCGCCACCGGTCGTTCCTCCTCCCGCTTGGGCTCTTCGCGCGCCGGATACAGCTCGGCGGGATGCCGTGGCTCGAATCCGGGCGCCGGCCCAGGCGGAGTCTGCGGCGCGGCTGCAGGCTCGGGCGGCACGGGCGCAGGCTGCGGAGCGGCGGCGGGTGGTGCAGGTGCCGGTGCGGGCGGCGGAGACGCGGCGGGCGCGGGCGGAGGCGGCGCCGCAGCGGCCGGGGGCAGCTCGAGCTCGGGCTCCGGCTCGGGCGTCGACTCGGCCCCGGCCTCGTGCTCCTGCTCGGGCGCCGGCTCGGCTTCGTGCTCCGGCGGTCGGGTGTCTGACTGGCGCTGCGCGGCCTCGGTCGCCCTGAACAGCTCGGCCAGCGGGCCCTCACGCATGCTTGCGCGTTTTCGCGCCATTGAGCACCTCCTTCGCCAGATCGCGGTAAGCCTGCGCAGCACTGCCGGTCGGGTCGTACTTGAGCACCGACGTCCCCTTCACCGGGGCCTCCGCGTAGCGGATCGTCTTGCGGATGCGGGTCTTGAAGACGAGGTCGCCGAAGTTCTCCTCCAGGATCTCGAGCGCCTCGCGCGAGTGCAGCGTTCGGCTGTCGTACATCGTCGCCAGGATGCCCTCGATCTCGACCTCCGAGTTCAGGTTCTCGCGGATCATGCTCAGCGTGTTCTCGAGCTGGACGAGACCGCGCAGCGACAGGTACTCACACTGGACCGGAACGATCACGCCGTTCGAGGCCACGAGCGCGTTGATCGTCAGCAGCCCCAGCGACGGCGGCGTGTCGATGACGATGTAGTCGTAGTCCGCGCGCACGGGTGCCAGCGCCTTCTCCAACGCGCGCTCGCGGCCGATCATGCTCGAGAGCGCGAGCTCGGCGCCGGCGAGGTCGATCGAGGCGACCGCGAGGTCGATCTCGCCGTGGTGGAGGATCTGCTCGATCGGAAGCTTGTGAACGAGCACGTCGTACATCGAGCGCTCGATCGTGTCGGGGTTGAGCCCCTGACTCATCGTCAGGTTTCCCTGCGGGTCGAGGTCGAGCGCGAGGACCTTCTTCCCCTCTTCAGCGAATGCGACCGCCAGGTTCAAGGTCGAAGTCGTCTTCGCTACGCCGCCTTTCTGGTTGGCGAACGCGATGACCCTGCCCACTGTCGCTCCTTTAGAGGTCGACGCCCGGGCGTGCAGGCGCTCAATGTCTTGGACGGCCGCCATTGTTGCCGGGCCGTCTTTCGGCTCAGGCTAGCAGAGTCCTGCTCGTGCCTTGGAGCATTTGGCGGCACCGCTCGACCGCATCAACGGCCGTGTCCGGTACCCCTCGCTCGACCCGCGTCCACGCTTCGGCCTCCTCGAGCAGCGCCCGCAACTCGCCGAGCAGCACGCCCGGCAGCGCGCGGTCCCGTTCAAGCGCCTCGATCCGCTCCAGCCGCGCCAGCACCCGCCGCGCCTCCTCCATGGGGCGACCGTAGCGGCCCTCGAATCACGCCGCTGTGCCGGAATCGTGCCGAATCGCGCGGGCGGAGAAGTAGCCGGCCGGCCTCGCCCGCAGCCCGAGCAGCGCGTCGTCCAGGTGCTCGAGCAGCCGGGCGCGATCCTCGTGGAGCAGCGTCTCGACGATCCCCCGGCGCACTGCGTCGGCGACCTCGGCGTCTGCGTTTTCGCCCCGCGCGAGCGCCCGCAGCTGCTCCACCAACCCGGCCCGTTCGCGCCCGCTCTCGCCCAGCAGAATCGACGCGCGCATCGCCGCCGCCCAGAGGCCGTCCATCCCACCCAGCAGCGCGGCAATCGACTCGCGCAGCCGCTCGGAGCGCAGCGGCTCGCCCTCGAACAGCGACAGCTCCCAGCGCTCCACCGCCTCCGCCAGCTCTCCGTCACCCTCGGCGCGACCGAGGCTGTCCAGCAGCTCGCCGGCCAGACCGCCGCGCCACGGGTCGAGCCGGGTCGGCTCGCCGCCGGGCTCGGTTGCAGCGATTCCGAGCATCGGCCTGATTCCGAAGGGGTGCCAGTCGAGCCGCTCGAACACAATCGGGCCGGCCGCGACGGCGGCGGCCGTAGAGAGCCTGAGCGCGGTGACGGCGTCCGCCAGCTCGGCGGGCGCGTCGGGTGGCGTATCCTCCTCGGCCGCCAACTCGCGCTGGAGCTCGAGCACGCAGGTCCGCTCGGGCTCGTCGCCGAAGCGTGACGGCAGCAGCTCCCGCGGCTCGGGCCAGCGCATGCAGAGCTCGTCGGACGAGGTCTCGAGCACGCGAATGCCTCGCCGGAGCCCGACCGGCGCGCCCACCGACAAGCCGACGAGCGGCGCGACGGCCGTGTACGAGCGCGTCGCCCCGAACAGCGAGCGCTCGAGCTCCGCATAGATCCGCCGGAACGCTCCGTCCTCCCAGTCGAAACCGCCGCAGGCCTCGGCGGTGCGGGTCAGGAGTGGGAGCAGAATCGCCCGGAAGAGGGCTCGATCCTCCGACGACTCGGGGCCCGCGTGGGCACGGGCGAAGATCGCCGCCGCCGGCTCGCGGCGGAGCTCGTCGAGCGCCACCCTCGCATCCGCGAGCCTGGCGAGCCAGAAGGCCCTGGCCAGCACATGATCGCGCACGAGCGGGCGGTACTCGGTGAAGCCCGAAGGATTCCGCTGGAGGTCAAAGGGGAGCTCGCCGCCCTGGGCGGCCTCGGGGCCGAGCTCGGCGAACGCCGCGAGACAGAACGCCTGCAGGACCTCGAGAGGTGAGGAGCACGGACCGCCACGGTCTCTGTTTACCTGCTGCGGCGGATCACGCGTGGCAAGGCTCGCGGCGGCTTCGCGGTGCAGGCCACGCGGGGAAGCACGCGGCGTGAGTCTACGGCCGCAAAACGGCCCGCCGCGGGCCCGCGAGGAAGCCGGCCTCGATCAGCAGCGGCAGCACCTCGCTCTCGGCGACCGGCTCGCCGTCGAAGCGCTCGACCGCCAGCCGCTTGCGGCTGAACCGCCGGGCGTGGTCCACGAGCGCAGCCAGCGCGACCCGGAGCCAGTCCTCCTCAGGATCGCGCAGCGGGACAAGTGAGCGGCCGCCTCGCTCGACGAAGAGCGCGGGCCGGCCGCCGAGCAGCACGACGTAGGCTCCCGCCACCCGGGCCGCACGCGCCCCGGCCCGCCGGGGCCACGGCAGCACTGAGCCGTACGGCTGTGCCGGATCGGCGGCTGCGAGCACCAGCGGCTCGGCCTC
>DATCPA010000028.1:0-4634 GCA_036564335.1 Gaiellaceae bacterium
GATGCACCAGACGATCCCGCAGATCTTGCGCATGTGGATCTCCTCCGGGAACGGTGGTCCCGGCGGGACGGTGTGCCAGCAGAAGAACCCCGTCGCGTTTCGCGCGAGCGTGGGCAGGAACTCGCGGTAGGCCTTGAGCACTTCTTCGGTCTCCTCGATCGGCCAGAACGTGGGGCCACCGACGATGTCGGAGACCGGGTGCGCCTGGAACGTGAACTCGGTCACGACGCCGAAGTTGCCGCCGCCGCCGCGCAGCGCCCAGAAGAGGTCAGGGTTCTCGTCCGCGCTCGCGTTCACGCGCTGCCCGTCCGCGAGGACGACCTCCGCGCCGAGAAGGTTGTCGATCGTGAGGCCGTAGCCGCGCGTGAGATGTCCGATCCCTCCGCCGAGCGTCAGGCCGCCGACGCCGGTCGTCGAGATGATCCCGCACGGAACCGCGAGCCCATGCGGGTTCGTCGCGACGTCGACCTCGTTCCAGGTGCAGCCGCCGCCGACGCGAACGGTTCGAGTCTCGGGGTCGACCGAGATCGAGCGCAGGAGGGACAGGTCGGCGATCACGCCGTCGTCGACGCTGCCGAGCCCGCCGCCGTTGTGGCCGCCGCCGCGGATCGCGAGGGGCAGGTCGTGTGCGCGCGCGAAGCCGATGACGCGGGCGACGTCCTCGGCGCTCGCGCAGCGTGCGATCAATGCCGGACGCTTGTCGATCATCGCGTTGAACAACGCGCGCGCCTCCTCGTACTGCGCGTCGTCGGGCCCGATCAACTCGCCTTCGAAACCTGCGCCAAGCTCCTGGCGCGCGTTGTCCGCAGCAGTGCCGTTCGTGCTCATACTCCCTCTCCTTTGTTCCGACCGCCGGCCTTTGCGGCCCAGCATCCCACGTACTGGACGCGGACGAGGCGGGGTCTCTTCCCCGGGGCGCCTCAATAGCGACCCTCATCCGGCGAGGAGCGCGAGCCGGCTAGAACGCGCTCAGCCAGACGGCGTCGCCGTGCCCGTTGCGGCGCTGGTAGCCGCGCTCGGCGGAGAAGCGCAGGCGCCTGGGCCCTGACGGGTCGCCGTGCGACACGAGCATCGGGTCCGGACCGCCTGCGACGACGATGCAGACGTGTTGGCCCCGGCTGGGCGGCGTCCACACGACCAGGTCGCCGGGCTTCAGGGCGCTCTTCGGGATGCGCCGGCAGCGATCGAGCATCGAGCCGGTGTACGCGGGCTGCCGGTCGTCGTAAACGCCGCTCCCGTTCGGGTTCGGTGCGCCGGCCCAGCAGTAGCAGAGCGTCACGAAGCCGGAGCAGTCGGTAGCGAGCGGCAACGCTCCGGGTGTCCCGAGCGCGCTCAGCCGCACGGTGCCGTTCTGCGAATAGCCGATCTGACCGCTGTTCTTGCAGCCCCAGAGCGCCCAGCCGACGATCTTCTTGCGCACGGCCTGCTCGGGGCCGGCTTCCCGCAGCCGCCTGGCCCGCCGCTGCCTGAAGGCCGCCGGTAGTGGTTTCTGGCCGGAGAGGATCGCCTTCAGCTGCGGCCCGAAGACGCCGTTGGCTGCGTTCTGCGGGAAACCGAGCTCCCATTTCGCGCGCTCGACGGCGCCTGCGGTCAGCTCGCCGTACTCGCCGTCGTCGCTGCCGGGGTCGAACGAGCCGAAAGAGTTGCTCTCGAGCAGCTGCTGCGCCTCCTCCACGTCCGGGCCGGTGACGTGTGGATTGGCGAGCTGCAGTACGCGCGGCCCGGTCTCGACGGCGGCCTTGCCCGAGTCGTGGAGCCCTTTGAGCAGCACCGCAGCGCCGATCTGCTGCGAGACCGCCGTCGGCGAGAACCTGCCGTCGGTCACGTACTTCCCCTTGGTGTAGTGGTTCGAGAAGCTCCAGAGGTACGGCGACTTCACCCCGGGATGGTGGTCGCGGTAGCCCCAGCCGTTGTAGCCCTCGAGCTTGTAGAGGGCTCCGGGGACGCTCCAGTCCTTCCAGTTGCCGAAGCCCTGGTAGGTGAGCGCGTCGATCGCGCTGGCTTCCCAGGTGAACGGTGGCCTGCCCGCCTTCGGGCGGCCGGCGGGAACGTGAGTCGTGCGCGCATTCAGCGGGTCGCCGTTGTGCAGGTGGCGCGTGAAGTCGCCGCCGGCCTCCAGCGTGTGGATGACCGCGACGACGTACCACGGCATCTTCAGCGCCTTGGCGACCTTCTCGTAGCGGGGCCTGTTGCTCGCCAGTCGCCGTACGACCTGGTCGACGGCCGCCTTGCGCTTCGGCCGGATCAGGCAGGACTCGTACAGGAGGCTGTACTCCTTGGCGAGGCTCTTGGTCAGCGCCGCCATCGCTAGATCACCCTGCGCACGTGCCGGACGAGCTCGGATGCCTTCGGTAGCGCCTGCTCGTCCTCCTCGAGGATCGCCCGGAACGCCTCCTTGCACCAGCGCGCCTGGTCGGCCTCGTCGGCGCCGTCGAGCAGGATGCCGATGAACCGCTCGGCGCCGTCCAGGCGGCCCCAGAGGTAGTCCTGCTCGCGCCCGGGCCGGCTGAGGAAGGCGCCGAAATGGCCTTTCTCCGCGCCGACCAGCTTCCCGTGCTTCCCGTTCGTCTCGACCGGGATCCGATGCGTGTCGCGCGGGCTGATCCGCACGATCTCGACGTGGTCGCGCTCGCCGACGTCGCTCAGCGACTGCACGGGGTAGAGGAGCACGTCCCAGAACGGAAAGCCCAGGTAGCGTACGAGGAGATCCCAGCGGCACTCCTTGTGCCAGCCCTCCGTCAGCTGGAGCAGGCTCGTATAGAGGTCGGCCGTGAAGCCGGACATCCGCGTCTTCAGGTGCGTGCGCAGCGCGGTCTCGAGGGCGTCCAGCTGCTTGCGGTGCTCGTGCACGTACTCCTTCGGGTCGAAGCCGGTCCGTTCCATGAACTCGCGCATCGGCTCGACCGCGAAGCAGGTGTCGAAGTGATCGACCAGCGCCTCGTCGAAGCCGGCGCCTGACATGGCGTCGCGCAGGGTGCCCACGGCGTCCCAGAGGCGGCCCTTCGCCGAGTCGATCTGCTCACGCTCGGGATAGCCCTCGGTGCCCGCGTCGGGATAGAGGTGGTTGAGCCCGTCGATCACGAACCGCAGACGCCGCTCGCCGTGAGCGAGGTCGAAGGCGATGAGGAAGTCGAGCTGCTCGGGAGTCGGCTCGATGGCTTGCTCGAACAGCTTTCGCTCTTCGGCCCAGCAGCGCAGCACACTCCGGGTGAGGAGCGCGTGAGTGGAGTCGGCCGGAAAGTCGCACACGCCACACGCGGTCTCGGCGTAGCGGTCGACGACGGCGCTGATCTTCAGCCGGACGTAGGTCGCGTAGCTGAAGCCGGCGCTGCGACGGGCCTCTTCCTCGGTTCGCGTGCGGATCTCGGTGAGCTTCGAATCGGCGGGATCTTTCGGGATCTCGGGGAGCGGGCCGACGATCTCGCGGACACGCTTCTCGACGGTGTCCCAGCTCGTCTCGATGATGTCTCGGATCCGCCGGACGCGCTCGTTCAGGGCGCCGACCTCGACCAGGTCGTCGAGAATCGGCTCGACCCGCGGCAGGCCCGTCAACCCGCCTAGCGCCGCGGCGAGGGTCGACGGCTTGGGCCGCTCGGACGGCCTGAGCGCGGAGCTCGGGTCGGGCTCGAGGTAGAGGAGCCGCCGGTCGACCTGGACGTCGGCGGGCCGCTCCCGGATCGAGTCGATCGCCGGCCCGAAGGGCTTGTTGTCGAGCACGCCGCCGTCGACGAACCACGTCGAGGCCGGCTTGAACTTCGCCAGCTCGTAGGGTCGGAAAAACCGTTTCTCCAGCCGCGCGAAGTCGATCGGCCGTTCCTCGCCGAGCCAGCCTTGCAGCGCCCCGAAGCTGACCGGCGGGAAGACGCCCGGGATCGAGGACGTCGTCCGGGCGGCGAAGGTGAGGGCGCCGTTCGAGTCGTGGTCGAAGTCGTCGCGGCGATCGTCGCCGCCGAAGCGGAAGGCCAGGATGTGACGGTGCCGCCGGTCGTGGATCGGGTTCGGGTCGGCGTACGGCACCTGCCGCCCGTAGCCGTAGAAGTCCGTCACGGTCACGAACAGCTCGAGCTTGTGCCGGTCCGGCAGCAGCGTCGGGAGCGCCGCGGGCGACGAGCCCTGCTCGTCCATCCGGTGGAAGGCGTCGTAGATCCACCGTGCCATCAGGTCACCGCGCAGCGGCGAGGTCTTCAGCGCGTGCAGGGCGACCCAGATGCCCTTGAGCACGCGCGTCGGCAGCCATCGTGGTGCGGCGAGCAGGCCGTCGATGTCTCCGCGCTCGAACCAGAGGTTGCGGAACTCGTCCTGCGACAGGTTGTGCGCCAGCGCCTTCGCGAGGCAGACGCCGTTGATCCCGCCCGCGGAGGTGCCCGCGATCACGTCGACGACCACCCGCGTCCGGGCGTTCTCGCCCCGACGCGCGGCCAGCTCGTCGAGCAGACGTCCGTAGACACGCTCGCTCGGGGTGGCCGCAGCGTCGTCGCCCGCTTCGAGCAGGGCCGAGCCCTTCACGAGGCGGTGCAGCTCCTTCGTCACCCCGTGCATGTAGACGGCGAGCGACGAGCCTCCGTAGCAGACCAGCGCCAGGCGGAGCTCCTTCGTGGAGACGGCGTCCACGGCGCAAGGCTCGCAGCGAGGGC
>DATCPA010000035.1:0-3860 GCA_036564335.1 Gaiellaceae bacterium
TCTCCGCCCGGTTCGGCTCGAAATCGGCGGCGATCGTCGGCTCGGCGTTCACCGCCGTGTCGTTCGGCTTCATCGCAGTCGCCCATGAGCATCCGTACGAGATGCTGATCAGCGCCGCCCTGCTCGGGATCGGCATCGGACTGGCATTCGCCGCGCTCGGCAACCTCGTCGTCCAGGCGGTCGACCCTCACCAGACCGGCGCCGCCGGGGGCATGAACACCGTCATGCGCACGATCGGCGGCGCCATCGGCGGACAGCTCTCGGCAACATTCATCGCCGGTCACACAGCCGCGGACGGCCTCCCGCTCGTGACCGGCTTCACGGACACGTTCGTGATGGCGACCGGGTTCCTCATCGTCTGCACGCTCGCGGGGCTGCTCCTCCCGGGCTCCAGGCGGGACACCGCCCTCGAGCTCGCTGCGGGCGTCACTTAACCGAAGCCCAACACAACGTAGCGCGAGGGACAACAGAATCCTGCGCGGGGGGCAGACGCGAGAAGGAGGTCCGAATTGGGCAGGAAGCATGTCGTGGCGGTCGTCGCGGCCGTTGTCGCGGCGGTCGTCGCCGGAGCTGCGCTGGCCGCGACGCGCGGCGGCCCTCCGGTTGTGAAAACACCGGGGACGTCGTCCTTCGTGATCAACCAGTACGCCAAGGACTCCGTGCACTTCGCGCCGGGGACGATCACCGTGCCCTCGGGCGGGACGATCACGTTCACGAAGACAGGCCAGGATCCCGAACCGCACACGGTGACGATCTCAGCGAAGGCCGACCTGCCGAAATCATTCGCGCAGCGGTGCAAGCCCTGCGAGATCGCATCGCACCACCTGAATGACCCGAAGGACGACAGCAAGGGCGTCAAGACCTACGTCCTGAACAAGGGCCAGCCCGGCTTCGACGTCGAGGGCGACTCGGTCGTGCTCGCGCCCAAGGGCCCCCACAAGACGGAGAAGGTCGTCGTCAGTGCTCCGCCCGGGACGACGCTCTACTTCCTCTGCGCGATCCATCCCTGGATGCAGGGCAAGATCGTCGTCACCTAGGGGTTCGCTGCTCTGCCCGCCGCTCATGCGGCGGGCAGAGCAGCATCGTAAGATCGCCGTGTTCCCAGACGAGGAGGCGCGGTGAAGTTCAGCATCTACTCCGAGCTGCAGTGGTGGCCCGGTAAGCAGCCGGCACAGCTGTATGCCGAGGTCCTGGACCAGATCGAGAACGCCGACCGGCTCGGGTACGACACGTACTCGGCAATCGAGCACTTCTTCTTCCCCAAGTTCTCCTCCTCGCCGGACCCGATCGCGCTCTTCTCGGCCGCGGCGCAGCGAACGAGCCGGATCAACTTCAGGACGCTCGTCCACGTGCTCCCGTTCCACAACCCGATGGTGCTGGCCTCGCGGATCGCCTTCGCGGACATCCTGATGGGCGGCCGCTACGAGTTCGGCGTCGGCCGCGGCCACGGCTGGATCCCCTGGCGCGCCGGCGTCAGCTATGGCGAGATGGTCGAGCGCTACGACGAGTCGCTGGAGATCCTCTTCACCGCGCTCGAGAGCGGAGGCAAGCCGTTCTCCTACGAGGGGAAATTCTACGACATCCACGACGCGCGGATCGTCCCGCCGCCGAAAAAGAAGTTCCGCGTCTTCACGGGCGGAACATCGGATAAGACGTACGTTCTCGCGGCAAAAAACGGCTGGGGCGTGGTGGTGCCGCCGCTCCTCCCGTACGAGGCGCTGCGCGAGCAGCTCGACCTGTACCGGAAGACATGCGTCGATTACGGGAACGAGCCGGACATCGTCTGGATCCACGCCTGCTACCTCGACGAGGACCGCGACACGGCGCTGCGCGAGGCCGAGGCCGGGATCAAGGGCTTCCTCTCCGGCAACGCGTCGCCGCTCACCGAGCACGAGCGGCCGCCCGCCGACGAACTGACCGGCGCGGGCTACGGCTTCTACACGGCAGGCATCCTCGAAAAGCTGGCCGAGACGCCCTACGACGAGCTGATCGCCGGCGACATCGTCTGGGTCGGCACGCCCGAGGACGTGATCGAGCGGATCGAGGGAGTGCTAGATGTCTGCGAGGGCCTGACCGAGATCTCGATCACGGTCAACCCCGGCGGCTTCGACCACTGGCAGGCGATCAAGAACCAGGAGCTGTTCGCGCACCGCGTGATCCCGCACTTCAAGACGGCGGCGCGGAAGAAGAAGGCAGCTGCCTAGAGTTCTGCGCCCTCCCAGAGCAGATCCTGGCCGCTGACCTCGAGCGCCGGGATCGCACGGCTCCCGATCTGGCGCGGAGCCGGCTTCCAGACGCCCCACGAGCGGCGGTAGTACATCAGCGGCGCGTCCTCGCCGGCGGCGCTCGAACCTTCCTCGACCTGGCCGAGCAGGATCACGTGGTCGCCCGGCTCGAGCTCCTGGACGGTCACGCACTCCGCCCACGCCAGCGCGTCCTCCGCGAGGCACGGCATGCCGCTCGAGGTCGCCTGCCAGCGCACCTGCTCGAACTTGTCGTCGCGCTTGGAGGCGAACAGCCGGGCGACCTCGCTCCGGCCTTCGCGGAGGAAGTTGACGACGAAGCGGCCACCCGCGCGTAGCGCCGGCAGCGTGCGCGACGTCAGGTCGACGCAGACGAGCAGCAGCGGCGGCTCGGCCGACACGCTCGACACGGCGGTCGTCGTCAAGCCTCGCGGGGTCCCGTCCGCATCGAGCGTGGTGACGATCGCCACCCCCGCCGGGTAGGAGGCCATGATCTCGATGAAGGTGTCGCGGTCGACGGGCACTAGCGTTTCCGAAGTCGCCGCCTGAGCAGCTCCTTCGCCACGAGCGTACCCGAGCCGGCGCCGAGGCCCGGCCCGGGATACGTGCTCGCGCCGATGTGCCAGAGCCGGTCCACGTGTGTGCGATGACCCGGGAGGCCTGGCCGCGGGCGCCAGAGCAGGTTCTGGTCGAGGGAGCACGAGCCCGCGTAGATGTCCCCGCCGACCATGTTCGGCAGCGCCGCCTCGATGTCCGCCGGCGACCAGGCCACCCGCCGGAGGATCGACGCCTCGAAGTTCGGCGCCTGGCGCGCGATCCGCGCCTGGATCCGGTCGGCGTACGCCTCGCGCAGCGTCTCGGTCCAGCCGCCGGTCGTGTCGAGCTCGCCCGCCGCGTCTCCCTGCGGATGCGAAGGGATCTCCTGGAGCTGGATCCAGAGGATCCAGCTCCCGTCCGGAGCGCGCGACGGGTCGACGGCCATCGGCTGGCCGACGACCACCGTCGCCTCGGCGGGCAGCAGGCCACGGTCGGCCTCGTTCACCGCCCGCGAGACGCCGTCGAGCCCCGGTGTCAGATGCACCATCGCCGTGCGGCCGAGCCGCTCGTCGCCCTGCCAGCGCGGCGGCTCCGAGAGCGCGAAGTGGATCTGCATCCCGCCGCGCCCGAACCGGAATCGACGCGCCTCCTCGACGGGCCCGCCCCCGCCGAGCAGCTCGCCGTACAGCTGCTGCGGCGTCACGTTTGCGAGCACCGCCCTCTGCGCCTCGATCACCTCGCCGTCCACCGTCCGGACGCCCGTCGCGCGGCCCAGCTCCACCACCACCCGCTCGACGTGCCGCCCGGTCTCGCAGGCGCCGCCCGCGTCCTCGACGATTCCCCGCAGGGCTTCGACGAGCCTCACTCCGCCGCCGCGGGGCACGGGCATTCCGCCCAGCTCGAGCGCGACCCCGATCACCTGCGTCATGAAGCCAGACGACGCCGCGTCGGGACCGAGCCCCGTATGCAGCACCCACGGGGCGAGCAGGCCGCGCGCATGCTCGTCCTCGAACGTCTCCACCGTCCAGTCGCGGCAGCTCGAGAGCACGTTGCCGACGAACTCGACAAGGCCGCGGCGAC
>DATCPA010000061.1:0-23573 GCA_036564335.1 Gaiellaceae bacterium
CCCGTCAGCCGGTCGAGCCGCTCGACCGAGAGCGCCAGATGCGCGCCACGCTTCGTCCCCGCGACGGCATGGACCTCGTCGAGGATCAGCGTGCGGACGGTCTTCAACAGCTCCCGCCCCTGCGAGGTCAGCAGGAGGAAGAGCGACTCGGGCGTGGTGATCAGGATGTCCGGCGGCTTGCGCAGCATCGCCGCGCGCTCCTTCTGCGGCGTGTCCCCCGTGCGCACCGCGACGCTGAGCTCCGAGCGGAGGCCTGCGAGCGGCCCACGCAGGTTCCGCTCGACGTCGTAGTTGAGCGCCTTCAAGGGCGAGACGTAGAGGAGGCGCAGGCCCTCTCCGGGCGCAGGCGTGAGCCGGTCGATCCCGTAGAGGAAGGCGGCAAGCGTCTTGCCCGAGCCCGTCGGCGCCTGGATCAGCGTGTGCTCGCCGGAGGCGATCGCCGGCCAGCCCTGATCCTGCGCGGGCGTCGGCGCGGCGAACGTGCGCACGAACCAATCACTCGTTGCCTCGTTGAAGAGGTCGAGAACCCCCACACCGGCAGCGTACTGCCTGGGCTCGACGCGAACACGTGTTCTGATCGGTGCTGCTCGAATCGCTTGCCGGTGCGGGCTAGCATCTCGGCTGATGCCCGACCGCCTCCACTTCACCGGCGACGACGAGGCCGATGCCCTGCTCGCGCAGGAGCCGATGGCGCTGCTGATCGGGTTCGCGCTCGACCAGCAGGTGCCGGTTCCGACCGCGTTCATGGGGCCCCTGAAGCTGAAGCAGCGGATCGGCACGCTCGACGCGGGCAGGATCGCCGCAACCGATCCGGCCGACCTGGAAGCTGCGTTCCGCCAGAAGCCCGCGATCCACCGCTTCCCGGGGACGATGGCCACCCGCGTCCAGGACCTGGGCGCGTTCGTGGCCGAGCGCTACGGCGGCCGGGCCGAGCGTCTCTGGACCGAAGCGGCCGACGCGGACGACCTGCGCACCCGGATCGGCGAGCTGCCCGGCTTCGGCGAGATGAAGATCAAGGCGCTCGGCTCGGTGCTTGCGAAGCGATTCGGCGTCGCCGCCGCGCAGGGCCTCGTCCCGAACCACCCGACGCTGGCAGACGTCGACTCCGCGGAGGCGCTCGCTCGCTACCAGGCCGCGAAGCGCGCGTACAAGGCATCGCTGAAGAAATAGTGCGGCGCCGGGTGCTCGCGTACGTGACGCGGGAGCGCGACGGCCGTCGCGAGCTGCTCGTCTTCGACCAGGAGGCCGACCCGGGCGCCGGCACCCAGGTGCCGGCCGGACGTCTCGATCCGAGCGAGACGCTGGAGAAGGGCCTGCTGCGGGAGCTGCACGAGGAGTCGGGGATCGAACGGGCGACGATCGTGCGCGAATTGGGCTCCTGGAACACCCGCTACGAGAATCACGCGTTCGAGGTACACACCGACGGGGAAGAAGCTGCCGATACCTGGGAGCACGTGGTACACGGCGATGGTGACGACGCGGGACTCGTTTTCCGCTACCGGTGGGAACCGGTCAGGCCCGACCTGATGCTCTTCAACCGCATCGACCCGCTCCTGGAGAACCTGTGAAAATCGCAGCGATTGCGCTCGCCTCGCTGTTCCTCGGAGGAGCGGCGGCGCAGGGGCCCCAGCTCGCCGGCTGCAGTCTCTTTCCGGCCGACAACCCGTGGAACCAGCGCGTCGACGGGTTGCCCCTGGCGGCGAACTCCGGCGCGATCATCCAGTCGATCGGCGCGGGCACCGGCCTGCACCCTGACTTCGGCTCCGGCACGTGGAACGGGGGCCTGATCGGGATCCCCTACAACGTCGTCACCGCCGCGCAGAAGAAGGTCGCAGTCTCGTTCGACTACGCCGACGAGAGCGACGCCGGGCCGTATCCGATCCCCGCGAAGGTGAACATCGAGTCCGGCAGCGACCGGCACGCGCTGATCGTCGACTCGAGCGCCTGCCGGCTGTACGAGCTGTACGCGCTCAGGAAGAAGGGAAGCCGCTGGCAGGCCGGCTCCGGCGCGATCTGGAGCCTGGACTCGAACGCGCTGCGGCCCGCCGACTGGACGTCGGCCGACGCGGCCGGCCTTCCGATCCTCCCCGGCCTTGCCCGCTACGACGAGGTCGCGGCGGGCTCGATCGACCACGCGCTCAGGTTCACCGTCGCGCGGACGCAGCGCGCGTACGTGTACCCGGCCCGGCATTACGCCAGCTCGCTGACCGACCCGAACCTGCCGCCCATGGGCCTGCGCGTGCGCCTGCGCGGCGACTATCCGACCGCGGGCTTCCCGCCGCAGGCCCGCGTCGTGCTCGAGGCGCTGAAGCGCTACGGGATGATGGTCGCCGACAACGGCTCCAACTGGTACATCACGGGCGCGCCCGACTCGCGCTGGTCGAACGACGACCTGCATACGCTCGGCCTCGTCAAGGGCTCGGACTTCCAGGTGATCGAGCCTTCAGCGATCCATCCCTGAGCCAAGGCCTGATGAGCTATTGAGGGACAGGCTTACAGCCTGTCCCTCAAAGCAGTCAGCGCGGCCGAATAGCCACACATCCCGTGCACGCCGCCGCCGGGCGGCGTGGCCGACGAGCACAGATACACGCCAGGAAGCGGCGTCCGGTACGGATTGAGCCGGCGCACCGGTCTCGTCAGCAACTGGCCGAGGTCCATCGTGCCGCCGTTGAGATCGCCGCCGACGAGATTGCGGTCACGCGCCTCGAAATCGGCCGGAGCCGTTACCGCCCGGGCGAGGACGAGCTCACGAAAGCCGGGCGCGAAGCGCTCGACCTGCGCCTCCATCCGCCCCGTCAGGTCGCCGCGCCAGCCGTTGGGGACGTGGCAATAGGCCCAGGCGGTGTGCTTCCCCTCGGGCGCCCGTGACGGGTCGAAGAGCGTGTGCTGCGCGAGGATCAGGAACGGTCGATCGGCCGGCCGTCCGCTCCACGCGCCCCATTCGGAGGCGGAGATCTCGTCGAGCGTCCCGCCGAGGTGGACGGTCGCGGCCCGGACGCACTCCGGCGCCGTCCAGGGGATCGGCCCGGAAAGCGCCCAGTCGAGCTTGAAGACGCCCGGGCCGTGCCGGTAGCGCCGCAGGGCCCGGTCGTAGCGCTCGGGCAGGCGTGCGACCCGCCGAAGCTCCGCGGGCATCACGTCGGCGAGCAGGACGTCGGTCTCCGGCAGTTCGTCGACCGTGCTGGAGGTGTGGATCGTCCCGCCGAGCCGTCGGAGCTCGGCCACGAGCGCGTCGGTGATCGCCTGGGCGCCGCCACGCGGGAAGCCCCAGCCGGCCACGTGGCCGAGCACGGCGAGCGCGAGCCCGAAGCCGGCGCTCGGCCTCCGCTCGAGCGGGAGCACCGAGTGGGCCGCAAGCCCGGCGAAGAGCGCCCGGACGCGGTCGGTCTCGAACCTCGACTCGGCAAGGGAGCGGGCGGCGGCGAGTGCCGCGCGAACGGAACCTGCGAGGTGGAGCGCGGGAACCAGAGCGCGCGGGGGCGGCGGGAACGGGCCGAGTACGAGCGGTTCGACGTCCGCCCAGCTCCGGACGATCGGCTCGACCAGCGCGCGGTAGGCAGCCGTGTCGCGTCCCAGGTCGAGCTCGCCGAGGTCACGCTCGAGCACGGCCGCGGTCCCGTCGTCGAGGGGGTGCGCGACGACGGCGGGCGGCTCCACCCACTCGACATCGAGACCGGCCCAGCGGAAGAACGGCGAGTCCCGCCCCATCGGATGGATCGCGGAGCAGAGGTCGTGCCGGAAGCCGGGGAGCGTCGACTCGGCCGTGCGCGCGCCGCCGCCCGGTTCCGCCGCAGCCTCGTGCGCCTCCACGGCCAGGCCGGCGCGCGCGAGCGTGAGCGCTCCGGCCAGGCCGTTCGGCCCCGAACCGATCACGACCGCGCGGCTAGCGGGCAAGCCGGGCCCAGTACAGGTGGGTCTCGACGGACGGCCGGCCGAGCTCGTAGGCGGCAGCGACACGGCCGAACGACCGGGCCGGGTCGGTCACACGAACGTCGAGCCCAGCAGGTAGACGTTCAAGGCGCTGATCACGATAGCGATCCCCCACGCGGCGACCTTGGTCAGTCGGGTGTTGACCAGCCCGCCCATCACGTCGGGCCGGCTGGTGAAGAGGACGAGCGGGATCAGCGCGAACGGGATGCCGAACGAGAGCACGACCTGGCTGAGCACGAGCGCACGGCTCGGGTCGACACCGATGAGGGCGACGACGAGTGCGGGCGCGGCGGTGATCGCGCGGCGGGCGAAGATCGGGATGCCGCGGCGGATGAAGCCCTGCATGACGACCTGGCCCGCCATCGTGCCCACCGACGACGACGAGAGCCCGGACGCGAGCAGGGCGACGCCGAGCAGGATCGCCGCCCAGCGGCCCGGATCGACGTGCAGGCCGTGGTACGCATCCTCGATCGACTCGGCGCCGGTGCCGAAAAACCTCGAGGCGAAGATCGAAAGCATCGCCAGATTGACCAGGCCGGCAATCGTCATTGCGATCAACACGTCGATGCGCTCGAAGCGCTGGATCTTCTTCAGCTCCTCCTCGGTCTTGCCCCGCACGCGGTTCTGGGTCAGCGCCGAGTGCAGGTAGATGACGTGCGGCATTACGGTCGCGCCGACGATGCCTACGGCGAGCAGCACCGCCTCGCCGTGAACCTCAGGCGAGAACAGATGGTCGGCCATCACGCCCGGGTCCGGGGTCTGGACCACGAGCTCGAACGCGAACGCCATCACGATCACGCCGACGAAGCCGGCAATGACGGCCTCGAGCCGGCGGAAGCCGGTCGACTGCAGCGCCAGGATGGTGAAGGCGGCGGCGATTGCGAGCACGGCACCCCACCCGAGCGGAATCCCGAAGAGCAGGCTGAGGCCGAGCGCCGCGCCGAGTACCTCCGCGAGGTCGGTCGCCATCGCGATCCCCTCCGCCTGCAGCCAGAGCCCGATCGAGACCCGCTTCGGAAAATAGTCACGGCAGACTTCCGGCAGATTTTTGCCGGTCGCGATCCCGAGCTTCGCCGAGAGCGTCTGCACCAGCATCGCCATCAGGTTCGCGGCGAGCACCGCCCACAGCAGCAGGTAGCCGTACTTCGCGCCGCCCGCGACGTCGGTGGCGAAGTTGCCCGGGTCGACGTACGCGACCGACGCGATGAAGGCCGGCCCGAGGAACGGCCAGAGTGCCCGCAGGCCGTGGCGCTCGCCGTCGAGCGCCTCCTGCGCAGCGCGCAGAGTCGCCGCCTCGCCCGGCAGCGCGTGCTGAGCGAGGTCGGGCACTCCCTGGATCCGCCGGAGCCTCACGCCTCGACCTCGACCCGAATCACACTCCTGCGAGGAGGAACGCGCGCTGCTCCTTCAGCATCTCGCGCGCGATCACGAGCCGCTGAATCTCGTTCGTACCCTCGTAGATCTGGGTGATCTTCGCGTCGCGCATCATCCGCTCCACGGGGTACTCCTTGATGTAACCGTAGCCGCCGAGGATCTGCACGGCCTCGGTCGTCACCTCCATCGCCACGTCGGAGCAGTAGAGCTTGGCCATCGCCGACGCCTTGGTCAGCTCGTCGTCGGGAGCGCCTGCGTCGACCATCTGCCCGAACCGGTAGAGCAGGCCCCGCGCCGCCTCGCACGCCGTCTCCATGTCCGCGAGTTTGCCGGCGATCAGCTGGTGCTCTGCGATCGGCGTGCCAAACGTCTCGCGCGACTTCGCATACTCGAGCGCATAGTCAGTCGCGCCCTGCGCGATCCCGAGGCCCTGCGCCGCGACGCCCGGCCGCGAGCGGTCGAGGATCCGCATCGCGATCCTGAAGCCCTCGCCCTCCTCTCCGAGGAGATTCTCGGCCGGCACGCGGCAGTCGGCGAAGACGAGCTCGCCCGTCGTCGAGCCGCTGATCCCCAGCTTGGGCTCGAGGCGTGCGACCTCGAAGCCCGGCGCGTCCGACTCGACGACGAAGGCCGAGATTCCGGAGTGGCCCGCCTCCGGATCCGTCTTGGCGAAGACGGTGTAGAGGTTGGCGACGCCCGCGTTGGTGATGAAACGCTTGCCTCCCGACAGAACGTACTCGTCGCCCTCGCGACGCGCGACCGTCCTCATCGAGGCCGAGTCGGACCCGGAGCCAGCCTCGGTCAGCGCGTAGGCGCCAAGCCATTCGCCGGAGGCGAGCCTGGGCAGGTAGCGCTCCCGCTGCTCCTGCGTCCCGGCCAGCTTCAGCCCGAGCGAGCCGAGCTCCTGTACGGCGAGCAGGAGCCCGCTCGTCGCGCAGACCTTCGAGATCTCCTCGATCGCGACCAGCGCGAGCAAGGTGCCGGTGCCGGTACCGCCCCACTCCTCCTCGAACAGCAGGCCGAAGAGGCCGTGCTCGCGGTAGAGCTCGACCACGTCCCACGGGAACTCGTGGCTCTCGTCGATCTCCGCCGCCCGCGGCGCGATCCGGTCGCGGGCAAGCGAGCGAACGAGGTCCCGAAGCTCGCGCTGCTCGTCGTTCAGCGGGTCCCAGGCCACTCGGCTGAGTCTAGACCCACGTCGCGGTCGCGGCCCCCGCCGCCCCAGCGGCAAGAGCGCGACCGCGACGGCCGCGAGGACGTTGCAAACCACGTCCCGGAACTCCCTTCCCCACCTCTCGGTATACGCACCGGGGGGACGAAGTCAATGGGCATCTAGAGTCTCGGCCGTGATCTTCGAGAACGGAATCGTCCGGACGATGGACTCGTCGCTGCCTCTCGCCGGTGCTCTGGCGATCGCCGGCGACCGGGTCGCAGGAGCTATCGGCACGCACGAGACCGCCCTCGCGAGCCCGGAGGTCGTCGACCTCGGCCGACGCTGCGTGTTGCCCGGCTTCACCGACTCCCACGTGCATTTCCCGAGCTGGGCGATCGCCCAGCGCCAGGTACGACTCGAGGATGCGACCTCGCTGGACGAGGCGCTGGCGCGCGTGCGGGAGGGGCTGAGCGGGCTCGCGGCGGGCCGCTGGCTGCGAGGCCAGGGCTGGCGAGATGCGGACTGGGACGCATCGCCGACGAAGGAGGCGCTCGACGCGGTCACTGGCGACGTGCCGGCTGCGCTGATCGCCAAGGACTACCACTCGCTCTGGCTGAACTCGGCCGCGCTCGCGCGGGCGAACGACGACCTGGCGATGCCAGGCGGCGTCGTCGAGCTCGACGGGCACGGCGAGCCGACTGGCGTGCTGCGCGAGGAGTCCGCCTGGCAGTTCAAGGAGCGCTACGTCGAGACCACCGACGACGAGTACCTGGACGCGATGCGCGCCGGTCTGCGGCTCGCCGCCTCCCGCGGCGTCGCCGCCGTCCATGACAAGGACGGCTGGCTGCCCGCGATCCCCCGGCTCTGGCAGGTGCTCGAGGAACAGGGACAGCTGAGCCTGCGCGTCTGGCAGTCGCTCCCGCACGACCGGCTCGACCGGCTCGCCGACCTCGGCCTCGCGGCGGGCATCGGAGACGACCGGCTGCGCCTCGGCTACCTGAAGGTCTTCATGGACGGCACGCTGGGCTCCCGGACCGCCCTGATGCTCGACGGCTCGGGCATCGAGATCACCAGCCGGGAGGAGCTGGCCGAGATCATCCGGCGCGGCGCACGTGCCGGCTGGCCCGTCTCCGTACACGCGATCGGCGATCTGGCCAACCGGAATGCCCTGGACGCCTTCGAGGAGACACAGTCCGAGTGGAAGGCGCTCGGCCTCCGGCACCGCATCGAGCACGCCCAGTGCCTGGCGCAGGAGGACGTGCCGCGGTTCGCCGAGCTCGGGATCGCCGCCTCCGTTCAATTCAGCCACGCGCCGTCCGATGCTGCGCTGGCAGAGCGCTACTGGGCCGGCCGTCTCGAAGGCGCCTATGCCTTCCGAAGCCTCTGGGACTCGGGCGCGCGCGTCGCCAACGGCTCGGACGCCCCGATCGAGGAGCTCGACCCGTGGGCCGGAATCTGCGCCGGCGTGCTTCGTGAGTGGCACCCCGAGCAGGCGGTCACGGTCGAGCAGGCGATCGAGTCGACGACGGTCAACCCGGCCTGGCTCACCGGCGACGAGCGCCGTCGCGGAAAGCTACTCCCGGGGTACCTGGCCGACCTGGTCGTGCTCGACCGCGACCCATTCGCGATCCCGGTGGACGAGCTCCCCGGGGTCGAGGTCGTCGCGACGATGGTCGGCGGTCGCTGGACGCACAATCCGCCCCCCTGGTAAAGGCACGGGGGAAACGGCCGGTAGTGCCCGCATACACCGTGAGTGTCCCCTGCGAATCCCGTCGATCAGTCCGCCCGGCACCGCGACGAGGACTTCTTCAGCGCACGATGAAGCGGTATGTCGCGCTCACGATCCTCACGCCGGGCATGTTGGGTACGTCCCAGAGGACGCGCACGGTGAAGACGCCAGTTAGGCGGGCTGTGTAAACGGTTCGGAACGTGCCGTCAGGTCTGCCACGGATGGTGATGTCCCCGAGGTTGCCCTCGAACTTCTTACCAACGCAATGCTTGCGCCTGATCGCGACGTACCAGGGTCGAGCAGGCGGCCTCGGCCGCACCGTTCCCTGAATCAGGATCTGCGCTCCTCGATGGAAGTAGGTGTACGGACTAGGATCGCGATCACCGCAAAGAGCAAGCGTCCGCTTCGCGTACCCCGTGCTGATTCTCGCCGAAACGGTGGGAGGCGCGGCGGCGAGCGCCGCAGGCGAGAAGGCAAGAACCGCGGTCAGTAGGGCGATCGGCGCGACGCGAATGAGGGGCGGTAGCGATCGTGCGTCGAATGTACGAAGGGCTCGTTGCAGCATCACCAGGGCCGTGTTAACCGCCGAGCGCATGAGTCGGGAGGTTACGGCAGTGCTGTAAGCCTACTGTTAGGCGGCGGTTAAGCCGACGTATCGTCGTGCTGACGGCCGGCCTTGTCGTACTGACGCTCGTCGCTGTAGCCGTCAATCTCTTTCGCGCACGGTGTGCCAACTGTCCCAGGTGATGTGGAGGATGACGACGGTGATGATGAGCCCAATGATCGGGTCAGCGATGGGAGCCCCGAGAGCGACGACACCCGCGCTGGCAAGGACGCCGAGGCTGACGAAGCCATCAACACGAGCATGGTTGCCGTCTGCGATGAGAGCGGGACTGTTGAGGCGCTCGCCCGCGTGCGAGCGAATCTGCGCTGCGATTTCGTTGCCGACGAAGCCGATCACGCCCGCCGCCGCCAGCCACCACAGGTGTGTGAGTGTGTGCGGGTGAATGAAGCGAAGGATCGTCTGACCGAGCGCCACGACGGCACTGACGAAGATAGTCACGACGACGGCGACCCCAGCCCACCGCTCGCCTCGGGCGCTTCGGAGGAAGAAGGCGAGCCCCAGCGGGATCGCGGTCAGCGCATCTCCGAAGTTGTGAATCAGGTCGGCCAGTAGCGCCACACTTAGCACCAGCACGTAAATCGCCGTCTGCGCCGCAGCGGTGACCGTCAAAACGGCCAGGCTCAACGAGACAGCCTTGATCCCTGCCCGCGAGCGGATGATCGAGCGATCAACGAGCGGGCCGTGCGAACCGTGCTCTCGTTCCTCATCCTCGTGCGCGTGATGAGGGTCGAGGGCGCAGCGGCGGCGCCAGAGTCTCACGCGCCGAGCAGCTTTCCGAGCCAGCCCTTGCCACGCCCCTCGGGGCGCGGCGGCAGCTCGGTGTCGCCGACGATCGCCGCCGGCACCTCGCGGGTCAGCCACGCTGCGAGCGGACCGCCGCCGACGACTCCAGCCGCCTCCGCCATCCCGACCGCACGCACCGACGCGTGGTGCGCGTCGCTGGCGAACAGGTGTGCGAGCCCCTGCTCGACCAGCGTCAGGCCGCACTCCTGCGCCTGCCGCCCGATCCGCCCGTCCACCGACGCCGCCGTGACCTGGACGAGCACGCCCGACTGGACGAGGGGAGCGAGCCTCTCCGGCTGCAACTGCACCTCGGCGTTCCGCTCCGGGTGAGCGAGCACCGGCGTGATTCCGGAAGCACTGAGGGAGAAGAGCGCATTCGCAAGCCCCAGCGGCCAGCCGTAGTAGGGCGTCTCGACGAGGAGGTAGCGCGGGTTGCCGCCAAGCCCGAACCGGCGCAGCTCTTCGACGGGAAGCCGCTCCAGCCATTCCATGGCGACCTCGCCGCCCGGGCGGACGTCGAGCGGAATCCCGGCCTCTTCGAGCTGGGCGCGCAGCTCGGCGACGCGGTACTCCATCACACCCGCGTCCGTCGGCCAGTCGTCGCGCACGTGCGGCGTGCCGGCCATCACCGTGATCCCGTCGGAGACAGCGGCCCGCGCGATCTCGAGGCTGTCCTCGAGCGTGCGCGCACCGTCGTCGATGCCGCGAAGAATGTGTGAGTGGAGATCGATCAACTCTCTACAATTCGGATGTGGCCATGCGCACCATGAAGCCGATCCACGACGCGACCTGCGCGGTGGCGTGCTCTGCTGACATCATCGGCTCGAAGTGGACCGCGCTGTTGGTCCACGACCTCTCGGAAGGGCCGCGCCGGTTTTCGGAGCTGGAGCACTCCTGCGCTGGCATCAGCCCGCGCACGCTCTCCGAGCGCCTGCGCTGGCTCGAGCAGGAGGGCGTCGTCAAGCGGCACAGCTACGCGGAGACTCCACCCAGGGTCGAGTACCAGCTGACCGACAAGGGCCTCGGCCTCTTGCCGATCATCGAGGAGATGCGCCGCTTCGGTCACCACTGGCTCGTGGACGACCCCACGCACGTCCACGCGACCTAGCGCAACCCGGCGAGAGAGACGAATAGCTCCCGAGCGGCGGCGACGCCGAGCGGGATGTGCTCGACCAGCAGCCGCTCGTTCGGCGAATGCAGGTTCCCCTCGGGAAGATCGAAGCCGGTGACGATCGTCGGGATGCCCTTGTCCGCCAGCGCCGGGACGATCGGCAGCGTCCCGCCGGCGCGCAGCAGCAGCGGCCGGGCGCCGATCACGCGCTCGAACGCATCCTGGCCGAGGCGGATCGCCGCCGAGTCCGGCGGGATCAGCCCGGGGGGCGCCGCCGACCAGAGCTCGATCTCGACCTCAGCGCCCTCGGGAGCAGCCTCGCGCATAAGCCGCTCCACCACGGGGCCGATCGTGTCCGGATGCTGGCCGGGCGCGAGGCGGATCGATAGGTTCGCCTCGGCCGCGGCGGGGATCACGGTCTTCTGCAGCTGCGGCGATCCCCCCTCGAGCCCGTGCACGTCCACGGAGGGCTCGCCCCAGGTGCGCAGGTAGAACTCCTCCGCTGCCCGCGCGTCGGCGGGCCTGGTTCCCTGGCCGGCCAGCAACTCCTCGCCAGCTTCCTGCGAGGCCCAGTCGGCGAGCTCCCCGTCCGTCGGTGGGATCAGCCCCTGTCGGAGAGGATCCGGTAGGCGTCCGTCGCGTGGCAGCACGCCGGAGAGCGTCTGCATCAGCGCGTGCATCGCGTTCAACGCCGCTCCGCCGAACGTGCCCGAGTGCATGTCACGCGCACCCGCGCGAACGCGCACATGGAAGTAACAGAGGCCTCGCGTGGCGATGTAGAAGGCGGGCTGGCCACGCCCAGGCATGTGCGCGTCGAAGATCACACAGGCGTCCGCGCTGCGCTCGTCCGCTGCGATCCAGTCGACGATCGAGTGCCCCCCGACCTCCTCCTCCCCGTCGCACGCGACGCGCACGTTCACCGGGAGCGTTCCCTCGGCGGCGAGCAAGGCCGCCGCCTTCAGGAGCAGGTAGAGCTGCCCCTTGTCGTCCGCGATCCCCCGGGCGTACAGCCATTCGCCGCGGATCGTCGGCTCGAACGGCGGGCTCTCCCAGGCTTCGAGCGGGGCCGGCGGCTGGACGTCGAAGTGGCCGTAGACGAGCACGGTCGCGGCGTTTTCGGCGTTGACCGACGCGCGCAGCTCTCCGATCACGAGCGGCCGCTCACCGTGCTCGACCAGCTCGCACTCCCCGCCCGAGCTGCGCACGAACTCGCAGACCCACTCAGCCGCCCGGCGAACGTCTTCCTGGTGCGCGGGGTCGGCGCTGATGCTCGGGATGCGCAGGAGCTCGGAGAGCTCCTCGAGCCAGGCAGGATCGAGCGCGGCCACGGCCGCGAACCTTACCGGCCTCCTGAATACGGGCCGCGCACGTCGTCGGCCTTTAGAGGCGGAGGTAGGAGGCTCCGTTGACGTCGATCGTCGTGCCGCTTGCGAACTCGGCCTCGGGTGAGGCGAGGTAGAGCACCGCGCTTGCGACGTCGGCCGGTGTGGCAACCCGTCCGAAAGGGCTCTCGGCGCGGATCTTGTCGCCCTTCGGGCCGGCGAGGCTCTCGGCGGCCATGTCCGTCTCTGCCCAGCCCGGGGCGACGGTCGCCACCGCGATGCGGTGTGGGGCGAGCGCGCGGGCGAGAGAGTTGCTGAACGCGATCAGACCGGCCTTCGCCGCGCTGTAGGCAGGGGCGCGAGGTTCGCCACGGTAGGCGCCGCGCGAAGAGACGTTGACGATTCGCCCACTGCCCCGCTCGAGCATGTGACGCACGGCGCACCAGGTCACGTTGGCCGCGGCGACCAGATCGACGGCGAGCGTCTGCTCCCACGCCTGACGCCACTCCTCGTACGACGTCGAGACGATGCTGTGCTCGACGTAGATACCGGCATTGTTGACCAGCACGTCCAGCCCGCCGACGCCGGCAGCCGCCTCGTCGACCATCACCCGAACCGCGACGGCGTCCGCCAGCTCCGCTCCCACTGCCACATGCGGGCCACCGGGCAGCGAGCCGACGAGCGCCTCCGCCGCCTTCCGTGACCGCCCGTAATGCACGGCCACCCGGTCGCCGGCCGCAGCAAACTCGCGGGCGATGGCAGCACCGATCCCCCGGGACCCACCCGTCACGAGCACAGCCCTGTTCGCCACAGCCGAAGGCTGCCAGTTCGCAGGCCTGCCGGGCGGTTAGACCCCGAGCTCCCGGGAGGCGAGCTCGGTGCCGGCGACGCGGGCGCGGATCTTCGCAAACGCCGTCTCCCGGGCGGTCGAGACGTCGTCTCCGAACGGGGCGAAGCCACAATCGTCGGTCGTGCCGAGCTGGGCGACCGGAATGCGCTCGGCCGCATCGAGCACCCGCCGGCACACGTCCTCGGGGCTTTCCACCCTCGGGTCGATCGGATCGATGACGCCGACGAAGACCACCTGTCCCGGTTGCAGGTACTCGCCGATCGTGTCCAGTGCGCGCCCCCGGTCACGCTCGCTCGCCAGCTGGACGTAGAAGTTTCGTACCTTCAGCTCGAACAGGCTCGGCAACAGCTCGGCGTAGTCGACGTCGGCGCTGTGAGTCGAGTCCTGATCGCCGCCCGGACAGGTGTGCACGCCGAGCCGTTCCTGCTCGGCCGGAGAGAAGCGCTCGAGCACGCGGTTGTTGAGCGCGACGAAGTCTTTCAACAGCCCCTTCGAAGGGTCGAGCTTGACGGCCAGGCGTCCCTCGGTGAAGTCGATCTGCACCCTGTGCGCCCCCGCCGCCAGGCAGCTGCGGATGTCGGCCTCCGCCTCGGCGACGAGATCCTCGAGGAACGCCTCACGCGGGTAGCCGTCGATCCCGCCCTCCGGGTAGAGGAGGCTCAATGCCGAGGCCGAGATCACAGCCTGCTTCAACGGGACATGCGCGTGCGGGCGCGCGGCCTCGAGGTAGGCACCGGCGTAGGTGCGGTAGCGGAACGGGCCCGCCGTCAGGCGCGGGAGCTGCCGCGTGTGCCCGTCGGCGAAAGGAATCACCACCCCGTCAGGCGCGAGCGCCTCGAGCCCCTCGATCGGATAGGTGGCGAAACTCGGCTTGCGCTGCTCGCCGTCGGTGACCACCGGCGAGCCCGTCTCCTCGAAACGCGCGATCGTGTCCCGCACCGCCTCCTCGAAGAGCGCGTCGAGCTCGCCCTGCGAGATGCGATCCTGCGCGCGAGCCCCGATCCCCTCGAGCAGCTCCCGAGGCCGGGGAATGCTGCCGATCGGCTCCGTCAGAAGCGCCACGGCCGCGAGCTTCAGGCTACGTCACGTAGCTTCTGCGAGTCGGCCAAGGCCCGCAGCTTCTTCAGGCTCTGATTCTCGATCTGGCGGATCCGCTCACGCGTGACGTTGAATGCGCGGCCGACCTCGTCGAGCGTGCGGGGATGCTCACCGTTGAGCCCGTAGCGCAGCTCGAGCACGCGGCGCTCCCGCTGTGAGAGCTGCGAGAGGATCTTCTCGAGCGCCTCCTTCCGCAGGGTGACCTCGGCGGCCTCGTCCGGCAGCGGCGCGGTCTCGTCGGTGATGAAGTGACCGAACTCGGACTCCTCCTCGTCGCCGACGGGTTTCTCGAGCGAGACCGGCGACTGCGCCGTGCGGCGAATCTGATCGACCTCGTCGGGCAACAGCTCCAGGTCGCGGGCGATCTCGACCGCGTTCGGCTCCCGGCCGAGCTCGGCGCGCAGCTTGCGCTCGGAGCGGACGATCTTGTTCAGCTTCTCGACCACGTGCACGGGCATCCGGATCGTGCGCGCCTTGTCCGCGAGCGCGCGAGCGACCGCCTGCCGGATCCACCAGGTCGCGTACGTCGAGAACTTGAAGCCCTTGCGGTAGTCGAACTTCTCGGCGGCGCGGACGAGGCCGATCGTCCCCTCCTGGATCAGGTCGAGGAACGGCAGGCCCTGGTTGCGGTAGCGCTTCGCGATCGAGACGACGAGGCGCAGGTTGGCCTCCACCATCTCCTGCTTCGCGCGGTGGTCGCCACGCTCGATCCGCTTTGCCAGCTCGACCTCCTGCGCGGCGGTGAGCAGGTCGACGCGGCCGACGTCCTTGAGGAACAGCTGCAGCGCGTCGGTCGAGACCTCCTGCGCCTCGACCTCCTCGGCGACAACCTCCTCTTCCTCCGCGGCGACGACCTCGATCTGGAGCTCATCGAGCGCCTGGTAGAAGTCGTCGATCTGGCCGGCGTCGAGGTCGAGCTCGTCCAGCGCCAGCGTGATCTCGTCGGCGCTCAGCGAGCCTGCCTCGCGGCCTGCCTCGAGGAGAGTGCGCGCCTCTTCGGTCTCGAGCACCGCCACCCGAGTCTCGACCACGGCCGTCTCGCTCCCGCTCACTCCGCCACCCCTCCCGTCAAGGCCGACAAGCTAGCCGTCCCTTGGTGTCCCGTCAAACGCGCCGTACCAAGAAGGCGGCACCATTGCAGATGCGGCGGACGTCCGCCATGGGCCGAACGACCCATCTTCGCCCTAGCGGGTCCCGGTTCCTGCCAACCGGTCGAGGAAGCGGGACGACTCGACGCCCAGGGTCGTCCGCGGACCGGCCGCCCGAGCCAGGCGCAGCTGCCGCTTCGCCTCATCCACGCTCCCGAGCCAGAGCAGGCAGAGACCGAGGTGGAAGCGGACGCTCTGGTTCTTCGGATACCGGCGTGCGAGCGGGCCGAGCCGGGAGAAGGCGCGCGACGGATCGGCCTTGTCGAACCGCGCGACGGCGATTGCGACCCTGGGCTCGACCGCAGCCGGGGCGAGCGCGGCCGCCTGCTCGTACTCGTGCAGGGCCGAGACCTGCCGCCCGAGCCGCTGGAGCGCGACGCCGTACAGGAGCTTGTCGCGGACGCCTCCGCTGCGCGCCCGACGCTCGAGGAGCGCGAGCTGTCTCGGCGGCGAGAGCTTCCCGATCCCTGAGGGAGCGGCAAAGCTCGGCACGAAACTCGGCAGGCCGCGAGGGAAATTCGGGTGCAGGAGGTCGCCTGCGCGGATCGCATAGGGCGTGTCGGGCTGCACGCGCCGCGCGGCGCTCCAGGCGGCCTTCGCGCCCGGATCGTCTCCACGCCAGAACAGCTCGAGGCCGTAATTCAGCTGGACGAGCGAGTTGCGTGGGTAGGTCCGAGCGAGCGTGCGCACCTCGGGAAAGCCGTCGGGCCAGACGGCAAAGTCAGCGCCGAGCTCGGCCTCGAGCGAGTGGTAGCGACCGAAGATCACACCGGCCCGGCGAACCTGCCCCCGGTCGTAGAGGTCTGCGGCCCGTCGCAACGCCACCGCCTCCGGGTCGGTGCGGACGCCGAGCTCGAGCACGAGCGGGGGCAAACCGGAGCGCTTCGCCGACGGCTTCGGGGGAGTCGTCCGCGTCGCGAGCGTCACGCCGACGGTCAGACCAGCGCCCGCGACGGCGCAGGCCGCAACGATCCCATAGACGCGCACGCGGGGGCTCACTCTGGGCGACGTTACCGGCGAAGTGGAATAGGAAAGCAGCCACAACGTTTGCCCCACTACGAAGTCCTGCTCGGAACCGCTATCTTTTTTGAACCAATGCCCACCTACCGCGAGCTACTGAACGAGGTCAAGGCCGAGATCGAGGAGATCGACGCCCCGGCGGCTGCCGCGCTGGTCGAGAGAGAAGACGCCGTCTTCGTCGACGTGCGCGAGCGCGACGAGTGGGACGAAGGACACATTCCCGGAGCGATTCACGTCCCGCGCGGCAACCTCGAGTCGCGGATCGAGAACGCCGTCGCCGATCGGAGCGCCCGGATCGTGCTCTATTGCGCGGCCGGCAGCCGCTCCGCGTTCGCGGCGAAGACGCTCGAGGAGCTCGGCTACGACGACGTGGCCTCCCTCGCCGGCGGCTACACGGACTGGAAGCGAAACGGCTTTCCGACGCAGCTCCCGCAAGGGCTCGGCGAGGAGCAGCGCCGCCGGTACAGCCGCCACATCCTGATCCCCGAGGTCGGCGAGGAGGGACAGCTCAAGCTCCTCAACTCCCGCATCCTGCTGATCGGTGCCGGCGGGCTCGGCTCTCCCGCCTCGCTCTACCTGGCGGCGGCGGGAGTCGGCACGCTCGGGATCGTCGACGACGACACCGTCGACGCGACCAACCTCCAGCGGCAGATCGTTCACTCGACCGACCGGCTCGGCGACTCGAAGGCCGAGTCGGCGAAACAGACGATCGAGGCACTCAATCCCGACGTGACCGTCAAGACGTACCGCGAGCGGCTCACCTCCGAGAATGCCGACCGGATCCTCGGGGAGGGCTGGGATGTGATCGTCGACGGCGCGGACAACTTCCCCACGCGCTACCTGCTCAACGACGCCTCGGTCTGGCACGGAATTCCCGTCGTGCACGGGTCGATCTACCGCTTCGAGGGCCAGGTGACCGTGTTCAAGCCACACGAGGGTCCCTGCTACCGCTGCCTGTTCCCGCAGCCGCCGCCTCCCGAGCTGGCGCCGAGTTGCGCCGAGGGCGGCGTGCTTGGCGTGCTGCCCGGGGTGATCGGCTCGATCCAGGCGAACGAGGCCCTCAAGCTGGCACTCGGGATCGGCGAGCCGCTCGTCGGACGCCTGCTGCTCTTCGACGCGCTCGCCGCCTCCTTCACCGAGGTCTCGCTGAGACGCGACCCCACCTGCCCGGTCTGCGGTGAAACGCCCACCATCACCGAGTACATTGACTACGCCGAGTTTTGTCAGGGTCCGCGGGCGCACGCGTGACGAGGGTCAGGATCCCGCCGACGCTGCGCGCCGCCACCGGCGGCGAGCGCGAGGTGCCCGCCACGGGCGACACGGTGGCCGACATCCTCGACGACCTGACGAGCCGCTTCCCCGATCTCGAAAGCCAGCTCCGGTACGCCAACGTCTACGTGGACGGCGAGGACATCCGCACGCTCGACGAGCTCCAGACGCCGGTGCGCGAGGGCGCGACCATCATCTTGCTGCCGGCCATGGCCGGTGGCCGTGGCTAGCAGCCTGGCCCCCAGCCTCCTCGACCTGATCGGCGGTACGCCGCTCGTCGAGCTGCCGCGGCTCGCCCCGAAGCCCGAGGTGCGGCTCTTCGCCAAGCTCGAGGGCGCGAACCCGACCGGCTCGACCAAGGACCGCGTGGCGCTCGCGATGATCGAGGCCGCCGAGGCCTCCGGCGAGCTCCAGCCCGGCCGTGCGCTGCTCGAGCCGACGAGCGGCAACACCGGCATCTCGCTCGCGCTGGTCGCGAAGCTCAAGGGCTACCCGCTGACCTGTGTGATGCCGGAGAACGCGACCGTGGAGCGACGCCGGCTGCTCGAGATCTATGGAGCCCGCATCGTCGACTCGCCCGCTGCCGAGGGCTCGAACGGAGCCGTCCGGCTCGCACTCGAGCTGGCGGAGCGGGACCCGAAGCTGTTCATGCCCTTCCAGTACGGCAACGAGGCGAACCCGCGCGCCCACTACGAGGGCACGGGCGCCGAGATCGCGGAGGCGCTCGACCGCGTCGACGTCCTGGTCGCCGGGCTAGGCACGGGCGGAACCTTGATGGGCGCCGGCGAGCGGCTGCGCGAGAGCTTCCCTGATCTCGTCGTCGCTGCGGCCGAGCCGCTGCCCGGCGACCCGGTGATGGGGCTGCGCTCTCTGGAGGACGGCTACGTGCCGCCGATCCTCGACGTGGCGAAGCTCGACCGCAAGCTGCTCGTCTCGAACGCCGAATCGCTCGCGGGAGTCCGTGCACTGATCGAGCAGGAGGGCATCTTCGCCGGAGTCTCGTCTGGCGCGGTCGTCCACGTCGCCACGCGGCTCGCAGCCGATCTGGCCGAGGGCGTTGTCGTCTGCATCCTTGCCGACGGCGGCTGGAAGTACCTGTCGGCCGACTTCTGGACCGCGCCGGATCCTGCGTCGACGATGGAGCACGGCCACTGGTGGTAATTCCGGCTGCCCTGCGCCGCGAGCTCGAGGCACATGCCGCGGCCGAGGAGCCGAACGAGGCCTGCGGTCTGCTCGCCTTCCGCAACGGAGTGGCAGAGCGGTACATCCCTTGCATCAACGAGGCGGAGAGCCCGTACCGATTCGAGCTGAAGCCCCGGGACCCGATGGACTTCTATCTCGAGGACGAGGGCTACGAGCTCGCCGTCTTCCACTCGCATCCGACCGATTCGGCCCGGCCGTCGAAGACGGACATCGCCAACATCGGCCTCTGGGAGAGCCGGCCGTACCTGATCCTCTCGCGGCCGACCGGCGAGCTCGCCGCCTGGAAGATCGTCGAGGGAGCAGTCGAGCCGCTCGAGCTTCAGTAGGAGCAACGCGGGCAGGCAAAGCCCGCCCGCGTTGCTACCTGGACTATGTGACCTTGAAGCTGCCGTGCATCGTGCTCTGGTGCACCACGCAGTAGAACTTGTAGGTGCCGGGCTTGAGCAGGAGCGTCACGGTCTTGGTGCCGACGAAGCCGACGGTGGTGATCGCCCGGTCGAGTCCACCGGGACCCTCGATCTGGAAGCTGTGAATCGCGGCCTTGTCGGAGACGACGAACGTGTACTTGCCGGCCTTCAGCTGCTTGACCGGCACCAACCCGCGCTTGAGCGAGATCGTGAAGCCCGGTCCGACGGTCCCCTTCAGCTTGGGGGGCGTCGCCGGGGTTGCCGCCGAGGTCGCGACGAGCGCGACTGCAGCGGCTCCGAGTAGTAGGCGAATGCGTCTCATGTGGGGAACATACGAGGGCTCGGGAGAACCGGTTTTCAGGTGACCTTGAAACTCCCCTTCATCGTCGTGGCATGCGGGTCGCAGACGTACCTGTAGATGCCCTTGACCAGCTTGACCGTGACGGTCTTCGTGCCGACGAAGCCGACCGCGGTGATCTCCTTGTTCACTCCTCCGGGCCCGCGCAGGCGGAAGTTGTGGATGTTCGACTTGTCCGAGACGGTGATCGAGTACGTCCCGGCCTTCAGCGAGACCAGCGGCTTGTTGAACCGCTTGAGCGAGATCGTGAAGCCCGGGCCGACGGTGCCGGTCAGCTTCGGCAGAGCAGCGCCGGCCGAAGCCGTGACCGCGAGTGCGGCGCCGACCGCGCCGAGCACGATGAGCGTGCGAATCCGAGTCATGCATCTCCTTCCGAAAAGGTCCTTGCGCTGCCAGGATAGTGACGCGGTGCAGGTGCGCGAGATCGGAACGGGACTGTGGTACTGGACGGGCCGCCACCCTGCGTGGACGGCGGCCGACGGCGGTCTCGACGGCTGGGCGCAGGAGGTCGGGTGCGTGTACTACGAGGGGCCGGACGCGGTCGTCCTTTTCGACCCGCTCGTGCCGATGGAGGATCCGGTCCGCTTCCACCAGGCGCTCGAGCGGGACGTCGAGCGAGCGGGGAAGCCCGTGCGTGTCCTGTTGACGGGGGAGGCGCACGCCCGCAGCTCCCGCGAGCTCGCCGAACGCTACGGCGGGACGGTCGCGGAGCTGCCGGGCGGCGCAGAGCTGGAGCTGCCCGCCGGCGTCGAGCTCGCCGCCGAGGCACTGGAGGAGTTCGTCTTCTGGCTGCCCGAGCACCGTGCGCTCGTCGCCGGCGACGTGATCATCAGCCGCGACGGCGAGGTCTGCCTACCGCGCACCTGGATCGGCGAGGAGCGCTGGGACGAGGCCCTTCGGCTACTGCGCCCGTTGCTCGAGCTGCCGGTCGAGCGCGTGCTCGTCACGCACGGCGAGCCGGTGCTGGACGGAGCGCGCGATTCGCTGGCGCGGGCGCTCGCAGGCTAGGCCGGGACGGCGGCGCGCTCGAGCACGGCTACGAACGCCTTCGACCATTCGGCGAGGTCGCCCCAGCCTCGGCACGAGACCATGTTCCCGTCGACCACGTCCGGCCCCTCGACGTAGGTGCCGCCGGCGGCCTCGATGTCGGGGCCGAGGGGCGGAAACCCCGAGCTCTTACGGCCCTGGAGCAACCCGAGTGCGGCCGGAACCTGCGGTCCGTGGCAGAGGGTGCCGACCGGCAGGTCGCGGTCGAAGAAGTGCGAGACGATGCGGCGCACGTCGGGATCGACCCGGATGTACTCGGGCGCCCGCCCTCCGGGAATGACGAGACCCACGTAACGCTCCGGCTCGACCTCGGAAAAGGCAAGGTCGGGCTCGAGGCGCCGGCCTGGCTTCTCGACGTACGCGTCGGAGTCGGGCTCGAAATCGTGGACGACGGTGCGCAGCGTCCGCCGTGAGGGCGCCGCGACGTCGACGGTGTAGCCGGCCTCACGCAGTCGGTAGAGGATGAAGAAGAGCTCGAGGTCCTCGACGGCGTCGCCGGCGAGGATCAGCACGCGTTCCATCGCGCGATTATCGCAGCACGGCTCGACCGCTAGCGGTCGAGCCGGCGCAGTACCCACAGGCCGAGCAGCGGGAACACGGCCGCAAGCCCGAACCCGGCGCGCCACGAGGTCGCAGCGACGAAAGGTGCGAACACGATCGGCGTCGCCACGGAGGACACACCAAGGAGGGTCTGCTGGATCCCGAGCGCCGCCCCGCTTCGCCCCGGGGCTGCCAGCTCGATCGCTGCCGCCACGGCCAGGCCGTTCCAGCTCATGGCGAGCCCGCCGCCGAGCACCAGGGCCGGGACGAGAAACACTCCCGACTCCGTGACCAGGGCAGAGGCCGCTCCGAGAGCCAGCGCGGTCCCGAGCACGATCCAGCGGATCAGCCCCAAACGCGTCCCGAGCCGGTCCGAGAGGCGTCCGCCGGCGAGACGGCCGATCGCCCCCACCACGTTGATCGCAGCCAGGACAGCACCGGCCTCGGGATGGGAGTAGCCACGCTGAGACTCCAGGAAGAGGACGATGAATCCGAGCATCACAACCTGGGTGCAGAGCAGCAGGGCGCTGCCGACCGAGAGCACCCAAACTCGCCGATCTCGAAGCGGGTGGCGAAGGGCCTCGGCAGGGTCCTCGACGTCAGACCGGATCGGACCGGCGACCATGAAGATGACAGCGAGGATCGCGGCAACGAGCGAGGCCCCCGCGAGCGCGACCAGCGCGGCCCGCGAGCCCCAGTGGTCGGCGATGGGCGGAATGCCCAGAGCGGCAACGAACCCACCGATCGGGACCGAGGTCTGGCGGATCCCGAGCGCGAACCCGCGCTGCTCTCGTGGGAACCAGCTCGTCACCACCCGTGCGGTCGCGGTGTTTGCGCTGGCACCGAACGCGCCCGAAATCGAGAGGAGAACCACCAGGCCGGCGAACTCGGACGCGTAGGCCGCCCCGGCCAGACCGGCGGCGGCGCCCAGGGCTCCGACGGTCGCAGTCACACGTTCGCCGAGGTGATCCGCGGCGAGACCCCAGGGAAGGAAGGTCAAAAGGGCGCCGATCCCCGATCCGCCAAGCAGCACGCCGATCTGGGTGAGGCTCAGGTGGTAGCGATCGCGCAGGACGGGCGCGAGCACTGCCAGTCCCGAAAGGGCCGCTGCCTGAGACGCTTGCACGATCGTCCCGACCGCGAGCACCGCCCAGCGGGAACGCATCTACGCGCGGCGCAACGGGTAATCGTGCCGGCTCGAGCTGCCCTCGAAGCGGCTCTTCGTCTCGACCAGATGCTCGACGTCCTCGCGACGCAGCAGTACGGAGGTCTCCGTGTCCCAGGGAGTGATCGTCCCCTCCGAGATCCGCGCGAGAAAGAGTTGCAGCACCGGGGCGAAGCCCTGCACGTACGCCTGCTGGTCGACGACGAAATCGAGGTGGCCGTCGGCGACCAGGGCGACGCCGGGCGGGAGCAGGTCGAAGCCCCCGCCGTGTACCCCCTTCGCTCTGAGGCCGAGCCTCTTGATCACCGTGCCGGCGGCGAGCGTGCCGTTCCCGTCCACCGCGAACAGGCCGCGGGCTCCGGGCCGGCTCTCGAACGCCGCCTCGATCTGGGCCTGCTGCGGCAGGCCTTTCAGGCGGACGACCGTGCCACGCGGAGGCTTCGACGTACGGCGGAGACCGGCGACGACACCGTCCAGGCGCCGCGCGATCCAGGGCTCCGGGCTTTCCGGCGCGAGCAGGATGACCTGCCTGCCCGGAGCGAGCCGGGCGATCTCAGCGCCGGCTCGCAGGCCGGCCGCGTACGGGTTCTCGCCGACGTAGGCCAGGCGCCCCAGGCCGGATCGCGAGTCGACGTTGAACGCGACCACCGGGATCTTGGCCTTCCTCGCGGCGTCGAGTTCGGTCCGGAAGGCATTCCGGTCGAGGACCGAGACCGCGATCCCGTCCGCCTTGCCTTCGATCGCCGCCCGCAGCGCCTTGACCGTCTCCCCGGCGTCACCGCGCGGCGAGCCCGTCCACTGCACCGAGCACTTGACCAGCGACGCCGCGTCCTGGGCCCCGAACTGGGTGGCGACGAAGAGCGGGTCGAGCGTCCGGTGGCTGACGAAGACGAAGCGCCAGCGAGGATGGGCGGCGAAGTCGCCGCCGCCGTCTCCGGCGAGCGCCGCAGCGGGCCCGAGGAGCTGCCCCAGCGAGACGCCGGCCGCTCCGATCCCCGCGCGGCGCAGAAAGGACGCGCGGTCAGTCACGTCTCCTCGTGCTCCAGAAGGATCCTCCCCACCACGCCGTCGGCGCCCGTCATCGACCCGAAGGCATCTTCAAAGCGCGCGGCCGGCACGCGCCGCGCGACCACCGGCGCCAGATCGACCAGCCCTGCACCGAGCAGCGCCACGACCCGGCTCCAGACGGCGGTCGTGTAGCCGACGCTGCCGATCAGCTCGAGGTCCCGTAGGACGAACCGATCGGCCGGGAGGCACAGCTCCCGGCCCTCGCCGGCGATCCCCAGCGCGACGACACGGCCGCCCTCGCGCGGCAGCCGGGTCGCAAGCTCGACGGCGGGGACGGCGCCGGCGGTCTCGAAGACCAGGTCGAGCTCGCCCTCGTGGGGTGAGGCCCCACCCGAGACGTCGATCGCCTCGGCGGCGCCTAGGCGGCGAGCCA
>DATCPA010000063.1:0-2632 GCA_036564335.1 Gaiellaceae bacterium
GAAGCTCTGCGGCCGGGCGAAGCG
Organism: Gaiellaceae bacterium; assembly: GCA_036564335.1. Lineage (GTDB taxonomy): Bacteria > Actinomycetota > Thermoleophilia > Gaiellales > Gaiellaceae > DATBLE01. Next base: position 25 of record DATCPA010000063.1, read on the forward strand.
GCGCGTGGCGGTCACCGCGCGCCCTCCTCGTGCCGGGCCGGTGGCAGCAGCCCGTAGCCGCGCAGCAGGAGGTCCTCGCTGAGCGCCGACGTCGGCCCGTACTCGTCGAGGCGGCGAGGTGTCAGGTCGGGCGGGCCGAGAGGCGTGGCAACTTGCGCGGCCGGCTCCGGGTCGCCGGTGGGCCCGCGCTCGTCAGCGCCCGTCGCCGGGACGCTCGCCTCTCGGCCCTGGGATTCGGTGGTCACAATGTGAGCGGGTTCCGCCACGACCTCCGCAGGTACCTCGCCGCGCGCCCTCGCGTAGCGATCGACCTGCGCTTGACGCATCCGCTCGCGGACCTCTGGGCTGCGCTTGAAGCCCTTCGGTGCCCCCTTCGGCTTGGCCTCAGCTGGCGGGGGTTCAGCCTTGACCTGGTGCGGCTTCTTCGCGCCCTTCACGAAGCCCGCGGCGGCCGCTCCCCGGGCTCGGCTCGCGGCGGCCTGGTCGCGCAGCGTCGTCGCGAGCGTCGGTCGGCGGAAGGTGTCGGCGGGCTTCGCCTTGCCCTCGGCCTTCGCCCAGGCCGCATCGCGCCGCTGCTGCTCGGCGACGTACGCCTGGGGCACCGGCTCGATGACGGTGGGCGGCGGATCCGGGATGGTCTGCCGGCGGGTGCCGCGCTCCACCGGACCCGAGGGGCTGCTCGCCACCGGGACGCCCATGTCGTGGACGGTCAGGACTCCTCGACCATCGCGGACGGTCGGCATCAGAAGGGAAGGTCGTCGAGGTCAGATCCGTCGGTCGATCGCTCGGCCTCGGCGACGTCGTTCGCCGCTGCGCCGTGCAGCTCGTCGGCGTTGATCTCACCCGTTGGGCGGACGTCAACGTCGTCGTCCTGGTCGATCGTGCCGCTGTCGGCATCGGGGGCGGGCTCGACGGGCCGCAGCTTCCGAGGCTCCCGGCGGTGAGCGTCAGCGAAGAGGTTGGCCGCTCGGACCAGCGCCGGCGTCCCGCCCTCGGCGTACCCGAAGATCGGGCCGTAGATCCGGACGACGTCGACGAAGTCCTCGACGTCGTGCTTGCGGACCTTGATCTTGACCTCGCCCTTCGCGTCGTGGTCGACCTCGACGTGCAGGAGCTCGTGCAGGACCGCGGCCGCTCGCACGTCGGGCGGCCAGCCCTTCCAGAAATGCTCCCGGATCCAGATCGCGACGTCGATGCCGGTGACGTCGTGCCACAGCCGCGGCGCCTTGATGCACTTGCCCGCGGCGTCGTGGTTGGCGTCGTCGTTCAGTTCGTCGAACGGCTTCGCGTTGATGAGGTAGGCGATCCGGATCTCGCCCTCGCGGACCGCTTTCGCGGTCGCGAAGAGACGGCCTACGCCACCGACCTTGCCGTGCTCCGACAGGACGTCCCGCGCGACGTCGGCGACCTGCTCGCTCTTGAGGAACTCGGGCCCTTCGATCTCCGGGAAGAGGACCGGCGCAGTGCCGGTCATCAGTCGTCCGTCCGCTCGATCAGGCTGACGGTGACCTCAACCCCGAGCTCCTTCGCGAGCCCGTCGATGAGCGAGGCCTTGACCGAATCGTTCGGCGGCGTGACGTCGGCCGGCCCGACGAGCTTCTCCAGCTCCGTGAGGCTGTCAGGGGCGTGCAGATGCACCTTCACCAAATAGCTCGCGACGATCTTTCCCACGCTGTGCTCCTCCTCTACTTCGCGGCCGGCAGCTCGAAGCCGGTCTCGCGCTTGATGACAGCCACGCACTCGTGGCACGTTCGGAACGACGGCCAGCCGAACTTCGGATCGATCGCGGGCTGGCCGCACGCCGTCCGCGTTGCTCGCCGACCGTGGGCGTGGGCGACGCCATCGGCATCAGCCGTCCAGCGAGCGACGGGCTTCATGACCATCGCCGGGTAGCGTTGGTCGGCGGACTGCCACTTAGGCCGTCGCGGGTCATTCGGGCACCCACGGCGTCACCTGAACAGGCGCACCGTCCTCGAGTTCGAACGTGGCGCGATGGCCAGCGAGCTGGACCTCGTACGTCGCTCGGCGCTCACGGACGATGGCGCGCCGAATCGTCCTCTCGCTTACCCCGTAGGCCGTCGCGAGGTCCTCGAACGCGGCGCCATGCTGGGCGGCCCGTTGGACGGCGAGCTCCTGGGCAGGCGTGAGTGCGCGGAACCGAAACGTCATGCCCAGGCGGGCGACCCCGGCCATCACGCCGGCGTCTCGATCCCGAGCTCGGTCGCGAGGGTCGCCCAGTCGACGTGGTAGCCGGCCTTGTCACGGAAGTCGCGAGCGATCTCGCCGGCCAGCTCCTTCGCGAGCTCGTCGTCGCTCAGGGCATGGAGAACGGTCCAGGCGCCGTTGCGCTTACCTCCTCGAGCGACGCTCCAGTCCGGCAGCCGGTACGCGAGCAGGCTCCAGAGGGCGGCCTCGGCGAGGATCCGGTCGATGGCGATGACGGACGGGCGGTTACTAATCCCATGGTCGATCGCGTTGGGGATGCCCCAGCCGTGTCCGCTGTCCTTGACGTGGGCCTGAACAGCCTCCTGGAGCGCGTACTTCGCGAGCTCGGCCTTCCGGTCCGAAGTCGCCTTGGCTTGGCGGTGCGCTGCCACGACGCAGGCGG
>DATCPA010000069.1:0-3505 GCA_036564335.1 Gaiellaceae bacterium
GGATCGCGTCGGGCGCGGAGGAGGTCAGGATCTGGACGAGCTCCGGGTCGGCGGTCTCGTGCGAGCTGCGCATCACGTCCTCGGTGTGGAGCTCGGGCGAGTCGTCCTCGCCGAAGGCGGCCTGGATCCCGCCTTGTGCCTTGGCGGAGTTGCACGACTGAAGAGCGCCCTTCGTGGCTACGGCCACGCTCGCCCCCGCGCGTTCGGCGGCCACCGCCGCCGCGAGACCCGAGGCCCCGCTGCCGATCACGAGCACGTCAAAATGCGGAAGCTCCGCCACGACGCGCGATTCTACCACGTCAGCCCTAATTCGAGCGATTAGTTCCAACTAATACGCATCAAGGATCTCGGCGGCTCTGCCGATGTTGTCGACATGGTTCGCGCGGTCACGTTGATCTCGCTCCTTGGGGCGCTTGTCGTCGGCGTTTACCTGTTCGGTGCCGGCTCCCGTGCCGGAGGACCGACGAGCCAAGCTGCAAAGTCTGCGGAGACCAAGGGGATCGCCGCGGCAGCGACCGTGAACTTCCAGCAGGCGGCCGCCGCGCTCGAGCAGACCCACGCGGTGAGCGGCACGTACGCCGAGACCAACCTCGCCGGCTTCGGTGTCACGCTCATGCGGGCGGACACGGTCTCGTACTGCATCCAGGCCGGGGTCGGTACCTCGGTCATGCATCAGAGCGGGCCGGGCGCCGGTCCCGCCGTTGGCCCTTGCTGATCTAACCGCGCCGCCGCCCGACTACGAGCAGCAGCGGTCGAGGCGCGACCACGCCTTCGGGCCTGACGTAGCTGCGCAGCAACTCGAGCACACGCGCACGGAGCTCAGCGCTCCCCGCGGGCCCGAGCGAGCTGTGAAGATCGGCCAGCGGGCCGAAGGATCCGCGATAGACGTGCCAGCCTTCACGCGGGCTGGAGACGCGGAAAGGCGCGGCGAGCTCCTCGAAGTCGAGCTCGAAATCTGGGCCGAGCAGGCGGCGCGCTTCAGCCGGATCACCCCACGCGAACGGCCCGGACCACGCGTCACGGGCGCCCATGCGGAAGGAGGCGAGGATCCGCGCGAGTTCGAACGGAAACCCCGCAGCGATGGGGCACGTCAGGGCAAGCACTCCACCCGGCCGGCACACCCGAGCCAACTCGCACGCGACCGCTTCGCGATCGTCCGCGAAAACCGCGCCCTGTGCGGAGGCGACCGCGTCGAACGACCTTGGCGCGAACGGCAGGCGCTCGGCATCGGCGCTGAGGAACTCGATCGACAGACCGGCGTCGGTCGCCGCGCGCCGGCCCCGCTCCACCAGCTCGGCCGAGATGTCCACCGCCGTGACGACGGCGCCACGCTCGGCGGCCCGCAGCGCCACTGCGCCTGTGCCAGTTGCAACGTCGAGCACACGCGCACCTGGGACGAGGCCGAGCGCCGTCACGACCGCATCGTGCGAGGCGGCAGCGCCCTCCGCGATCTGCTCGAAGGCTGCGCTGCCCCAGATCGAGCCGGCGCTCGCTGGCGAAGCGCTCACCGGAAGCGCTCGCCCTCGTCGCGCCGATAGCCCAGGGTCGCAGCGGCGGCGAAGGCTGCCGCGTACACGACCAGGCCGGCTACATCGTGCACCCGCCACGGACGGCCTTCGACCGCGGCAACGAGCAGGTCACCCCACAGGCGCGTCGGCAGATACGAGGACACCGCTGCGACCGAGTCGGGCAGCCCACCTGCCCCACTCAGCAAACCGCCGGCGTAGGACAGTCCGAGGAAGAGGAGGTTCGCGACGGGCAGCGCCCCCCTCGGCGTGAGCCAGTAGCCCAGGGCAATCCCGAAGAGGGCGAAAGGCACGCTGCCGAAGGCGATCACGGCAGCGAAGCGCGCCCAGCCGCGCGCGTCGAGATCCACAGAGACAGTCGCGAGCGCAAGGACGACGAGCAGGCTCGCCGAGGCGAGAGCGAACGCGAGTGCGGACAGGATCCGCCCCGCAAAGCGCTCCGCCGCCGAGACCGGAAGGACGCGGACGAGAACGGACCACGGAAGCACCCGCTCGGCGGCGATGCCGACACCGAACTGGTAAAAGGCCACGCCCATCACGGCGAATGCCGCGTAGTACGCCATCACGACGTTGGGCGACGCCTGGATGCGCCGGCCGAAGGCGAGGAACGCGGCGGACGGAAACAGGAGCGTCGGCACGCTGAAGCTGCGGTAGCGGATGAGCTCGAGGGTGGACGTCCTGGCATGGATCCATGCGAGCTTCACGCGGAACCTCCGGTGAGCGCGATGAACGCCTCCTCGAGCGAGACCGGCAGAACCTCCAGGCCGTCGAGGTCGGCGTCGGCGCGGACGAGCTCCCCGACGACGTGCCCTGGGTCGCCCACGTAGAGGACGTGCCGGTCTTCCTCGTCTACGACCCGGATAACCCCCGCGAGCTTGGGCAGCGGCTGGCGGCGCAGGCGGATGCGCCTGAGCCCCGCATGTGACTTGATCTCCTCGAGCGACGCGTCGGCGATCACTCGTCCCTCGCTCATCACGACCACGCGCTCCGCCAGCGCCTCCGCCTCGTCGAGGTTGTGCGTCGTCAAGAGGACGGTTCCGCCCCGGCTCCCGAACGCCCGGATCGCTTCCCAGACCGCGTGACGGCTCCCGACGTCGAGTCCCGTGGTCGGCTCGTCGAGGAACACGACGGCTGGATTGGGGGCGAACGCCAACGCCACCGACAGCCGTCGGCGTTGCCCGCCCGAAAGCCCGCCGGCTTGTCGATCGCGGACTTCCTCCAGACCGAACCGGCGAATCAGCTCGTCGGTTGGTTCCGGCTCGTCGTAGTGCGCACGGACGAAGTCGATGATCTCGGCAACGGTCAGCGTCGGCGGGAAGCCGAGCTCCTGTGGAGTGACGCCGATCCGGCGCCGAGCGGCGGGCAGCCGCGGGGCCAGTCCGAACAGCCGGGCGACGCCGGAATCGGGTCGACGAAGCCCGAGCAGGACGCTGATCGCTGTGGTCTTCCCGGCGCCGTTCGCGCCGAGCAGCGCGACGACCTCGCCCGCGTGGAGCTCGAGGTCGACGTCGCGTAGGGCCTCGGTCGACCGAAAGCGCTTGCTGACGCCCCGGAGTAAGGCGACGGGAGGAGGATCACGGCCGGCCCACTCAGCCGAGACTGCAAGCGGCGCCTCTGCAACGCCGCCGGACTCGACGGCGAGCAGAACGAGCAGGTTGTACCCGCCGTGCGCGACGACGGCGGCGAGCAGGCTGCCCGTGGCGATGAACACGGCTCCGAAGACACCGCCCGTGACCGCGTGGACGGCCACGCCGCGACCGCCCTGCGGCCCGGCGTGGGCAAGGGCGAACCCGGCGGTGCTCGCGGCGAACGCGCCAAGCATCCCGACCGCGGGGGCCAGCGACCCGAGCAGGAACCAGCGCCACGCAACCTCCTCGCTCGCCGAGCGCAGAGCGAAGAATCCCCCTCGCGCGACGAGCATGTGCGCGCGCCAGCGGCTCGGTCGGAGGCGCGCGCGGACTCGGACCAAGGCAACGAAC
>DATCPA010000087.1:0-37015 GCA_036564335.1 Gaiellaceae bacterium
GCCGACGACGAGGCCCACGACGACGAGGCCCACGACGACCGCGACGGCAACGCCCCCGACAGAGCAACAAACCACCGAGGCCACCACCACCGTGGCGACCGAGGCGACGACGAGCACGGCAGTGACGACTGCGGCGCAGCACACCACGACGATGGAGACGACCGCTCCGACAGCCACCACCGCGCCCGTGACCACCACGCCGCCGCCTCCAACGACCACGGCGCCGCCGCCGACCACCGAGACCACTCCGCCGGCCACGACCGCGCCGGTCGCGACCACGCCGGACACGACGCCGGCGGCGGTGACCGTCCCGCCGGGGTAGGCTCGCGCGCGTGATCTCCGTCGTCATCCCCGTGCACAACGAGGAGCGGAGCGTGGCCCTGCTCCTCGACGAGCTCGACTCGGCGCTCCAGCCGCTCGGCAAGCCGTGGGAGGCCGTCTTCGTCGACGACGGCTCCACCGACGGCTCGTACGCGGCGTTGACCCGTCTGCACGCGGGCCGGGAGGACGTCACGGTCGTCCGGCTCCGCCGCAACTTCGGCAAGGCGGCCGCTCTCGCCGCCGGCTTCGCGCACGCACGCGGGGACGTGATCGTGACCATCGACGGCGACCTCCAGGACGACCCGGCCGAGATCCCCCGGCTGCTCGTCAAGCTCGAGGAGGGCTTCGACCTGGTCTCGGGCTGGAAGAGCCACCGCCGGGACCCTCTGCGGCGGCGCGCGCTCTCACGCCTCTTCAACGCTGTCGCGGGCTGGGTCTCGGGCGTGCGCCTGCACGACATCAACTGCGGGCTGAAGGCGTATCGGGCCGATGTCGTTCGCGGGTTGCGCCTCTACGGCGAGCTGCACCGCTTCATCCCGGTGCTCGCCCACCACCGTGGCTACCGCATCGCCGAGTTGCCGGTCAACCACCGGCCGCGAGAGCACGGCCGCTCCCGCTATGGGCTCGAGCGCTACCTGCGCGGCTTCCTCGACCTGCTCACCGTCTCGTTCATCGGCCGCTACCGCCACCGCCCGCTGCACCTCTTCGGCGGTCTCGGCCTGGCGCTCTCGGCCGCGGGGACGGGAATCCTCGTCTATCTCACGATTGTCAAGGCAATGGGTCACGCGATCGGAGGACGGCCATTGCTGATCCTCGGCGTGCTGCTCGTCGTGGTCGGCATCCAGGTCTTCTCGCTCGGCCTGATCACCGAGCTGATCACGAGCCACCACGAGGAGCGGGTCTCGGAGCGCGAGCGGGCGGAGGCCCTGGTCGAGGAGGTCCTCTCTTAGGCGCTCTGAAGGTCCTCTATTTCGGGACCTACGAACGGACGTATCCGCGCAACGCCCAGGTGATCTCCTGCCTGCGGCGCGCGGGCGTCGAGGTTGCCGAGCGCAACATCGGAGTCTGGGAAGGGCGCGAGCAGAAGTGGCGGCCCGGACCGGTCGCCGCCGCACGGCTCGCGGCCTCCGAGCTGCGGCTCCTGCGACGGCCGCAAGAAGCCTTCGACGCGCTGATCGTCGGCTATCCGGGCCACGCCGACCTCCCCGCTGCACGCCGGGCGGCCGGCGGGCGGCCCATCGTCTTCAACCCGCTCGTCTCGCTGGCCGACACGCTCGTCACCGATCGCGGGCGGTACCGCGCCGGCAGCCTGCCCGCCCGGGCCCTCGCCGCCCTCGACCGGCGTGCCTTTCGTGCAGCTGATCTCGTCGTCGCCGACACGGCCGCGCATGCCGAGCACCTCGCACGCCTGACCGGCGCGCGGCGGATCGAGGTCTGCCTCGTTGGAGCCGAGGAGCGTCTCTTCCGACCGGGTTGGGAGCAGGCCGACTCGTTCAGCGCGCTCTTCGTCGGCAAGCTGATCCCCCTCCATGGGCTGGAGACAATCCTGGCCGCGGCGAGGCTCACGCCCGAGCTCCGCATCCGCGTGGTCGGCAGCGGCCAGCTCGACCGGCTGCTAGATAAGCGCCCGCCGAACGTCGAGCACGTGCCGTGGGTCGAGTACGAGCGGTTGCCGGCCGAGCTGCACCGCGCCTCGTGCGCCCTCGGGATCTTTGGCACGTCGAACAAGGCCGCGCGCGTGATCCCGAACAAGGCCTTCCAGGCGCTCGCCTGCGGCACGCCGCTGGTCACCGCAGACACCCCGGCGGCCCGTGAGCTGCTCCGCGACGGCGAGAGCGCGCTGCTCGTGCCGCCCGGCGATCCACAGGCCCTCGCGGCAGCCCTCCGCCGGCTGGCGGGGCAGGCCGATCTTGCCGATGCGCTCTCCGCCGGGGGCCTCGCCGCGTACCGCTCGCAGGCGAGCGAGGAGGTGCTCGGCGCACGTTGGCGCGGGCTGATCGAATCATTGCTGTGAAACCGCGGTTCCTCCTCTGGGCGGCGATGACCGCCTACGCAGCGGGCTTCGGATCGCTCTCGATCCTCCGGCACCGCGCCTTCAACACCGGCCGCTACGACCTCGGGAACATGGTGCAGACGGTCTGGAACACCGCGCACGGCCACTTCCTCCAGATGACGAGCGGCGACGGCCGGCAGATCTCCCGCCTGGCAGCGCACTTCGACCCGATCCTCGCCCTGTTTGCGCCCCTGTGGTGGATCTGGCCGAGCCCCGAGCTGCTGCTGACCGTGCAGGCGATCGTGATCGCGCTCGGAGCCCTGCCCGTGTACTGGCTCGCGCGCAAGCACGTCGGATCGGAACGCGCGGGCCTCGCGTTCGCACTCGTCTATCTGCTCTACCCCGCAACCGAATGGCTGACCCTGAACGAGTTCCACCCCGTCGCGCTCGCCTGCCCGTTCCTCCTGTTCGCGTTCTGGTACCTCGACGAGGATCGCCTCATCCCGTTCGGCGTCTTCGCGGTGCTCGCAATGATCACCAAGGAGGAGATCGGGCTGGTCGTCGCGGGCCTCGGAGTCTGGTATGCCGTGCGCCGCCGGAAGTGGCGGGCCGGCGGGATCGTCGCGGGGGCCGGCCTGCTCGTCTCGGTGATCGCGATCGCCGTCGTCATCCCGCACTACAACGACGGCGCTGACTCGTCCTTCTACGGGCGCTACGACGCCATCGGCGGATCGGCCGGGGGAATCGCGAAGACGGTAGTCACACACCCGTGGCGGCTGCTCGAGCAGGCCTTCCAGACCGGCGACGTGCATTACCTCCTTCAGCTGGCGCTGCCGCTGGCGCTCGTCTTCGCGTTCGCTCCGCTCCTGCTCGTCGCAGCGCTGCCGGAGCTCGCGCTGAACGTGCTCTCTGCCACGCCGACCCAGACCTCGATCCATTTCCATTACGTCGCCGGCGCGATTCCCCCCCTCGTGCTGGGAGCCGTGCTCGGGACCGCCGCACTGACCCGGCGCTTCCCCACCCGAACCGGCCTGGTGGTCGCAGCAGTCGCCGCCGTCGCCCTGGTCGGCAACTACAAGCTCGGCGCCGTGCCGTTGTGGGGTGCTGTCCCGGGAGGCGAGGACTTCCAGAAGGACGACTGGCGGGTGACAGAGCACGACCGGATCGCCCGGCACGCGGTCTCGCTCGTGCCGCCGCATGTGGTCGTCAGCGCAACGAACGTGCTCGGCGCGCACCTTTCCGGCCGCCGGCGGGTGCTGAGCCTGCCGAAGCTCTCGGACGCCACCTGGGTCGCGGCCGACGAGACCCGCTCGAGCTACGCCGATCGGATCGCGCCCCTGCCGGCGGCGGCGGCGCTCGTCAGGCTGCGGCGGAGCCCCGATTGGCGGCTCGTCTTCGAGCAAGACGGGGTGCTCGTCTTCCGGCGAGCTCGGCCATGAGCACGGCGAACAGGGCGACCAGGAAGAGGTTCCGGGCCAGCAGCGTCCAGGCCTGAGGACCGACCGCCCAGAGGTCGTGGTAGTGGAAGTACCAGCTCTGCGCCAGCGCGAGCGCGGCGACGAGCAGAACGGCCGCAACGACACCGCCGAAGGGAGCGAGCGGGATCAGCCACACGAGATACTGCGGCGAGAGCACCTTGGTGAAGGCCAGGAAGCCGGCGACGCTCGCGGCGAAGAGCAGCCCGGGCTCGACCCGGCGGCGGAGCACGACCAGCCCGGGCGCGAGCGCGGCGACCACTGCGAGTACGGCGCTCACCGTCGCCAGCGCGTCCGGAAGACCGCCGGCCAGGTCGCGCGACACCGCCGGCGCAGCACGCACGACCGTGGCGTCGTACAGCCCGAGCCGGTCGGCGGCGAGCAGAACGCTCGCGCCGAGGCTCTCCGTGTGCAGTGCACGCCCGATCTGCGAGTGGATGCTGTCCCAGACGCCGCCCGGAGAGAGCGCGAGCCACGGCAAGACGAGCACTGCGAGCACGGCCGCGAACGCAGCCGAGGCCGTCGCCGCAGTCCGGGCTCCCCGCGTGCGCCAGATCCAGACCACCGCCAGCGGCGCCAGCAGCACCGCGTACAGCTTCGCCGCGGCCGCAACGCCGAGCAGGGCGAGCGCGAGCCGGCTACGGCCGGTGACCAGAGCGGCAACGGCGGCGGCGCTCAACGCGGCCGGCCACGCGTCGTAGGTGTTCAGCGAGACCGGGCCGAGGGCGATCGGGGCAAGCGCGAGGAAGACTGCCGTCCCGACGATGCGAAGGCTGCCCGCGCCCTCGCGCACCAGTACGAACGTCACGCAGAAGATCGCGGCCAGACAGCACAGGGTCATCAGCACCTTGAAGATCGCGTCGTAGGCACCGCGGGGGGCGAGCGACGGGGCGGCGAAGAGCGGGATCGCGCCGGGCGGGTACTCGACGAAGAAATCGCGATACGGAACCCGCCCAGCCAGGAGCGCGTCGCCGTATTCGCGGTAGAGATGCAGATCGCGGAACTTCCCGCCGCGGAAAAGGCCACCGCTCGGCACGGCGAGCGCCCCGAGCAGAAGCGGCGTGACGAGGACGGTCGCTCGCAGCGCGACGCGCGACGCGCGCTCGCGCACTATTGCGGCGGAACGAGGCCGGTGGTCGTCGTCGGCGGCGGCTCGACCGGCGGCGGTGTCGGTGTCGTTGCCGGCGGCGGCACCGGAATCGTTGTCGGCGGAGGAGTTGTTGTCGTCGGCGGCGGAGCGATCGTCACCGTGTCCGTCGGCACGTCGATCGGGATCGTCTCCTGCGTCGTCACCGGCTCGGCCGTAGTGGTCGTAGCCTGGGTCGCCGTTGCCGTCGTATCGGTCGCGGTCGAGCTGGTCGTGTCGCGGTAGGCCCACTGAATCGCGTACCGGCCGCGCTTGAACTGCTTCCAGACCGGCTCGTCCCTCGGCAACACGAAGTCCTGCGCCGGCGAGTAGCGCGTGGCGCGCTCCATGAACAACCGCCAGATCTCCGCAGGGAAGCTGCCGCCCACGACCGCGATCCCGTGCACGTTCTCCATCGGGATCTCGCCCTGGGGATATCCGACCCAGACCGTCGCCTCCAGGTTCGGCAGGTAGCCGCAGAACCAGGCGTCGGCGTGGTTGTCCGTCGTACCCGTCTTGCCCGCGGCCGGCCGGCCGAAGTTCGCGCGCGTGCCCGTCCCGTACTGGATGTTCTGCTCGAGAATCTTCGTCACCGTGTAGGCGACACCGTCCGAGACCACTCGCTTCCGGACCGGCTGACCCCACCCGGCCTGGTCGTCCTCCTTGCCGTTCGCGAGGATCACCTTGCCAATCGCCATCGGCTGCGAGTAGATCCCGCCCGCGGCGAGCGTCGCATACGCAGAGGCCATGTCGAGCGGCGAGACCGCATTCGAGCCAAGACCGATCGAGGGCACCGGGTCAAGTGGGCTCTGCACGCCGAGCTTGTGCGCCATCGCCGCGACGTTCTCGGGATCGACGTCGAGCGTCAGCTGCGCGAACACCGTGTTGTCCGACTGAAGCGTCGCCTGCTGAATGGTCATCGTGCCCGAGTAGCTGTGGCTGTAGGTCGAGACCTCCCAGGCCCGGCTCGCCGGATTGGGCTGGTAGCGGAAGGGCGCGGAGACGTAGGTCGCCGTCGCCGGATTGATCCCCTGGTTGACCGCCTCGGTCAGCACGAAGGCCTTGAAGGTCGATCCTGCCTGGCGCCGCGCCTGGGCGACCAGGTTGAACTGATTCGCCTTCCGACCGGGGTAGACCGCTGCCATCGCCCTGATTGCACCGTTCGCCGGGTTGATCGAGACCAGGGCAGCCGCCGGGTCGCCCTTCAGGTTCAGTGTCTCGGTGATCGCCTCCTTCGCCGCGCGCTGGAAGGCAGGATCGATCGTCGTGTAGACGCTCAGCCCGCCCGACTGGACCGTCTGCACGCCGTACTCGGCGACCAGCTGGTCGCGGACGTAGCTGAAGAAGTACGGCTCGCGGATCTGCGTGTACAGCCGGCCGGGGTTCAGGTGCAGGCTGCGGTCACGAAGCGCGGCCTCGTAGCGGAAGAGCGAGATGTCGCCGTTCTGGTACAGCGCCTTCAACACGGAGGCCCGGCGCTCGAGCGCGTCGTCGGGATGAAGGATCGGGTCGTAGAGCGATGGCGCCTGCGGCAGGCCCGCGAGCAATGCCGACTCCATCAGCGTCAGGCGCTTCGCGTGCTTCGAGAAGTACGTCTTTGCAGCCGCCTCGACCCCGTAGGCGTGGTTCCCGAAGTAGACCTGGTTCATCCAGGCGGCCAGGATCCGGTCCTTCGACCAGTTCCGGCTGAGCTTGATGGCGAGGCAGGCCTCCTTGATCTTCCGCTGAATCGTCCGCTCGCGGGAGATGTAGAGGTTGCGAATCAGCTGCTGCGTGATCGTCGAGCCGCCCTCGACCACGCGACCCTTGCTCAGGTCGCGCCACGCGGCTCGGATGATCCCCTCGTAGTCGACGCCGCCGTGCTGGTAGAAGCGGCGGTCCTCGACGGCGATCGTGGCCTTCGACATCCACGGGCTGATCTGGGCGAGCGGCACCGGCTGCCGGTTGCGCTCGGCAGGAATCGAGCCGAGGAGCGTTCCGTCGGCGGCGTAGACGAATGAGTTCTGACCGATCGTCACCGGCTGGAGCGACGAGAGCGAGCAGCTCGACTTGAACGCCGCGGTCGCGCCAAGACCGGTGAGGACGAGCACGCCCGGGATCCCGAAGAGGACGACCAGCACGACCGCAACCGTGTTCCGGCGGCCGTGCCGGCGGCCGCGGAGCCTCGACCGTCTCCGCCGCGCGCCGCTCGGCAACTCGAGAGGGTCCGGCCGGCGCGCCATCAGGCAAAGACCCCGGCGGCCCGCAGCCGCCGGTGCACGCGCAGCCGAAGCTCCTGCTCGAGCCGCTCTGCGTCGTTTGGGTCGGTCGCGAGCGCCCGCACGGTGACCGTTGCGCCGCCGTTCAGCCCGCTGACGAACACGGCCGGCTCGCGCTCGGGGGCGACCTCACCGCGGAGGAGATCGAGGACGACCTCCAGGTCAGAGCTCAATGGGACTTGCACCGTGACCTCCGCGCGCTGGGCCCTGTCAACGATCGTGAAGTTGCGGATGGTATCCGAGGCAAGTTTCTCGTTGGGGATCACGAGCCTGGTGTCGTCGTCGGCACGAACGAACGTGTGCGTGAGCCGGATCTCCTCCACGACACCCTCGACGCCGTCGACGACGATCCGGTCGCCGAGCCGGAGCGGCTGGGTGAACGCGATCAGCAGACCGGCTGCGAAGTTCCCCAGCGTCTTCTGCGAGGCGAAGCCGACGACAAGCCCGATCACAGCACCCGAGGCGAGCAACGCGCCCGCGATCGCACGCACCTGGGGGATCACGAGCAGCCCGGACATCAGCGAGACGAAGACGATCGCGCTGACGACCGTCCGGCGGAGCACGCGGTAGCGCGTCTCGGCTCCTGCGGCGAGCTGCCGCCTGCGCATGCGCGCGTCGACGAGCTTCGCCAGCACGAGGCTGCCGAGCAGCACGCCGCCGAGGATCGCCAGGCGTTCCCAGAAGGGCATCTGAACCTCACATATTCGACGTTCGAGCCGCGTACTCCTTAGAGCGGCTTGCGGCCCGCGAAGCCGTCTTCCAGGCCGTGCCAGAAAGCAACCTCGTCCTCGCCGAGCCGCCAGCAGAGAAGCACCCGCTCGCCGCCGCGGAACGACGGAAAGTCGACCAGGCCGGAATCGAGGTCCTTGACCTGGACTCCGAGCTCATGGAGCTCGTCGACGATCGCGGCGAGCTCGGTCGTCCGTTGCTCGAGCTGCTCGTGGAGCGCGGCGAGCTCGGCAGGCGGGATGCCGCCGCCGTTCCCGGAGATGCTGCGGGCAGCGCCGTCGCTCTGTTCCTGCGCATCGTCGAGCGAGCCCTTCGCCTCGACCATCTGCTCGACGAGCGGGCGCACGTCAGCGAGCGCAGCGTTGGCCTCCTCAGGGGTGAAGGTGCGCGCCATCAGCGAAGTATCATCGGGCCGCGTGGGCGCTCCTAGCAAGGGTCAGCGGATTCGAGAGCCCCTTGGCTGGAAGCGCCCCCGGCAACGCCGGCTGCGCCCGGCCGGGAAACCGGGACGCCCACAGCGTCCCTGGGCACGCTTCGCGGAGCTGCGGATCCCCTCGGCGAGGGGGCCGGCCTTTGGCATCTTCGTCTGGAGCCGGACGGCGATCTGGGCGGCCGCGCTCTTCGCCTGGCTCGTCTTCGAGCCGAACCGCCATCCGCGGGCGGACCGCTGGGACGACCCGCTCCTGACCCGCGACCTCGGCTGGGTGACGGACATCTGGGCGCGCTGGGACAGCGTCTGGTTCCTCCGCATCGCCGAACACGGGTACGGCGCCGTCTCGGGCGTCGCCTCGGCGTTCTACCCCCTCTACCCGTTGACGTTGGCAGGGGTCGGCCGCGCGCTCGGGGGCCATTACGTCCTCGCAGGAATTCTCGTCTCGCTCACGGCGACGCTCGTCTCATTCGTCCTCCTGCACCGGCTGGCGGAGGAGCGGCTCGGCGCCGACGGCGCACGCCGTGCGGTGCTCTACCTGGCGGTCTTCCCGATGAGCCTCTTCCTCCAGGCCGTCTACAGCGAGTCGCTCTTCCTCGCGCTCGTCCTGGGCGCGTTCCTGCTCGCGGAGCGAGGGCGCTGGCTCGGAGCCGGGACGATCACCGGGCTCGCGGTGCTGACGCGGATCTCGGGCGTGGCCCTCCTGCCTGCGCTCGCGCTGCTCGCGTGGCGGCAGCCGGAGCGAAGGCGTGCGCTCGCAAGCCTCTGTGTCGCGCCGCTCGTCTTCGCCACGTATCCCCTCTACCTCGGGCTCGCCCAGGGAGACGCGTTCGCGTTCGCCCGCTCGCAGGGCTTCTGGAACCGCCACCTCTCACATGCCGGGCCGCTCGGCGGCGTCTGGGACGGCCTCCGCGCGGGCTGGGCGGGGGTGCAGCAGCTCGCTTCCGGCTCGCACACGCACTACTACTGGGCACCGGTTCGAGACGCTGACCCGCTGCGCGTCGCCGCGGTCAACCTGGAGGCGCTCGGCTTCCTCGTGGTGCTCGTGGTGTTGACCGTGATCGCCTGGCGCCGCTTCGGCGCCCCGTACGGGCTCTTCTGCGCGTTCAGCCTGGCGATCCCGCTTAGCGTCCCGAGCGAGCGCTGGCCCCTCCTCTCGCTGCCGCGCTTCGGGCTCGTGCTCTTCCCGTGCTTCCTGGCGCTGGCTGTCCTCGGCGGCAGGCCCCGGGTACACACGGCGATCCTGGCGGTCAGCTCGATCATGCTCGGAGTCGCCGTTACACAATGGGCGCTGTGGCAATGGGTCGCATAGCCGTCGCGCTGTCCCTGCTGTTGCTCCTGGGAGCGACGGCCTGCGGCGAGCGCTCCGAGCCGACCGGGTCAAGCGCGCCCCTCTACCCGGTCACCGTGCAGTCGTCCAACGACCGCACCGTCGTCGTCACCGAGCCCGCCAGGCGCATCGCCGTGCTCGACCGGCCGGCCGAGGCGATCCTGGAGGAGCTGGGCGTAGGCGGCCGGATCGTCATGCGCGCCCCGGCAGGCCGGATCGACTTCGCCGCCCTGCGCCGCTCGCACCCGGATCTGATCGTGGCGTCAGGAGACGCCGAGCTGCGCGATCTCTCCCGAGCCGCGTCGGTCACCCGCGCCCAGGTCTACACCGCCCCCGGCGACTCGATCCACCAGGTCGAGCACGCGATCACCCAGCTCGGCCTGCTGGCGGGAGCCCCGATCGCCGCACGCGCGCTCGTCCGGAGAATCGAGTCGCAACGCCATGCGGTCGACACCCGGATCGCCCGGGTACCCCGCGTCACGGTGTTCGTGGACACCGGCTTCTTCACGACCGTCTCCGACCAGTCGCTGATCGGCGACGTGCTCCGCGAGGCCGGCGGCACGAACGTCGGCGCAGCGGCCGCCGAGGCGGGTCCGGTGGAAATCAGCGAGCTGCTCCGGCTCGACCCGGACGTCTACCTGGCCACCTCCGACACAGAATTGACGCTCATGGACCTGCGCAAGAACCCGCGGACGCGCAAGCTGCGCGCGATTCGCCTGGGCCACTTCGCGGTTGTGAACGCCGACCTCCTCCAGCCCGGCCCACGAATCGGCGAGGGCCTGGCCGAGGTCGCCCACCTGCTCCATCCGAATGCGTTTCGCTGAGCTCGACGCCGTCACCGTCGACGGCTTCGGCACGCTCGTCAGCCTCATCGACCCGGTACCCGCGCTCGACCGGGCTCTCCGCGAGCTGGGGATCGAGCGCGATGCCGGTGTCGTCCGGGACGCGTTCGCCGCCGAAGTCGCCTACTACCGCCCGGAAGCGTTGGCCGGCCGCGACGCCGAGTCCCTCGCCGCCCTCCGGCTCGAGTGCACACGCGTGTTCCTCGAGTCCGCCGGCGCCGAGGTCGAGCCCGGCTCGTTCGTGAGCTCGTTCATGAGTGCAATCGCGTTCGAACCGCTGCCCGGAGCAGTCGAGGCCCTCAGTGGGCTCCGCGCGCGCGGCCTCGAGCTCGCGGTCGTCTCGAACTGGGACGTCGGGCTCGCCGAGCACCTCGGGCGGATCGGCGTCGCCTCGTTCTTCTCGGCGATCGTCACCTCCGCGGAGGCGGGCGCAGCGAAACCCGACCCGGCGGTATTCCGGCTCGCGCTCGAGCGACTCGGCGTTCAGCCAGGCCGGGCGCTGCACATCGGCGACGAGCCCGAGGACGAGGAGGGCGCACAGGCCGCGGGCATGCGCTTCGCACACGCGCCGCTGGCTACGGCGTTCGAGGGCTGGGCGTGAGGGCGCTCGACCGAGGCCGGCTGAAGGCCTGGGTCGTGATGGTCGGGGTGCTCGCGGCGCTCGGCTATGCCGGCCGCGCGTCGGGCGGCAAGCCGCCGAAGGACGCCGCCTACCAGTGGTCGACCGCGGCGGCGGGCGTCATCCAGTACGGGATCATCCTCGCGATCGTGCTCGCAATCACGCGGCCGGACTGGAGCCTGCTCGCCCTCCGCCGCCCACGGTCTCTCCTCCGCGTCGCGTCGGCCGCGGTGCTGGTATTCGTCGCGGTCTACGGGACGAGCGCGGTCGTCGCCACGTACAGCGACCCCGGGCGCGAGCAAGGCCTGACCCCCGATCACTGGGACTCACACCGCGCAGCCCAGTTCGCCGTCAACTTCGTCGTCTTCGTCGCGGTCGCGCCGGCGGTCGAGGAGCTGACCTTTCGTGGGCTCGGCTACTCATTGCTCGAGCCGCTCGGCCGGGTCACGGCGGTCCTCTGGATCGGAGTCGCGTTCGGGCTCGCGCACGGTCTCGTCGAGGGGCTGCCGATCCTGATCGTCTTCGGCGCCGGGCTGGCCTTGATGCGCGCCCAGAGCAACAGCGTCTACCCGGGAATGATCGTTCACGGCATGTTCAACGCCTTCGCGCTGATCGTCTCGGTGGCGACCTGAGGGCTGTCTATATTTTCCCTCGGTGCGCCGCGCGCTGCTCGTGCTCGTCTCGCTCGCCGCGTGGCCCGCGGTCGCCGCAGCCCTGCCCGGCCCGAGGCTCGACGCCACACTGACGCTGAAGGCACCGAGGGCCACGACGTACCTGCACCGGATCGAGTTCGCCGGCCGGCTCTCACCGACCGTGCCGGATGCGCGCGTTCGCCTGCTGCGGGGCACGACCCTGATCACCACCGGTCGGGTGCGGCCGGACGGCACCTTCCGGATCCCGGTACGACTCGCCAACCCGGGCCCCTTCCACGTGGCGTGGCTGAGCACACGCTCCGGCGAGGTGACGGTGCGCATCCACCCGAGGCTCGACGCCCGGCTCGTCGGAAGCTCCGTCGTCGGAGCGCCGCTGCAGCTGGTCGCCAGCCTCCGGCCCCCCTCGGCGGGCGTTGTGCGCGTGCAGGTGATCCGCGGCGGGCAGGTCGGCTTCGATCGGCGCTACCGGGGTCGGGCCCAGGTCTCGCTCGGAACGAGGGAGATCGGCACGCTCCGCGTGCGGGTGACAACCGTGCCGAAGCCCGGCTACGACGGGCCGGTCCGCGAGCTTCGCGCGACGCTCCGTCCGCCGACCCTCGCCGTCGGGACGACGAGCCCGGCCGTCACGGAGCTCGCCCGCAGACTGTCCGCACTCCACTACGTGATCCCGTCGCTGTCGCCGACCTTCGGCGACGACTTCGTGCAGAGCGTCTACGCCTTCCAGAAGGTGCAGGGGCTCGAGCGCACGGGCGCGGTGGACGCCGCATTCTGGACACGCCTCGAGAACCCGCGCATCCCGCAGCCGCGGTACCGCGAGCCGGCGAACCACATCGAGATCGACAAGACGCACCAGGTGCTCTACATCGTCCGCGGCGGGAAGATTGCGCTGATCTCGCCGGTCTCGACGGCGGGGCTCGCGGGGTATCACACGCCCGAGGGGCGGTTCGCGATCTACCGCAAGGTGGTCGGCTACGACCCGAGCCCCCTCGGCGTGCTGCTCAACCCGATGTACTTCGTCGCCGGCTACGCGATCCACGGGAACCCATCGGTGCCGCCGTACCCGGCCTCGCACGGCTGCATACGCGTGCCGAACTTCGTCATCTACCGGCTGTTCGGGTCCGAGCCGTACGGCGAGAACGTCTACGTCTACTCGTAGGATCCGCCGCGCCGCCGTCACCGCAGTCGCACTGGCGATCGCCGGCGGCGTCGTCTGGACGCAGGTCGTCCAGG
The DNA here is from genome assembly GCA_036564335.1 of Gaiellaceae bacterium. Lineage (GTDB taxonomy): Bacteria > Actinomycetota > Thermoleophilia > Gaiellales > Gaiellaceae > DATBLE01. Next base: position 13,007 of record DATCPA010000087.1, read on the forward strand.
CCGAAAGCTCGGGCCGGATCGCCTGGCAGGACGTGACCCCGCGACTGGGCCCCGTGCTCTGGCCGAAGCCGGTCACCCGCTCGTTCTGGAAGCAGCGGCAGCTGACGGGCTACCTCGCGTTGGCGTTCCCGCGACGAACGCCCGCGGTGCCGAGGTTCGACTTCGTCCGCGACAGGCTGATCCTGGTCGCCGCCGGGCCCCGCTCGAGCACCGGCTACGGCGTCGAGATCCTGCGGGTAACCGGGCTCCGCTCCACTGTGCGCGTCCTGGCCAGAGAGACGACCCCGTCGCTCGAGCAGCACGCCGCCGCCCGGCTGACCTCGCCCTACCGGCTGATCACGATCCCGGCGACGTCCAAGCGCGTGTACGTACAGTGGCAGGGCAGACCATGAGCACTCCTCAAGGCGAAGACCCCGTCATCCGCCAGTTCCGGGAGCAGATCTCGGACAACGACCGCGCGATCATGGACGCGGTCAACAGGCGGCTCAATCTCGTCGCGCAGGTGAAGGCCTACAAGGAGTCGCGCGGGCTCGGGTTCCTCGACCCGGAGCGGGAGGAGTGGATGCTCCAGTACCTGAGCCGGGCGAACCGCGGACCACTCTCGGCAGAGGGGCTGCAGGAGCTCTTCCGGATGATCCTCGACCTCTCCAAGCGAGAGGTCTCCGGCGGGCCCTCCTAGATCTCCTCGCTCTCCTCGGTCTCCTCGGTCTCCTCGCCCTCCTCGACCGCGAACTCGTCGGGGGTGACCTGGTCGAGGAACTTGCGGAACTCGTCGACGATCTCCTCCTCGTTCACTTCCTCGCCCTCGGCAAACTCGATCGCCGACTCCTCGATCACCCGGTCGTCGGCGAAGATCGGTGCCTCGGCGCGCACCGCCAGCGCAATCGCGTCGGAGGGGCGCGAGTCGACCTCGAGCTCCGAGCCGTCCTGCTGGATGGTGATGCTGGCGTAGAAGGTGCTGTCTCGTAGCTCGGTGACCGTGATCCGGATCACGCGCGCTTCGAGCTGGGAGAGCATGTCGGTGACCAGGTCGTGGGTCATCGGCCTGGGCGTGCTCGCTCCCTGGAGCTTCATCAGGATCGCGGCCGCTTCCGAGTGTCCGATCCAGATCGGCAGGAACTTGTTCCCGTCCGCCGTCTTCAACAGGACGATCGGCTGTTTGCCGACGATGTCGAAGCTGACGCCGTAGATGTGCATCTCCTGCATCGGACCGGGCCTCTCGGCTGGATCTTAGCCAAGCCCCTCCCGCCGGAAACGAAGGCTTAACAGGACCTACTCACAGCTTTCAGGCCACTCTCAGCCTGCGTGCGCACCGTGTAGCCCGTGACCGAGTTGCACGCATCCCCGCGGCTGGCCGGCCTGGCCTCGCGCTCCGTTGCCTCACCCGTTCGTGCCGGACGGGCCGCTGTCGGCACGATTGCCTGGCTCGTCCTCGCCGGCAACGCCGCCGCGCTCGTCTGGCTTTGGCTCAACGGTGGCGGAATCTCGGACGTCCACTCGGTCGGCGACGGCTTCACGAGCGTGGGCCGGATCACCGGCCTGCTGGCCGCCTACTCGGCCCTGATCCAGGTCGTGCTGCTCGCGCGGATCCCCTGGATCGAGCGGCTGATCGGCTTCGACCGTCTCAGCGTCTGGCACCGGCGGAACGGTCATGCCTGCCTGTATCTCGTCGTCGCCCACGTGGTCGCGATCGTGATCGGCTACGCAGCGCTCGACCGGATCTCACTGCCGGGCGAGCTGAAGAAGATGACCACCAGCTACCCGGGCATGATCACCGCCTGGGTCGGCACGGGGCTGCTGATCGCCGTGGTCGTCTCGTCCGTGGTGATCGTCCGGCGGCGCCTTCGCTACGAGGCCTGGTACGCCGTGCACCTGGCCGCCTACGCCGGGATCGCGCTCGCGTGGTTCCACCAGATCCCGACAGGCAACGAGCTCGTGCTCGACACCGTGGCGGCCGACTACTGGCGCGCGCTCTACGTCGCCACCCTTGCGCTGATCGTCGTGTTTCGGATCGGCGCCCCGGTCCTGAACTCCTTCCGCTACCGGCTCCGGGTAGTGGAGGTCGTGACCGAGGCGCCTGGGGTCGTCTCACTCCGGATCACCGGCCGTCGGCTCGGGCGCCTCCGCGCGCAGGCGGGGCAGTTCTTTCTCTGGCGCTTCCTCGCCCGCGACCGCTGGTGGACGGCGCATCCTTTTTCGCTCTCCGAGGCACCCGACGGTCGCTCGCTGCGACTCACCGTCAAGGCGCTCGGCGACCACACCGCGCGCATGGGCTCGATCAGGCCGGGAACAAGAGTCGTCGCCGAAGGGCCGTTCGGCGTCTTCACGGCCGCGGCCCAGCGCCGCGACAAGGTGCTGCTGATCGCCGGCGGGATCGGAATCACGCCCATCCGGGCGCTGCTCGAGGAGATCCGCGGCGACGCGATCGTCGTCTACCGGGTCGTCTCGGAGGACGAGATCGTCTTCGCGAACGAGCTCGAGGAGCTCACGCGTGCGCGCGGAGCGACGCTGCACTATGTCGTCGGCGACCACACCGCCGCCGGCGCCGAGCGGCTGCTCTCTCCGGAGCACCTGCGGGAGCTCGCCCCCGACATCCGCAGGCGAGAGGTGTTCGTCTGCGGGCCGCCCGGAATGGCCGCGGCGGTCGAGCGGAGCGTCCGCCGAGCTCACGTCCCTCGCCGCCATGTCCACGTCGAACGATTCGCCCTCTAGAGAAAGGAGCAGAGATGCGCAGAGCAGTCACGGCAGTCCTCAGCGCGGCGGCGATCGCCTTACCGGCCGCCAACGCCTGGGGAGCGGCGACCAAGAACACCGCGGTCGTCACACGCAAGTTCACGGGCACGGCCGCCCAGGCAGACCGCTGGGGGTACGTCCAGGTGACGATCACGGTCCGCAAGACCACGACCACAGTCAACGGGAAGCGCAAGGTCACCCGGCGGATGACGAACCTCACGGCCACCTCCCCGAACCACACGTCGAGGTCGATCGTGATCAACCAGCAGGCGGTCCCGATCCTGCGCAGCGAGGCGCTCCAGGCGCAGAGCGCGAACATCCAGCTGGTCTCCGGTGCGTCCGACGTCAGCGGGGCGTTCGTCCAGTCGCTGCAGTCGGCGATCTCGAAGGCGCTGGCCGCGTGAGCACTGCTGTCGCGGCACTCCCGGGGATCCGCAGGGTCGAGCACGTGATGGGCATGCCGATCGTCGTCGACGTCCGGGACGAGGGCGTGGGCGGCGACGCGCTCGAGCCGATGTTCGACTGGCTGCGGCTCGTCGACGAGCGGTTCAGCACCTACAAGCACGGGAGCGAGATCAGCAGGCTGGGTCGTCGCGAGCTCACGTTGGAGGAGTCCTGCGAGGACGTCCGCGAGGTGCTCGCCCGCTGCGACGAGCTGCGCGTCGAGACGGACGGCTACTTCGACGCGCGGGCCGGCGGCTCACTCGACCCGTCCGGGCTGGTCAAGGGCTGGTCGGTCGACCGCGCGGCGGAGCTACTCGAAGAGGCCGGCCTGCGCAATTTCGCCATCAGCGCCGGCGGCGACATCAGGCTCCGCGGCGGCGCCGTCCCCGATCCGTCGTGGCTGGTCGGGATCCAGCATCCGCTCGAGCGCGACGAGATCGCCGCGGTGGTCGAAGGCAACGACCTCGCGATCGCGACCTCGGGCGCCTATGCGCGCGGCGACCACGTCCTCGACCCGCACACCGGCCGGCCACCGCGGGACGTGCTCTCGGTGACGATCACCGGGCCGAATCTCGCGATCGCCGACGCACATGCGACGGCCGCGTTCGCGATGGGCACCGCGGGGCCGGCCTGGACCGCGCAACTGCGGGGTTACGAGGCGATGACGATCCTCGCGAGCGAGCAGGTGCTGACCACCGCCAGCTTCCCCGCCGTCTGATCCCAGATCAGGGCAGGTGCCAGAAGTCGCCGGTCAGCCCGAGGCGGTCGAGGATCGCCTGGCTCTCGTCGCGCGTGCGGGGCTGCCAGTCCGGCGAGAGGCGATCGCTCCACCACGCGTGCGCCAGCTCGCTCAGCTTCGCGACCGGGATCGTCGCTCCAGGCTCGCGGCCGGCGAGCCATCGAGTCACGTGCTCCTCCGACCGGAAGAGGTTCATTCCGCTTCAGGTGAAGACGATGTCGTCCCACCAGCGCGAAGCGGGGACGAGGCAATGGAAGACCAGCGACTCGTCGTCGGGCCGTTCGCCCGCGACCTCGATCGCGATCGGCTCGCCGCACTCGGGGCACGCCGTCTCGAAGCGGCCGTCGGTGTGGAGGGCGGCGCAGACGCCGAACGCGTCCCAGGCGCAGTTCGCGTACCACCACCGATCGCGGGCCCGAACTCGGTAGGCGGTGGGGACGGCCGAGAAGGGGTTGGCCATCCGGAGCCCGCCGGTGTCCGCGTCGAGGACGAGGGCGTGAGCCTCGTGGAGCCGACGCCAGCCGGCCTCGACGTCCTCCACGCTCATTCCCGCTTCGGCGGCGATCTCGGCTGCGACGGGCGCGCGCCCGAGTTCGACGAAGAGGCCGTAGGTCAGGTTGCGGAGCTCGAGCTCGGCCGCGTCCACCCCGGGATCCTCTCAGAGACGGCTGAGGGGCCCGGCCAGGCCCCTCAGCGTCACCTGGTAGAGAACCCGGTGTCGAGCTTTGGTGGGCGATCGTGGATTCGAACCACGGACCTCCGCCTTATCAGAGCGGCGCTCTAACCAACTGAGCTAATCGCCCGCGCGACGGCGGATTGTAGCGACGGCCCAGACATCCGCCGCCGCGACCGACACGGCGGGCGCGACCCGCAAGCGCAGGCTTGCGTGGTTAGCCGACCACATCACCGAGACTGCGTCCGGCCCAGGTACTCCTCGACAGCGAGCAGGAACGTCTCGTCCTCGGCGAGCTCGGCGATCGCGAGCCGGGTCTCCTCGTCGAAGTCCGGGTCGTGAGCGACATCGATCACGAACGGCGCCAGCCGACCCTCGCGCGACATCTGCGCGAGCCGAAGCACCAGTCGGCGCGAGATCTCGTCCTGCGAGACCTCCTCGAACGACTCGATGTCCACGAGCCACGGACCCACGGGCGCATAACGGCTCTCCGGCCGCGCGTGTTACGGCCGGGGAGCGGAGCGCTCGAGGGCCTCGGCCAGCTCCGCGAGCTCGTACTCGTCCGCGAACAGTACCTCGAGGCGGCCGCGCGTGAGCCGCACGGGGAGCCCCGTCAGCCGCTCGGCGGCCGCACGCACGCGGCCTGCCAGGACCGGATCGACCGGGGTGCCTTTCGTGCGTGGCTTCTGCTTCGCACCGGCCCAGCGCGCCTTCTGCTCGGCCGCCCGAACCGACATTCCGGTCTTGACGATCTCCCGGGCAAGCCGGCGGCGGCCCTCCTGGTCGGGCACCGCCAGCACCGCGCGGGCATGACCCTCGCTCAACTCGCCGCGCTCGACCAGCGCGAGCACGTCGTCGGACAGGTCCAGCAGGCGCATGCGGTTGGAGACGGAGGGCTTCGAGCGGCCGACACGCTCGGAGACCTCGCCGAGCGAGAGATCGAAGTCGTCGATCAGGAGAGCGCAGGCCCGCGCCTCCTCGACCGGGGACAGCTGCTCGCGCGCGACGTTCTCGACGAGGGCGAGGAGGAGCGAGTCGCGATCGTCGGCCTCGCGGACAATCGCCGGGACGGTGGGCAGACCGGCCTCTCGCGCAGCTCGCCAGCGGCGCTCGCCTGCGATCAGCTCCCAGCCCCCCGCTGCGCGACGCCGGACGATCACCGGCTGGATCACTCCCTGCGCCCGCACCGAATCGGCGAGCCCGTGGGCGGCCTCTGCGTCATGGCGTTTCCGGGGCTGGCGCGGGTTGGGGTGGATCACCTCGACCTGGAGCTCCGCGAGCTCCGTCGTGGGCGCGCCGCCCATCAGGACTTCCAGCCCGCGGCCGAGGCCACGGCGGCCTGGCTTGGCCGGCGGCGTTTCCCGCCCCGGCTCAGGAACGCTCGACAAGCTCCATCGCCACCTTCCAGTAGGCCTCGGCGCCGGCGGACCGGCGGTCGTAGGCGATCGCGGGCAACCCGTGGCTCGGCGCCTCGGCGAGACGCACCGAGCGCGGCACGGAGGTCTTGAAGACGAGCTCACCGAGGTGCCGGCGGAGCTCGGTATCGACGTCGGCGGAGAGCCGGGTGCGAGCGTCGACCATGGTCAGGAGCACGCCCGCGATCCCCAGATGCGGATTCAGCCGTGCCTTGATGATGTCCACCGACCGGAGCAGCTGCGAGAGGCCCTCGAGGGCGTAGTACTCGGCCTGCACCGGCACGAGCACCCGGTCGGCGGCGGCGAGCGCATTCACGGTCAGCGGGCCGAGCGAAGGCGGACAGTCGAGAAAGACGAAGGAGTAGCCCTCGCCCGCCCCCGCGAGCGAATCGGCCAGGAAGCGCTCGCCGTCCTCGCGGCGGGCGAGCTCGACGGCGGCACCGGCGAGCTCCGGCCTCGAGGGCACGAGCCAGAGATTCTCGAAGCGCGTCGGCTTCGCCAGCTCCGCGAGGGGGACGCCGTCCAGCAGGTCGTAGCTCGAGGTGCCGTTGGCCTGCTCGCCGAGCCCCGAGGTGGCGTTCGCCTGCGGGTCGAGGTCGATGACGAGCGCCTTCTCACCGGCCTCGGCGAGGCAGGCTGCGAGGTTGACCGCCGTCGTCGTCTTGCCGACCCCGCCCTTCTGGTTCGCTACCGCGTAGACCTTTCCGGGCACTCGAACATTCTTTCTTCGCGGGCGGACGGCCCTACCCTTCCCCGTGCTCAGTCGAGGGGCCGCTTGCGCGCGATTCCCGGCCGGCGGGGGAAGCCGGGTGGAGTCGGCTCGAGCTTCGGCACGACGAAGAGACCCGGATGCTGTTCCGGCTCACCGCCGCCGAGCTGCGCCGCGGCCCGGGCAACCGCGTCCGGGTCCGCCGTCGGCCCCACGAAGAGGATCGCGGCTCCTCCCGTGGCCACAAGCGGCAGGCACCACTCGACAGCGACCACGGGCGGCGCCAACGCCTTCGCGAGCGCGACGCCGTACCTCTCGGTCTCCTGCTCCTCGGCCCGGCCTCGTACCACGCGTACGTTCGGGAAGTCACCGGCGGCCGACTCGAGGAACTCGCACTTGCGCGCGTTCGCCTCCAGCAGGAAGACCTCCCGTTCGGGGAAGGCAGCAGCAATGGGAATTCCCGGCGCGCCCCCGCCCGAGCCGACGTCGACGATGGAGCCGGGAAAGCGATCGACGTAGGTCGCCGCCGCGAGGCTTTCCTCGAGATGGACGCGCCGCGCTTCCGCCGGGTCGCGCACCGAGGTCAGCCCGGGGGTTTCCAGCAGCCGCTCGAGCCAGCACTCGAGCCGCCCGTCTGAAGAGATACCGCTCAGTCGGCTTCGACGACGACGTAACGATGTGGCTCGTCGCCCTCGCTATGCGTGCCCACACCGGGTTCGTCCTGCAGGCGCACGTGGACGATTCGCCGCTCGATCGACGTCATCGGCTCGAGCTCGACCGGCGCGCCGGATGCCTTCGCCTGTTCAGCGCTCCGCAGCGCGAGCGACTCGAGCGTCTCCCGGCGGCGCTCGCGATAGCCGGCGGCGTCGACGACAACGTCCTTGCGATCGTCGCCGTAGGCACGGTAGGCAACCGCGTTGACCAGGTACTGGATCGCGTCGATCGTCTGCCCGTGCCGGCCGATCAGGAGGCCGAGGTCGCCGCCGGTCAGGGACGCAGTCACGACCTCGTCGTCCTCGGTGAGCTCGATCCGGCAGCGAGCACCGATGCCGGCGGTGATGTGGTCGAGCACCTCCCGCAGGTCGACCGCCAACTCGCTCTCGGCTGCCGCACCGGCCGGCGCAGGCGGCTGCGCGGCCGCCGGGCCGGTGGCGGTTGCCACCACCCGCGCCGGCGCATAGCCCACGCCGAGCAGCCCGCGCTCGCCCTCCGACAGCACCTCGAAGCGCACGGCGGCCTTGTCGAGGCCCGGCACGAGCTGCTCGAGCTCACGCAGCGCGTGCCACTTCGCCTCGCCGACCGTCTCGCCGGTTGCCTCGACCTGCATTGGCTCCTCGCTCACCGGCCGCCTTTCTTCTTCTTCCGCTTGACTCGCCGGGGAGGTCCGGCGGGTCGCGCGGCGGGTACCGCCACCTTGGGCTGCTCCTCCGCGAGCGCCGCTGCGGGCGCCTCCTTCGGCGCCGTGCGGGAGGACCGCTTCGGAGGGGGCGCGGGCTTCGGAGCCATCCGCCGCGTGATGATCCCCTGCCCGACCGTCCAGAGGTTCGTGGTCATCCAGTACATGAGCAGGCCGACGGGGAACCGCGTGATCACCGGGACGAAGAAGACCGGCAGCACCATCAGCAGGATCCGCTGGCTGCGCTGGGCGGAAACCGAGGCGAAGTAGCCCGACGCGACCTGGCTGACGACGTAGACAACAAGCAGCAGGTAACCGGACCAGTGCGCGGTGATCTTGTCGGTGATCTTCGGGACGATGTGCAGCCAGCCGAGCTCCGAGGCCGGCGCCTGGATGTGCTTCGAGAAGTTCTTGAGGACGAAGTAGAGAGCGAAGAAGATCGGGAGCTGGAAGACCATCGGCAGGCACGAGGCCGCCGGGTTGATGCTGTTCTCCTTGTAGAACTTCATCAGCTCCTCGTTCAGGCGCTGCCGGTCGCCCTTGTACTTCGTCTGGATCGCCTTCATCTCCGGCATGTGCGCCTGCATCGCCTGCATGGAGTGGATCTGCCGGACCATCAGGGGCACGAGCAGGACGCGAACGATGATCGTCAGGCCGATGATCGACCAGCCCCAGGAGAGCCCGACCGAGTCGTGCAGATGCACGAGCAGCCAGCGCAGGACGTTCTCGATCGGAGAGATGGGGCTGGCGACGATCACGGGCGCAGGCGTCCCGGGTAGTCCACGCCGCCACCGCTCCAGGGGTTGCAGCGCACAAGCCGCCAGAGGGTCTTCAGCGTCCCGCGGACGAGCCCGAACTCCCTGTACGCGAGCGTCGAGTAGGCGGAGCACGACGGGTGGTACTTGCACGTGGGCGCGCCGGCGACGCCCGGCGAGGGGAAGAAGGCGCGCAGGAGGAGGCTCGCGTACTTCACGCGGCCGCCTTCCCCAGCACCTCGTCGACGCGATCGCCGAGCCAGTCGGCATCGCGGCGCTCGAGCGTCTCGCCCAGGGCCGGCCGCGCGATCAGCACGTAGTCCCGGCCCGGCGGCACCTGCGCCAGCCGGGCGCGCCAGGACTCGCGCAACCGCCGCTTGACGCGGGTGCGGTCGACGGCGCTGCCCGAACCCTTCGGCACCGCGATCCCCAGCCGCGGCTCGCCGTCGTCGTCGCGCGGGAACCAGTACAGAATGAGAAAGCGCGTCGAAACCGAGCGGCCGTGCCGGTAGACCGCGTCGAAGTCCCGCGAGCGTGAGAGGCGGTGGCGGCGCTGCACGATCCCGCGATCCCGGGCCCGGCCCGCGTCAGGCGGAGAGCCGTTTCCGGCCCTTGGCTCGACGCCGCTTGAGAATCAGGCGCCCCGCGCGGGTCGACATTCGGGCGCGGAAGCCGTGCTTGCGTTTCCGCCGACGAACGTTGGGCTGGTAGGTCCGCTTCACGAGGGTCTCCGCAGCAAGAAGAAGGCGGCCGGTGGGGCCGCGGACAGCCAAGTATAGACAAGGTTTTTCGCAAGAGTTCTCAACAGGCCCGCTGTGGAGAACCGGCGCAGGGAAAGGCCGTGCGCAGAGTGTGTTTCAGCCCGCCCGGTACCCCTTTCGAGACCCTCTGTCCACACCTGTGGAGAGCGGTGTGGAAGTGGTGGAAAGCCCTGCAAATCTCCACTTTCTGGCCGGGCGCAAGTCCCCAGGAGCGGCCATTGTACGGCGCGTTGCACGTTGCTATGCTCGACGCTCGCTGTCGTCGATGAAGGAGCCGGGGCCGGGCGGGTGGAGCAACCGATTGAGCTGACTGCAGAGAGTCTCTGGACCGAGGTCGCAGGCCGGCTCAAGGGGGCCCTCAACGACTCCACCTACCGGACGTGGTTCGGCGAGGTGGAAGGCATGGAAGTGACGGACGACACCTTCGTCCTGGCCGTGCCGAACGACTTCACGCGCGAGTGGATCGAGAGCCATTTCCTCGAGTTGATCCGCGCCGCGCTCCGAGACGCGACCGGCCACCAGCGGCGCGTGCAGCTGACCGTCGCCGAGATCGGCGCCGCTCCGGACACGGCAAGCGCCCCGGCCGCCCAGCGGATCGGCGAGTCCGGGCTGAATACGAAGTACACGTTCGACCTGTTCGTGATCGGATCGTCGAACCGCTTCGCGCACGCGGCCGCGCTCGCCGTCGCGGAGGCGCCGGCGCAGGCCTACAACCCGCTCTTCATCTACGGCAGCACCGGCCTCGGCAAGACCCACCTGCTGCAGGCCATCGCGCAATACGTGATGGAGCACCCGGGCAACATGTCCGTCCGCTACGTGACCAGCGAGTCGTTCGTCAACGACTTCATCAACTCACTGCGCGACAAGCGCATCGAGGGCTTCAAGCAGCGCTACCGCAACTACGACCTGCTGCTGATCGACGACGTTCAGTTCTTCGAGGGCAAGGAGCGCTTCCAGGAGGAGTTCTTCCACACCTTCAACACGCTCTACGAGGCCGGCAGCCAGATCGTGCTCTCCTCCGACCGGCCGCCGAAGGAGATCGCAACCCTCGAAGCGCGACTGCGGTCACGGTTCGAGTGGGGGCTGATCACCGACATCCAGCCGCCCGACCTCGAGACCCGCATCGCGATCCTGCGCAAGAAGGTGAAGACCGACGGGATTCACATCGCCGACCCGCAGCTACTCACCTTCATCGCCGGCCGTATCTCGACCAACATCCGTGAGCTCGAAGGCGCGCTCACGCGCGTGGTCGCATTCGCCTCGCTGACGGGCCGGCCGATGACCGCCGATCTGGCGCAGGACGTGCTCAAGGACGTCTTCCCGCAAGGGGAAGTTGCCCAGGTGACGATCGAGCGGATCCAGGAGGTCGTGTGCGAGCGGTTCAGCATGACGCTCGAGGAGCTCTGCAGCCACAAGCGCTCGCAGAACATCGTCTATCCCCGCCAGGTCGCGATGTATCTCTCACGGGAGCTGACGGACTCGTCGCTGCCGAAGATCGGCAAGCACTTCGGCGATCGCGACCACACCACCGTCCTGCACGCGAACGGCAAGATCGCGAACATGATTCGGGCCGATCGCACTGTGTACAACCTCGTGCAAGAGTTGACCGCGCGCGTCAAACAAGTTCGCTGATCCTGTGGAGTGCGCGCCAAACCCCGGCTGCCCTGTCGACAACCGCTCCTTGTCCCCAACAGCCGTGCACAGCCCAAACGCCCCGGACAAGCGCGAAAACCCTGTCGTCCCCGGACTGCACAACCCCTACGTACTACGTACGAAAGGTTTAAATGAATAGAACAGAAGTCGTGATCGGCTCGAGTCTCAAGATCGTCTGCTCCCGCGAGGAGCTCGCGCAGAAGCTGGTTGTCGTCGGGCGTGGCGTTTCGACGCGCACCGCCGTCCAGATCCTGAGCGGCATTCTCGTGCGCGGAGCAGGCGGAAAACTCGAGCTGGCCGCGACCGACATGGAGCTCTCGATCCGCACGTCGCTCGATGCAGAGGTCGAAGGAGACGGTGCGGTGGTGGTGCCGGGCCGGCTGCTCGTCGACCTCTCGCGGCTGCTGCCCGAGAGCGAGGTGACGATCGAGCATCGTGAGGAGGAGAACATCCTCCACGTGCGGTGCGGGTCTGCCGAGTACCGGCTCAACACCTACGGCGCGGAGGACTTCCCGCGGCTCCCCGGGGTCGAGACCGGCGGCTCGTACACGCTGGATGCCGACACGCTGCTCGAGACGCTTGCGTCCGTCGGTCGCGCGGTGTCGCGAGACGAAGCCCGCCCGGTGCTGACCGGAATCCTCGTCAAGTTCGGCGAGGGCAAGCTCGTCATGGCGGCGACCGACTCATATCGGCTTTCGTACAAGGAGACCCCACTCGAGGGACCGGCCCCCGACCTGGAGGCGATCGTCCCTGCGCGCGCTCTCGAGGAGCTGCGGCGACTGGTCAGCCCCGGGGGAACCCTCGAGCTCGGCGTGCAGGAAAACCAGGTCATCTTCGGCGCGGACGGAACCTGGCTGACGACCCGGCGAATCGAGGGACAGTTCCCCAAGTTCGACGAGCTTCGCCCGAAGGAGTTCACCCACGAGGTCTCGCTACCGCGGGAGGAGCTGCTCGACGTCGTACGCCGGACGTCGGTGATGGCGCATCGAAACTCACCGCTGCGGCTGCGCTTCGCCGACGGCGAGCTGACCGTCTGGACGCAGACGCAGGACGTCGGCGAGGCCCGCGAGACACTGCCGGCCCGCTTCGAAGGCGAGCCGCTGGAGATCGGCTTCAACGCGGACTTCCTGCGCGACGGGATCGAGTCTGCGGCCGGCGACGAAATCCGGCTGCGCCTGATCGACCCGCTCCGTCCGGGGCTGATCCAGGGCCCGGGTGACGACTTCTGGTACCTGATCATGCCGATCAGGCTCGCCGGCTGATCGTCGGCTCGGTCTTCCTGGCGAACGTTCGCTCGTACGCGCGTCTCGAGCTCGCCCTGGAGCCCGGCCTGGTGCTCGCGGTGGGCCCGAACGGAGCGGGCAAGACGAACCTGCTGGAGTCGCTGCACGTGGGCACGCAGGGCTTCTCTCCGCGGACACGCTCCGACGCCGAGCTCATCCGCTTCGGCGAGCAGGCGGCCCGGATTCAGCTCGAGGGTACTCGGCGGGGCGGGCCGATACAGATCGGGGTGACGTTGTCCACAGGCGAGGGCAAGCACGCCGAGGTGAACGGCGCCCGCCTGCGGGCGGCCGAGCAACTCCGCAGTGAGACCTCGACTCTGGTGTTCACTCCCGACCGGCTTGCCATCGTCAAGGGTGGCCCGGCCGCGAGGCGGGCGTACTTCGACCGCGTCCTCGCCCGGCTCTTCCCGTCCCGCTCGACGCTGTCCGCGAACTATGCGGCGGTTGTGGCGCAGCGGAACGCAGCTCTCAAGCGCGGCGATCGTGAGGCGATCGCGCCCTGGACGGCCCAGGCCGCGGAGCTCGGCGCGCCGCTCGTCGAGGCCCGCCTCGAAGTGCTCTCGCTGCTGGAGCCCCCCGTTGCCGAGCGGGCGGGGGAGCTCGGGCTGGAGGCTGTGCGACTTGTCTACGAGGGCGAGCCGCCGACGCTGGCCGCCCTAGAGGCGCGCCTCGACCGCGATCTGGAGCGCGGCGCGACCGGCCTCGGCCCCCACCTGGACGATGTCTCGATCGCAGCCGGCGGCCGCGACCTCCGCGCGTTCGGCTCGCAGGGCGAGCAGCGCACGACGGTCCTGGCGCTCCTGCTGGCCGAGGCGGCGCTGCTTGCCGAGCGCCGGGAAGAGCCGCCGCTGCTCCTGCTCGATGACGTGCTCTCGGAGCTCGACCCTGAGCGCCGGCGGGTACTGGTGGAGCAGGTGCAGGGCCACGGCCAGACTCTGATCACGGCCACGACAGCGGACGCGCTGCCCGGCGAGCCGGCGCAGCTCCTGCGCGTTTCGCCGGGCCAGGTGCAGTAGTGGAACGACTCGGTGGAGAGATCAAGCGGGAACTGTCGAGGTTCGGCGCGCAGGGCGGAATGCCGGAGCTCCTCGAGGCCTGGCCGGGGGCGGTGGGCGAAATGGTGGCGGCAAACGCCTGGCCCGCGCGCATTGCGCGCGACGGAACGCTGCACGTGAACACCTCGTCGTCGGCCTGGGCATTCGAGCTCGCCCAGCTCGCGCCGACGATCGCCGAGCGGCTGCGACAAGAGCTCGGCGAGAGTGCGCCGAAAGCGCTCCGATTCGCGGTCGGACACCTGCCGGAGCCGGCTGTTCCAGAGGACGCCGGGCACCGGACCGAGGTGCCCGAGCCGGGCACAGAAGCCCTGCAACGGGCGGCCGAGCTGGCCGCCGGGATCGAGGACGAGGAGTTGCGACAGCGGGTCGCGAGAGCCGTCGCGCTGGGGCTGTCCAACCCTTCGTCCGACCTGTAGTTCTGATACACTTACCTCAGCCCGCAAACAGTTCATTTGCAGGGCTTTTATCTTGTAAGAACTCATTCTGAATCACGCATTTGGCCCATTCCCAATCCACGTACTTCGCTCAATCCGAAGTAGGGATTTCGCGCACCCAAATTGATGGCTGAGGCCGCTTACACCGCAAAGGACATCACGGTCCTCGAAGGGCTCGAGCCCGTCCGGCTCCGGCCCGGCATGTACATCGGCTCGACCGGCCAGCGCGGCCTCCATCAACTGGTGTACGAGGTCGTCGACAACGCCGTCGATGAGGCGCTCGGCGGCCACAACGACTTCATCGAGGTCACGCTTTGCCCGGACAACTCGGTCATCGTCGTCGACCGCGGCCGAGGGATCCCGGTGGACATCGTCAAGGACCAGGGCCGCCCCGCCCTCGAGGTCGTGCTGACGACGCTCCACGCCGGCGGAAAGTTCGGCGACGCCGGCTACAAGGTCTCCGGAGGCCTGCACGGCGTCGGCGTCTCCGTCGTCAACGCCCTCTCCGAGTGGCTCGTCGCGGAGGTGAAGCGCGAGGGGAAGGTCTGGCGCCAGGAGTTCGAGCGCGGCGTTCCCAAGGGCGACATGAAGGCAATCGGAGTTTCCCCCGAGACAGGCACGACGATCTCGTTCCTCCCCGACGCGGAGATTTTCGAGGAGCTCGAGGTGTCGGTGGAGACGCTCGCCCAGCGGCTACGTGAGACCGCGTTCCTGACGCGCGCGCTGCACATCGTCCTCGACGACCAGCGGGCCGACGGCCACCGGCTGGAGTTCCACTACGAGGGCGGGATCCGCGACTTCGTCGGCCACGTGAACGAGGCGAAGGAGCCCGTCCACAAACACATCATCTACCTGGAGGGCTCCGACGACCGCGGACACGTCGAGGTGGCGCTGCAGTGGAACAACAAGTACGCGGAGTCGATCTTCTCGTTCGCCAACAACATCAACACGAGCGAGGGCGGAGCCCACCTCTCCGGCTTCAACGCTGCGCTGACGCGGACGCTGAACAAGTACGCGCGCGACAAGGGGCTGCTGAAGGAGAAGGAGGAGAACCTCGAGGGCGAGGACGTTCGCGAAGGGCTCGCCGCCGTCATCTCGGTGAAGCTCCAGGACCCCCAGTTCGAGGGCCAGACGAAGACGAAGCTCGGCAACCCCTGGGTGCGCGGCTTCGTCGAGCAGGCGGTGAACTCGGGGCTGGCCGACTTTCTGGAGGAGAACCCGGCGGACGCGAAACAGATCATGGCGAAGGCGATCTCCGCGGCCCGCGCGAGGCTGGCCGCGCGCAAGGCGCGCGACCTCACCCGCCGCAAGGGCGCGTTCGGCGGCGGGATGGCGAAGAAGTTCGCCGACTGCCAGATCCGCGACCCGGCCCTGACCGAGCTCTTCATCGTCGAGGGCGACTCCGCCGGCGGCTCGGCCAAGCAGGCGCGCGACAAGTCGAACCAGGCGATCCTGCCGCTGCGTGGGAAGATCATCAACTCGGAGAAGAACCGGATCCACAAGGTGCTCTCGAACACCGAGATCCAGTCGCTCGTGCAGGTGATCGGAACCGGGATCGGCGACGAGTTCGACCTCGCCAAGCTTCGCTACAACCGGATCATCGTCATGACGGACGCCGACGTGGACGGCGCGCACATCCGCACCCTGGTCCTCACGTTCCTCTACCGGCACATGCCCCAGCTGTTCGACCACGGGCACATCTTCATCGCCGTCCCTCCGCTCTACCTCGTGCGGCACGGAGGCGACCAGACCTACCTCGAGAAGGACTCCCAGCTCGAGGACATGCTCGTCCGCGAGAAGTTCGGCGACCTCGAGATCGCGGCCCGCGACGGCGCGCAGGTCAAGCTGACCGAGGCCCGGTACGGGCGGATCCAGCGCGCGCTGACCGAGTTCGACGGCTGGTCGGCGCGGATGGGCTCCGACTGGGGGCACGTCGCGGCCGGCTTCGTCGTCGAGCACCGCCTCGTCGAAAGCGATGCGGTCACGCCGGCAGAAGCGGCGGCGGTGATCCTGAAGCGCGAGGCGACCGGGCACACGCTCGAGGCCGAGGCCGGAGACGACGCACTCAAGGTGAAGCTGATCGAGACCGAGACGAGCGCCGCGACGACGATCTCGGTCCCCGCCGAGCTGCTCGCCTCGCCGGTCTACGCAAACGTCCGCAAGGCCTATGCGCGCGTCGCGGATGCGGTAGGTGGGTTGCCGCCGTTCACCGTTCGGCTGGGCAAGCGCGAGGAGACCGTGGAGACCTTCGACGACCTCCGGAAGGGCGCGCTGGAGCTCGCCAAGCAGGGTCTTCAGATCACGCGGTTCAAGGGCCTCGGCGAGATGAACGAGGACGAGCTCTGGAAGACGACGATGGACCCGTCGCGCCGGCTGCTGATCCGGGCCGACGTCGAGGACGCATCTGCCGCCGATCTCTGGTTCTCGCGTCTGATGGGCGATCAGGTCGAGCCGCGCCGCGAGTTCATCGAGACGAACGCGCGCGAAGTGAGGTTCCTGGATGTCTGAGCTGATCCCGCCCACACCCGGTAGCCGCGTCGAGCCACGCGAGCTCGAGCAGGAGATCCGCTCGAGCTTCCTCGACTACGCGATGCACGTGATAGTCAGCCGTGCGCTCCCCGACGTGCGCGACGGGTTGAAGCCCGTACACCGGCGCGTGCTCTACAGCATGTACGACAACGGGCTCCAGCCCAACCGGCCGACGCGGAAGTGCGCACGGGTCGTCGGCGACGTGATGGGCTCGTATCACCCGCACGGCGACTCGGCGATCTACGAGGCGCTCGTCCGGCTCGCGCAGCCATTCTCGATGCGGTATCCGCTGGTCGACGGCCAGGGCTACTTCGGCTCGGTCGACGGCGACTCGGCGGCCGCGATGAGGTACACGGAGTGCCGGCTCTCGCGGATGGCGACCGAGCTCGTCCGCGAGATCGACGCCGACACGGTCGACTTCGTCCCGAACTACGACGGCTCGCAGCGCGAGCCCTCGGCGCTGCCGTCACGCTTCCCGAACCTGCTCGTCAACGGCTCGTCGGGGATCGCGGTCGGGATGGCGACGAACATGCCTCCGCACAACCTCGGCGAGGTCGTGGACGGCATCGTCGCGATGATCGAGGACCCCTCGATCGACGTCGAGCGGCTGGCCAAACACATCAAGGGGCCCGACTTCCCGACCGGCGGGACGATCGTCGGCCGTGGAGGCATCCGCGACGCGTACCGCTCGGGACGCGGCCGCATCGTTGTTCGCGGGAAGGCGCACATCGAGGAGCTGCGTGGCGGCAAGAACGCGATCATCATCACCGAGCTGCCCTACGGCATTCGCAAGGGCGGCGAGGGTGGCGTGATCGAGAAGATCGCCGAGCTCGTCGAGAGCAAGATCCTCACCGAGGTCCCCATGACCGACGACTCGCTCCAGGACCACTCGGACAAATCGGGGATGCGGATCTACGTCGAGCTGAAGCGGGAGGCGATTCCGCAGGTTGCGCTGAACAAGATCTTCAAGCACACGTCGCTGCAGACCTCGTTCGGCTACAACGCGGTCGCGCTGGTGGACGGCGTCCCCCGGACGCTCTCGCTCCTCGAACTGATCCGCCACTACCTCGACTTCCAGCGACAGGTCGTCACCCGCCGGTCGAAGTTCGAGCTGCGTAAGGCGGAGGAGCGCGCGCACGTCCTCCGTGGCTACCTGATCGCGCTCGACAATCTCGACGCTGTGATCAAGCTCATCCGCGCGGCTGCGGACACGGATGTCGCGCGCGAGGGGCTGATCAAAAAGTTCGAGCTGAGCGAGATTCAGGCGCAGGCGATTCTCGATCTCCGTCTCGCGCGGCTCACCGGGCTGGCGCGCAAGGAGGTCGAGACCGAGTACGCCGACCTCGAGGAGCGAATCGGCGAGCTCCGTCTCCTGCTCAGCGACGAGGCGCGCATCGACGGTGTGATCAAGGAGGAGCTGCTCGAGATCAAGCAGATCTACGGCAAGGGCGACGCGCGCCGCACCGAGATCGTCGCCGACGAGGGCGAGCTCGAGCTCGAGGACATGATCGCGGAGGAGGACATGGTGATCGCGATCACCCGCTCCGGCTACATCAAGCGGCTCCCGGTCACCGCCTACCGCGAGCAGCGGCGCGGCGGGCAAGGCGTGATGGGCATGGAGATGAAGGAGGACGACTACATCGAGCACCTCTTCGTCGCCTCCACGCACGACTACCTGCTCTTCTTCACCTCGGTCGGCAAGGTCTACCGGCTGAAGGTGCACGAGCTGCCGCTCGGCTCGCGGCAGTCGAAGGGCCGCGCGATCGTCAATCTGCTCCCGTTCCGCCAGGACGAGCAGATCCGCGCCGTCGTCCAGACGCGGAACTTCGAGGAGTCCGAGCACCTCGTCTTCGCGACCAAGAACGGGATGGTCAAGAAGACGAAGCTGGCCGAGTACAACACTCCGCTGAAGGCCGACGGGATCATCGCGATCAACCTGCGCGACCGCGACGAGCTCGTCGGCGTCAGGCATTCGAGCGGCGACGACGACATCCTGATGGTCTCGCGCAGGGGCCAGGCGATTCGCTTCCACGAGGACGCGGCTCGGCCGATGGGCCGGGCGACCTCGGGCGTCCAGGGAATGCGCCTGCGCAAGGGAGACGAGGTGATCGAGATCGCAACCGCCCGCGACGACGACGACCTGCTCGTGGTCACCGACCAGGGTTACGGGAAGCGCACGCCCGTGCGCGAGTACCCGCGGAAGGGCCGCGGCGGGCTCGGCGTCAAGACCGTTCAGCTCACGGATGCGAAGGGCAAGCTCGCCGGCGCGCGCATCGTCCGCGACGGCTACCAGCTGATGCTGATCTCGACCGGCGGCACCGTGATCAGGATGTCCGTGGACGAGATCAAGCGTATGGGCCGGGCCACGCAGGGCGTGATCGTCGTGCGGCTGAAGGGCAATGAGCGTGTTTCCGGCATCGCGCCCGTCGTCGAGGCGGCCGCCGTCGAAAACGGCGACGGTCCCGACCTCGAGCCGACCACCGAGTAGCCCCCTCGTCACAAGTAGCCCTCTTCACAAGCGTCAGCGAGCGTGGTAGAAACGCCCTGCGGAGTTGCAACGTCGTCGGAAAAGGATGTCCATATGGCGTTCAGCGGACAAGTTGATTTCCTGGAACCCATAAACCTCGTCGAGCACCTGGACAAGGTCGAGCTCTATCTGGGGCAGGTCTGCCAGATCGCGGGGATCTCCAAGATGCAGCTCGACTACTGGACGAACAAGGCCCAGATCCCGACAAAGGGGAAGAAGCAGCGGATCTACGACATCGACGCGGTCGAGACGGTGATGCTGATCAAGCAGGCGAAGGACAAGGGCCTGAATCTCGGCGCTGCGATCGACGCCGCACGGCGCTTCCGCGAGCAGAACGCGAGCGTGGTCGCCGCCCTCTAGGCGGGCCAAGCCCTCCTACGCGGTCGCGAGCCTGGACGCCGCCTCCTCGGGGGCCAGGATGTTTACGTAGACCCCCGCGCCGAGCTCGAGGCCGGCCATCACCGTCAGCCGCGGCAGCACCTCCAGGTGCCAGTGCCCGCTGTCGTGCAGCCAGAGGTTGACGGGCCGCGGCCCTCCCTCGACGGCGCTCAGCCGGCGCAGGCCCTCGGCCGCCAGCGCGAGCCCAACGCCGAGACGCGGGCTCGTCCACGGGTCGGGCTCGTGCTCGGCCGGCGCGACCAGGAGCTCGTACGGAAGCCGGCCGGCCCACGCCGCTGAGAGGATGACACCGTCCCGCTCCGCGATCACGAGCTGCTCGGCCGGGCGGCGGCACAGCGGGCAGTCACCGGCGCAGGCCGCCCGCTCGACCTCGACGGCGGGCGGCACCTCCGCCAGCCAGACGAGCTGGGAGTGCGTGTGCGGGAGGCTCGATCCGGCGTCCGCCCCCTCGTTGACGAATGCGTGGACGTAGGTCGTGCCGCGATCGGCTGCGCGTTGCTGCCACGCCTCCGCCACGAGCGCGAGCTCTCCATCCTCGAGCTCGGCCAGCGAGCGGGCATGGCGCGGAACGTGCACGACCACCTCCTGATGGTCGACGGCCGGAAAGAGGTTGGGGACGACGCGGATCTGCCACGGCTCGCCGAGCCGGAGCACCTCCGGAGGAGTCCGGTCCTCCCGCCCGGCGTCGAACGGACACGACTCCAGCTCTGCCTCGTCGGGCGGCGGCACCACATGCCGGGACGCGCCCGGCCGGCCTGTGCGGCCTGGTGCGAGGGCGACGACGCGACCCGAGAGCGGGTCCGTTCGGATTGATTCGGTAACCCGGGCGCGCCTGCGGGCTTTGCCCGCTGGCGCTGCCGGCAAACGCCGCTCGGTCAGCTTTCCGTGCCCTTGTTCTTCCGCTCGAGGAAGGGGGTGAGCAGGTCGATCGGGGCCGGGAAGACGATCGTCGTCGCCTGCGAGGAGCCGAGCTCGAGCAGAGTCTGGAGGTAGCGCAGCTGGAGCGCGATCGGATGCTCCTCGATCACGAGCGCAGCGTCCTTGAGCCGCTCGGAGGCCTGGAACTCGCCCTCCGCGTTGATCACCTTCGCGCGACGCTCGCGCTCGGCCTCGGCCTGCCGCGCCATCGCACGCTGCATGTTCGCAGGGATCTCGACATCCTTGACCTCGACGATCGAGACCTTGATCCCCCAGGGCGCGGTCTGCCCGTCGATGATCGTCTGGAGGATCGAGTTGATCTTGTCGCGCTCCGAGAGGAGCTCGTCGAGCACGTGCTGGCCGAGCACCGCCCGCAGCGTCGTCTGTGCGATCTGCGAGGTGGCGACCATGAAGTTCTCGATCTGGACGATCGCCGCCTTCGGGTCGACGATCCGGAAGTACGCGACCGCGTTCACGCGCGCGGGCACGTTGTCCTTCGTGATCACCTCCTGCGGCGGAATGTTCAGCGTGATCGTCCGCAGGTCGACCTTCACCATGCGGTCGACGATCGGGATCAGGATGAAGAGGCCCGGGCCTTTCGGCTCGGGGAGCAGCCGGCCCAGCCGGAAGACGATGCCCCGTTCGTACTCTCGCGCGACCTTGATCGCCGCGAACAGGAAGAGCAGCAGCATGATGGCGACTGCGACGACGACGACGATCACGGCGGTCACGGGAATCTCCTTCCGGCAGGGATGAGCTTGATCCTAGACCGGCGCGGGTGCGCCGGCCCTTTGCACTACGAGGGCGAGTCCCTCCATGGCGAGCACTTCCACCTCGTCACCCGGCTCGAGCGGCTCGCCGTTCTCGTCCCGAGCCTGCCAGAGCTCGCCGCGGACGGCGACCAGCCCGTCGCTGCGCACCAGCCCGTGCGCGCCGACGATCGTGTTCGTGCCGACCTCCGCCGGCCGCCGACGGATCGCGAGCACCTTGGCGAGGGTGAACATGAAGAAGAGCGAGAAGGGCACGGCGACGCCGAGCGCGACGCCCAGCGAGACCTGGTACCCGGAGCCCGCGGGCTCGAAGAGGAGTAACGAGCCGAAGACGAAGCAGGCTCCGCCCGCCAGCGTGAGCGCGCCGTGGCTGAAGCCGACGAAGAGCTCGGCGATCCAGAAGGCAAAGGCGGCGAAGACCAGCAGGAGGCCGGCCCAGCTGATCGGGAGCACGTCGAGCCCGAAGAAGGCCATCGCCAGGCTGAGGATCCCGAACGTGGCCGGGAAGATCAGGCCGGGATGCCAGAGCTCGACGACGATCCCGAGCACGCCAAGCGACAGAAACAGCGTGATCAGGTTCGGGTCGATCAGCGTGTCGAGGATGCGCTGCCAGAGCGTCATGTGCACGGTCTTGATCTCTGCGCCGGCGGTGTGCAGGACGAACCCCTTCGGCACGGTCTTGTAGCCGTCGATCTGCTTCAGGAGCGCGGGCAGGGTGGGAGCGACGAAGTCGATCACGTGAATGCGCAGCGCGTGCCGTGCGGTCACGTTCGAGGCCTTGCGGACGGCCTGGCCGGCCCAGACCGCGTTGCGATGATGGCTCGAAGCGAGCGCGATCAGCGAGGCCGCCGCGTCGTTGATCACCTTCCGCCGCAGATCGCTCTGGATGTTCCCGCCGCCGACGTCGATGGGCGTCGAGGAGCCGATGTTGGTCTGTGGCGCCATCGCCAGCACGTCCGCCGCCTGGCCGATCCAGACTCCGGCAGAGGCGGCGCGCGCGCCGTTCGGGGAGACGTAGACGATCACCGGGATCTTCGACGCGAGCTCCTTCTTGTAGATCCTGCGCATCGACTCGGAAAGGCCGCCGGGCGTGTCCATGACGATCACGACTGCGGCGTACCCGCCCCTGTTCGCCCGGTCGATCTGCCGGGTCACGTAGCCGGCGGTGACCGGGTTGACGTCGTTCTCGAAGGAGATCGCGAGCACGCGCGGCGGTGCCGCAGCAGCGGAACCGGCGGTGATGAGGACCGCTGCGGCTGCGGCCGACGCGGCGAGAAGTGCGCGCAGGAAAGCCGCTTTCACAGCCGTAAGGATTCTATCAACGTCGTGTCTTCGCCCCTCCGGCGTGGGCACACTGGCCGAGACCGCCTTTGCTCAGGACCCTCCGCATCGCACTCGTCTGCCTGTTCGCTTTCCCGGCCTCCGCCTGGGCCGGCCAGGCGACGATCGTTTCCCAGGAGCTTCCTGTCGGTGTGTCGCGGACGACGGCAGGCGCGGTCGCCCCATCGCGCTTCAACATGGTCGGCCTCCACTGGCAGGGCCCGGGGACGGTGCTCTTCCGGACGCACAGTGTCACGGGCCGCTGGAGCGCCTGGCAGCGGGCGGCCCCGGAGGACGAGGACCAGCCGGACCGGGGTACCGTCGAGACGCGGCTACGCGCGGGCTGGCGGCTCGGCAACCCCTACTGGGTGGGCCCGTCCGACCGGATCGGGTGGCGCCTGGTCGGCGACGTTCGCCGGGTGCGCGCCTGGTACGTCTGGAGCCCGGTCAACAGGTCGTCCCCCACGCGCACGGTCTCGCTGGCCGGCTCGCCGAAGATCACGCCCCGCTCGGGCTGGAACGCGAACGAGGCGATCCGCCGTCGTGCTCCGAAGTACGCCAAGGGCGTGTACTTCGCGGTCATCCACCATACGGCCGGGTCGAACGCCTACGGGCCGTCGGCGTCGGCCGCGATCGTCCGCGGCATCGAGGAGTACCACGTGCGCGGGAACGGCTGGAACGACATCGGCTACAACTTTCTCGTCGACAAGTACGGCCAGGTGTTCGAGGGCCGTGCCGGCGGGGTCGACCGGAATGTGATCGGCGCGCAGGCCGAGGGCTTCAACACCGGCTCGGTCGGAATCGCCGTGATCGGCAACTACTCGAGCGCCCAGATCACGCCTGCAACGCAGACCGCGCTTGCAACGCTCCTCGCCTGGCGACTGGACGTTGCGCACGTCGACCCGGTCGGGCTGGTGACCTGGACGTCCGGCGGCAACCCGAAGTATCCGCGTGGGCAGCCGGTGCTCCTGCGGGCGATCTCCGGCCACCGCGACACCGGGTTCACGAGCTGCCCCGGCACGAGGCTCTACGCCAGGCTCCCCGATCTCGCCCACCAGGTCGCGTCGTTGGGACTGCCGAAGCTCTACGCGCCCGCCGTGTCCGGCACCCTCGGCGGCCCGGTCAAGTTCACCGCCCGGCTCTCCTCTGCAGGGCCGTGGGTCGTCACGGCGCGGAACGGGGCCGGCAAGCCGGTCGCCCGCGGCGCCGGCACGAGCCTGGCCGTCTCCTGGACCTGGAATAGCGCCGGCGCTGCGCCGGGGTTGTACACCTGGACGATCGAGGCCGGGCCCGACACGCGACCCGCGACCGGGACGATCGGCCGGGCTCCGGCTCCTCCGCCCCCGCCGCCGGCTCCGGTGCCCCTGCTGACGGGGCTGACGCTCGATCCGCCCGTGCTCTCGCCGGACGGGGACGGGATCGCGGACACGGCCACGATCTCCTACACGCTTGCGGGCCGCGCGACCGTCACCGCCACGGTCAAGGACTCGGCGGGG
>DATCPA010000107.1:0-1959 GCA_036564335.1 Gaiellaceae bacterium
GTAGTTGGCCGCGTCATTCGAGTTGACTGCGACCACGCGCACGCCGCGGTCGGCGTAGTCCCGCGCGATCGCGCTCAGCCGGTCCTCCCAGGCCTGCACGTAGGGGCAGTGGTTGCACGACTGGACGAGGACGAGCGCCTCAGCGTCCCCGTACGAGTCGAGCGAGTGGTTGTGCCCGTCCACGCCGGGCAAGTCGAACTGTGGTGCTTCCGTGCCAAGGCCAACGGTCATCGGAGAGCCTCCTCTAGTTGCTGTCGGGTCGGGACGGGGGAGACCCGTCCGTCGGGTAGGTGGTAGATGCGGCAGTTCAGCGCCGGTCGCGCCGAGGCGCCGGCGGGGTCGATGTCGCGCCCGTCGACGCGGATCGTCGGCGAGCCCGGGAACGAGAGCCTCTGCGCCTGCTCGTTCGTCGTCACCTCGTGCTCCTCGACCTCCACGTCGAGCCCGCGCGCCGCGAGCACCTCGTCCAGCAGCGCACGCGCCTCCGGGTGGGACGGGCACTCGCGCCAGAACAGGAATTCGATCTTCACACCGCTTCTACAACGGGTTGCACGTCGGTTCCCTTCCCCGGCAGCGCCGAGAAACACGCGATCGCGGCCAGCGCGACCAGCGGCGCCGCGCCGAGCAGCCAGCCGAAGTCGCCCCGACCGACGAGGAAGAGCCCGAGCGCAACCGCCGGCATCGACGCCGCGCCGTAGCCGCAGTCGAGCACGGCCTGGTAGGAGCCCCGCAGGTGCTCGGGCGCGAGCTCCCCGGCAAGCGCGCTCGAGACCGGTGCCTCCAGGATCTCGCCTGCGGTCAGCAGCACGATCGAGACCACGACGATCGCGATCCCGGCGAAGGGCAGGAGCAGGAACACTGCGACCCCGCTCAGCAGGGCTCCGAGCGAGAGCACCACGCGCGGAGAGCGGCCACTCGCCCAGCGCGCGACCGGGTACTGCGTCAGCACGACGAGCACCGGATTGATCGTGAAGAGAAGTCCCCAGGTCGAGATCGCAAGGCCGCGCTCCTGGTGCAGGAAGACGCCGAAGACCTCGTCGTAGACGGCGAACAGGAACCAGGCGAGCGCCGTCCCGAGCGCCAGCACCAGCAGGCGGCGGTCGTGGAGCGCTTCGGTGAGGCGGGGCGGTTTCTCCGGCGTCGCCGTGGCAGGCCGGCTCTCCGGCAGCCAGCGCAGCGCGATCGCGAGGAAGGAGAGCTCCGTCACTCCGGTCACCAGGAAGGTGTCCCGCAACGACGCGAGCGTGATCACGAGCGCGCCCAGCGGGGGGCCGAGCGCGAAGGATGCATTCGCGACGAGCCGGTCGATCCCGAACGCCTCGACGCGCAGGTCCGCGTCGACCACGTCCACGACGTAGGCGCGCATCGCCGGGCGCATCATCGAGAAGCAGAGGCCCCAGAGCGGCACGAGCAGGAGCAGCACCCAGACGCTGGAGGCGAGGAAGAACGCGAAGGCGCAGAAGGACGAGCCCGCGAGGCCGCCGAGGATCAGCGGCCGGCGGCCGAGGCGATCCGAGAGCAGGCCGCCGAAGGGCGCCGTCAGCAGCCCCACCAGGCCCCAGGCGGCGAGCACGAGCCCGGTGGCGGTGTTCGAGGCGCCGATCGGGCCGGTCAGGTAGAGCGCCACGTAGGGCGCGAAGACCCCGTAGCCGAGATGGGCGACGCCGTCGCCGCCGAGTAGCACCCAGAACTCGCGCGGAAACCGCTCGAGCAGTCGCAATTCAGTCGCCGGAGGGGCGGATTCCGCGTGAGCCGAGCCGCGCTACGAGCCCGGGCACGAGCACCTGCGCCAGCGGCGCGACGCGGTACCAGCGCGGCACGAAGAGCTCCTTGCCGTCGTGCTCCACCGCCCGCAGGATCCGCGCCGCCACCAGCTCGGGCTCCGCGACCAGCGCCCGCATGAAGCGATTCGGGAAGCGGCTCCGCTGCGGAAAGCCCTCGGTCTCGACGAAGCCGGGC
>DATCPA010000121.1:0-16243 GCA_036564335.1 Gaiellaceae bacterium
GGCGAACGTGCAGTAGTGGCAGACGTCCCGGCAGAGCTTCGTGAGCGGAATGAAGACCTTCGGTGAGAAAGTGACGACCGCGCCCCGCCACAGGCGCCCTCGTACTTTTTGAGCCTCGGAGAGGAGGTCCTCGAGGGGCCGGTCGAGCACGCGATGAGCATACGTGCCGAAGGTATCGTCACGGCGTGGACGCCCACGTGCTCGTTCCTTTGAAGGCGCTCGACCGCGCGAAGAGCCGGCTCGCCGACGCGCTCTCGGCCGACGAGCGGGCGGAGCTGATGCGCTCGCTACTCGAGCGGGTCGTCGGCGTCGTCCGCGAGGCGGGCGTCGAGCGGATCACCGTGGTGACTGCCGAGTCGATCGAGGGCTACGACATCTGGCTCGACCGTGGCCTCGCCTGGAACGACGCCCTGGCGGCCGCGGCCGCGGAGGTGGTAACGACCCCGATCGTCGCGGTGATCTCGGCCGACCTGCCGCTCGTGCAGCCCGACGAGGTCGAGGAGCTGCTCGAGGCGACGCCTGCACAGGGGATCGCGATCGCGCGCGCGCTCGACGGCGGCACGAACGCGGTCTCGATGCGTCCCCCGGGCCTGGTCCGCACCCACTTCGGCGAGCCGCAGAGCGCCGCCGTACACGCCGGCCTCGGCGTCGAGCACGTCGTCGTCGATCTCCCCGGCCTCGCCTTCGACGTCGACACGCCCGAGGATCTGGCGCGGATGCAGGCCGTATGCCGTTAGAAGGAACCGCCAACGGAACGACGCACGGGCCGCTCGGCCGCGCCGGGCGGCGCGCTGCCGCGTCCTCAGTCGCGCCAATAGCGCTGCTATTGGCGCTCCCTGCGTCCTTGCATCGCACTCGCCCATCGCACCCGATCAGCGCGAGGTCATTCCGTTGGCGGTTCTGAAGCTCGGCTACAAGGCCTCGGCCGAGCAGTTCGCGCCGCGCCGGCTGCTGGACTTTTCGATCGAGGCCGAGCGGCACGGGCTCGAGATCGTCGGGATCTCGGACCACTTCCAGCCCTTCCGCCACACCGGCGGCCACGGGCCCGCATGCTTGCCGTGGCTCGGCGCGCTGGGCGAGCGCACCGAGCGCGCGCTGCTCGGTACCAGCGTTCTGACCCCGACGATGCGCTACCACCCCTCCGTGATCGCGCACGCGTTCGCGACGCTCGCCTGCCTCAACCCCGGCCGGATCTGGCTCGGGGTCGGCACCGGGGAGTCGCTGAACGAGACGCCGGCGACCGGCGCGGAGTGGCCGGGCGCCAAGGAGCGCCGGCTCCGCCTGGCCGAGGCCATCGAGCTGATGCGCCGCCTCTGGACGGAGGAGCGCGTCACCTTCGAAGGGGAGTACTACCGCACAATCAAGGCAACCATTTACGACCGGCCCGACGAACCGGTGCCGATCTACATGGCGGCCTCCGGGCCGCTTGCCGCGAAGCTCGCCGGGCGCACCGGCGACGGCTTCATCATGACGAGCGGCAAGGCACCCGGGCTGTACGAGGAGCTGACCGCGGCGCTGGAAGAGGGCGCCCGGGAGGCCGGACGCGACCCGGCCGGCATCGTCCGGATGATCGAGGTCAAGGTCTCCTACGACCACGACCTCGGCTACGCGCGTGAAGCCTGCGAGTACTGGGCGCCGCTCGCGCTCAGCCCTGAACAGAAGCGGGACGTCGACGACCCGGTCGAGCTCGAGCGCATCGCGGACGCGAACCCGGGCATAGCCCAGAGCCGCTTCATCGTCTCCAACGACCCCGAGGAGGTCGTCGAGCGGATCGGCGACTACGTCGCGCTCGGCTTCGACCACCTGGTCTTCCACGCGCCGGGTGAAGACCAGACGCGCTTCCTCGACCAGTTCGCAACCGACGTCGTGCCACTGCTCAGAGCGCGCTTCTGAAGGTCGCCTCCGCGTCGGCGCCGTAGACGGCGAACACGACGCGGCGCAGGGCCCGGCCCTCGAAGGCACGGGCCTCCGCGACCATGATCCGCGCGCATTCGTCGAGCGGGAAGCCGCCGACGCCGGTGCCGAATGCCGGGAGAGCGAGCGACTCGGCGCCGAGCTCGTCGGCGAGCTCGAGCGTCCGGCGCGTGGCGCGCCGGATCGCATCGCCGCTCGTCGCCAGGTCCTGTCCCATCACTGCCGCATGAATCACCCAGCGCGCCGGAAGCCGCCCCGCTCCGGTCGCGACCGCGTCGCCGACCCCGATCGGGCCTTGCGCCATCGCCTCCTGCTCTATCTCCTCGCCGCCCGCGCGCTTGATCGCGCCTGCAACTCCCGCTCCCATCCAGAGGTGGTTGTTGGCAGCGTTCGCAACCGCGTCGACGGCGATCGCCGCGATGTCGCCCTCGACCACCTCCAGTTCGGGAGCCATCCGCCGAAAAGACTAGGCCGCGCTCGGCGCGCGGGCCGGCTTCACGAAATGTGCAGCGCCAGGCTCGCCTGGTTGGCGATGCCGGCGAGCAGGCGGAGCTTCCGCTCCGGAAAAACGTCGGGTGCGGCCGCCGCGATGCAGCCGATCCGGCCGGAAGGCAGCACTACCGGCGCGACGGCGAGCGGATCGTCGCCGACGGGAACCTGGTCGACCGAGCCCGGCTGCAGCACGAAGGGCTCGCCGCGCTCCAGCGCGCGACGCGTCCCGCCGAACTCGACGACGCTCCCGATCGGGACGATCGGGACGGCTCCGTCGGCCCGCCAGGCGGCTTCGATCTTGAACGAGCCCGGGCGGCCCCGCTCCAGCCAGAGCCAGGTCCGTGGCGAGCCGAGCATCCGACCTGCCAGCTCGACGATCTTCCGCTGGAGCTCATCCCGGCTGGTAGTGCCGGCCAGGAGGCGCGAGAACTCGAGCAGGGCGCTTGCGACCTCGGCGCTCTCCTGCTCGGACTGAAGGAGCACCGACTTCTGGAGCGCGACCGAGGCGCGATAGGAGAGACCCTCGAGCAGACGCAGGCGCTCGTCCGTGAAGTAGGTCAGCTCCTCTTCGGGCGCGCGCACGACGATCCAACCGCGCACGCCGTAGCCGGGATCGAGCGGGGCGATCGCGGAAGGCTTGAACGCCGCGCTCTGGTCATCGCCGGTGAAGACGCGCCGGATCTCGTCCTTGTCGATGAGGAACGGCGTCTTGCGACCGTCGATCAGCGAGGCCGCCGCGGCACGACCGGCGCGCCACTCCAGGATCGGAGCCGACGCCGGGTCATTGGCGTAGCCGACCGCGGCCAGACAGCGGAAGTTGGTCGCGTGCTGATCCTCGATCCAGACGGAGACCTGCTCGACCCCCATTAGCCTCGCCACCGTGGTCGCCGTTTCCTCGCCGATCGCCTCCACGGAGCGAGCCTCGGAGACGGCGTCTGCAAACTCGAGCCACGCCTTCGCGTTGTCGGCCTCGCGCCGCATCGACGCGTACAGACGGGCGTTTTCCAGCGCAATCGAGGCGTGCCCCGCGAGCACTTCGAGCAACCGCAGGTCGGCCTCGTCGAACTGGCCGACCCCGAGCTTCGACAGCATGATCGCGCCGATCACGCGCTGGCCGTAGCGAAGCGGAACAGCGGCGAGCGACTCGTCGCCGGGGCTCTCGGAAACCTGGAGGCAGACGTCGGACTCGCTCGCGTTCGAGATCAGCATCGACCTGCCGGTCTCCGCGACATGACCGGTCAGGCCCTCGCCGAGTCGGAGCGTGAGCGAGACGTCCTCGCCCTCGAGGTTGCCGCGCACCGCGACAGGGCTCAGGTGATCGCCGTCGACCAGGTACACGCAGCAGTTGTGGTAGTCGATCAGCATGCGGAGCTCGTCGACGATCACCTCGCCGATCTCGCTCGTGTCGTTCAGCCGGTTCAGCTTGTGGGCGAGGCTCTGGAGCATCTTCAGGTGCGCGATCGAGCGCAGGTCGCGCCCTTCGATCGCCTCGTCGGGCCGCTCGGGGTCGGCGTCCGCGAAGACGACGACCTGGTCCTTGCCCCGGGCCTTTGCCGTCATCATCGCCGCTTCGGCGCATGCCACGAGCTCCCGCGCGTTCATCGCGTGCTCGGGCCCGAAGGCGAGGCCGACCGAGAGCGTTATCCCACCGGCCGCGTCGGCAACGGTCCTCACCAGTGCGTCCTTCAGACGCGAGGCGAGGCCGAGCGCATCGTCGGCCGTGCAGGACGGGAGGATGACGGCGAACTCCTCGCCGCCCACCCGGCAGACGGTGTCCGCGGCACGAACGGTTGTGCGAAGCACGTCGGCGAGCTGCCGGAGCACCTGATCGCCCTCGCCGTGCCCGCACACGTCGTTGACCCGCTTGAAGTCGTCGATGTCGATCATCAGCAGTGCGACTCTGTCGTGCGCGCGGCCGGTCTCCTTGAGCTCGGCGCGGAGGCGCTCGTGGAAGTAGCGGTGGTTGTAGAGGCCGGTCAGCGAGTCGGTGTGTGCGAGGTGCTCGAGGCGGGCGCGAATCTGCGCGTTGTCCAGCGCGAGCGCTGCAGCGTCGCCGAACCACCTGGCGAGCTCGAACTCATCCTCGTCGAACGAAGCGTCCTCTCCGACCCGGTAGATGTTCAGCGCGCCCTTCAGCGAGCCGCGCGCGACGAGCGGAACCGTGATCAGCGCCTCGGGATCGGGCGGCGTGCCGGGCACGAATGCGACGCGGGGATCGAGGTGAGCGGCGTTCGAGAGCACAGGGCTCCGGTGCTCGACTGCCCAGCCGGTGATTCCCTCCCCGTAGCCGACGGTGCTCGAGAGCACCTCTGCCTCCCAGGAACCGCGCGCGAACACCGGCACCAGCTCGCACCGACCGTCGTCCACCTCGTAGATGTGCATGTCCTGATAGGGGACGAGCTCGGCCAGCGTCTCGGCGATGCGGTCGAGGAGCGCCCCGGGGCTCTGCTCCGACAGCACGTCGTGGAACACGCCGGCGAGACGCCGGTAGGACTCGACGAGCGCCTCCGCGCGGGCGGCGGCATCGTCAGGTTCAGGCGCAGGGTCCGGTACGAGCGCAGGGTTAAAGGCCACAGTACTTTCCGATATCGGCACCACCTCTCGCATGGATAAGCCATCAGGAGGCGTCGCGCGTCCCTCGATCGGGGGATGTAAGCGCTCCCAGAGGGCCTAGCGGAAAAGGTCCAGGTCCGGAGGCAAGACCAGGTCGGCGGCCCTGTCTTCCCCGGCCGCGTCGAGACCCCGGACGACGGCGACCGGCACCCGCTCGGTCTTCCCCATCACGAGCTCCGCCGCAGCCGCGATCTCGTCGGCGACCGCGATCACGGTCGAGTGCAGCTCGTAGCCAACCGGGTCATGCTGGCCGCTCAGGTCGCGGAGCACCTCGATCCCCGCCGCGCCGATCGCGACGTTGGCGATTCCGAATCGCCAGGCGCGCCCGAACGTGTCCGTGACGATGACGCCGAGCGACTTGCCGGTGTGCTGCTCGAGCCCGGCGCGCAGCCGGGCGGCCGAGGCGTCCGGGTCCTCCGGCAGGAGCACGACCATGCCGGCCGCGGGCGCGTTCGACGCGTCGACGCCCGCCGAGGCGCAGACGAAGCCGTGGCGGGTCTCGGCGATCACGAGCGGCGGCCGGGAACGGAGGACTCGGGTCGCTTCCCGCAGCACGATCTCCACCCGCCGCGCGTCGCCGTCTTCTCCCGCCAGCTCGTAGGCCCGCTCGGAGGGCAAGACCTCGTCGAGGCGCACCACGCGCCCCTCCGCCTTCGAGACGATCTTGTGGGCGACGCAGACGACGTCTCCGTCCTCGAGCGTGGCCGCGCCTGCGATCAGCGCCGCGAGGTCGTCGCCTTCGGCGATCTCGGGAAGGCCCTTGATCGGGATGACCGAGATCACTCGCGTATCACGCCGCCACGCGCGGCCTCGAGCACGGCCTCGGCCAGGAGGCGCGCCGTCCGCCGGTCCTTCATCAGCGTCGTCGTCACGTGTGGACGAACGCGGATCGCCTCGAGCTCGCCGGCGCCGGCCGCGTCGGCCTGGTCGATGACGAGGGCGTCGAGCAGGCCCGCATAGCAGCCCGCAACGTGTGCGGGTGATGTTCCGCCTGCGAGGCGCTCGAGCATCGCGCCGGCCGGCCCCTTGACGGCTTTCCCGGCGATCACGGGGCTGACCGCGACCACGGGCGCCCGTTTCTGCTGCACGGCAGCGCGGATCGCCTGCACGGCAAGGATCGGCCAGATGCTGATGTACGGGTTGCTCGGCGCGATCACGACGAGCGAGGCGTGCTCGATCGCCTCGAGCACACCGGACGCCGGCCGCGCGAAGGCGGCTCCCTCGAAGCGAAGCCGGTCGACCTTGTCCTTGTGCCGCCGCTGCACGAACCACTCCTGGAGCGAAAAGGCGCCGGCGGGCGTCTCGACGATCGTGCGCAGCCGGTCGTCGGTCGCGGGCAGCAGGCGCAGCTCGAGCCCGAACGCTGCCGCGACCCGCGCGGTCACCGCCGAGAGCGGTTCCCCGGCGCGCAGCGCCTTCGTGCGAACGAGGTGGAGCCCGATGTCGCGGTCGCCGAGCTTGAACCAGGTCTCGTCGTCGCCGAGCTCCTTCGCCGTCCCGAGCGCGTTCCACGATTCGCGGCGCCGGCCCCAGCCGCGCTGCTCGTCGTGGACGCCGGCGAGCGTGTAGAGCAGGCTGTCCAGGTCGGGCGAGACGTGCAGGCCGAGCACCTCGGCGTCGTCGCCGACGTTGCCGATCACGGTCACATCGCCCGGCGAGACGAGGTCGACGAGCCCGCGCACGAAGCGCGCGCCGCCCACTCCGCCGGAGAGAACGACAACAGCTGCCATCGGGCGGTGACACTACCCGCCCATGGTCGAGCAGCAGCACCTGGAGAACCGGGCGATCGCCGAACGCCTCGATTCGTTCGCGACGCTGCTCGAGCTCGCAGGGGCGAGCCCCTATGCGGCCCGGGCATATCGCCGCGCAGCCGAGCTGATCCGGGGGACAGAGGCGCCCGTCGCCGACCTGATCCGCGCGGGTCGCGTGCGCGAGCTACGGGGAATCGGCCGCGGGATCGAAGGGCGCCTGAAGGAGTTGATCGAGACGGGCGAGATCGCCGAGCTGGAGGAGCTGGAACGCGAGGTCTCGCCGGACCTGGTCGGGCTCGGCCGCTTCCTCGGAATCGGAGCGAACCGCGCGGTGCAGATCGCCAAGGCGCTCGGCGTCCGGACCGCGGCCGAGCTCCGCGAGGCCGCTGCGGCCGGCCGGCTTCGCGAAGTGCCCGGGATCGGGCCGCAGACCGAGGCGAAGCTCGTGGCGGCGCTGCAGCGGGAAGGCGAGCCCCGGCCGCCGCGCGGCCTGCTCCTCCATCGCGCCCGCCGCCTGAGCGCCGAGATCGCCGAGCCTCTGGGCGGCACGGCCGCCGGTGACCCGCGGCGCTACCGCGACATCAGTGAGCACCTCGCGGTCGTGGTCCCATCCGACCGGCCGACTTCGGTGCTGGACGCGTTCGAGTCGCTGCCCGTGGTCGTCTCCGTCCTCGACCGGACCAAAGGGCGGGCGTACGGCGTCACCGTCGAGGGAGTGCCGGTCGAGCTCGTCGTCGCGCCGCCGCAACGGTTCGGCACCGAGCTCATCCGTGCCACCGGCTCCCTCGAGTACGTCACTGCGCTCGAGCCGCTGCCGGAGGGTCCCGACGAGGAAAGCGTTTACCGAGCCCTCGGGATCCCGTTCTCCCCGCCCGAGCTCCGGGAGGCCCCGTTCCGCGGCGAGCCGCCGCCGCTCGTCGAGCTCGACCAGATCCGCGGAGACCTGCACTCGCACACGACCTGGTCCGACGGGACAACGAGCGTCGAGGAGATGGCGCTGGCGGCGATCGAACGTGGTTACGAGTACCTCGCGATCTGCGACCACACGCCGGCCGTCGGCGCCGTCCGCGGCCTGACCGCGGATGACCTTCGCCGCCAGGCACTCGAGATCGCCGACGCCAACGAGGCGCTGGCGCCGTTCCGTGTCCTGCGCGGCACCGAGTGCGACATCCTCCCCGACGGGCACCTCGACCTTCCCGACTCGATCCTCGCCGAGCTCGACTGGGTGCAGGCCAGCGTCCACGGCGGCCAGCGCCTGCCGAAGCGCGAGCAGACGAAGCGGGTGGAGGCGGCGCTCCGCAACCCGTACGTGAGCTGCCTCAGCCACCCCAAGGGGAGGTACATCAACCGCCGGCCGGAGAACGAGCTTGACGTCGACCGGCTGATCGAGGTGGCGCTCGAGGAGGGCGTCGCCCTCGAGGTGAACGGCCTGCCCGACCGACTCGACCTGCGCGACGTCTACGTGAGGCAGGCGGTCGAAGCCGGGGTGAAGATCGTCTGCTCGACCGACGCGCACTCGATTCGCGGGCTCGCGAACATGGAGCTCTCGGTCGCCACCGCACGGCGTGGCTGGGCAACGGCGGCGGACGTGGTCAACACCGCCTCGGTAGATTCTCTCCTCGGTGGACGTCGAGCGCTTCGCAGCCGAGCTTCCTGAGCTCTTCGAGGACTTCCCGCGCTCGCCACACCCGCGTGCGCGCCGTTTCGACGACGTGATCGAGGCGATCCCGAACCTGGCGGAGGAGAACGTGCTCGCCCTCCTCAACCTCGCGGCAAGTCTGCTCGGCCCCGGGGAGAGCTATGTCGAGGTCGGCAGCTACTACGGCGCCAGCCTGATCGGCGCAATGCGCGGC
The DNA here is from genome assembly GCA_036564335.1 of Gaiellaceae bacterium. GTDB lineage: Bacteria > Actinomycetota > Thermoleophilia > Gaiellales > Gaiellaceae > DATBLE01. The sequence continues at coordinate 8,624 of DATCPA010000121.1, forward strand.
AACGAGGGGCGCGACTTCGTCGCCATCGACCTCTTCTCGTTCGGCGCGACCGAGGTCAAGGGCCGCAAGCTGCCTGCCGCAAGCCGTGAGGGTCTGGAAGCGAACCTGCGCCGCTTCGGCCTGGACGGCGAGACCATCCTCGAGGGAGATGCCTTCGAGGTGATCGAGGGCGGCGCGCTGGGCGACCGGCGCGTCGGCGTCTACTACTACGACGGCGCCCACGACTACGACTCACAGGCGCGCGGCCTGCGGGCGATCGAGCCGTGGCTGGCGGACGAGGCCCTGCTCGTCGTCGACGACCATGACTGGGAGCAGGTCACGCGCGCGACCCGTGACTACCTCGACTCACAGCCGAAGGCGCGGCTGCTGTTCGAGATCGGCGGCGAGTCGAAGGGCCAGCCGCAATGGTGGGAGGGAATGGCTGTCCTGGGCTGGCGGGCCTAGCCCGGCGCGCGGCCCGGACCGGACACAGTCCACTCGGTCAGGTCGTACCAGTGCGAGCCCTTCAGGGCCGCGACGACCCGCGGGTCGGTGTGCCGCGCGTAGAACACGTGCCGGTCGAGGTCGCAGCAGATCTCGACCTCGTCGAGGTTGATGCCGGGAATCTGCATCAGCGCGTCGCCCGGGATCTGGGCGTTCCGAACCGAGTAGTGCTTGAACTGGAGGTCGGGCGCGATCTCCATCAGGTCGGGCCAGTCCGGACAGGTTTGGTAGCTCATCGTCCTCCAGTCTCGTCCAGCGACCATTCCCCGGAGAGGAGAACGGGCCCTCGGACAGGCTCCCCCGCGTACACGACGAAGCGGACCCCGTCGTCCAGCCAATGGTAGAGGTGACGGCCGGTCCGGTCGCCGAGCTCGAAGCGCAGCCGAAAGCGGCCGTCGGCAAGCGGCGGGCGCTCGACCGCGAACCGGAGCACGCGCTCGCCCGGAGCCTCGTCCCACCCCAGCGCAGCCGTGTCTTGCCGGGCCGACGCGAGCAGCAGGCCGGCCTCGTCGCGAAGCTCGAGCGAGACGACCGGCGCCGGCACCGCCTCGCGGGCCTGGGTGCGCAGCTCGACGGTGAGCGGCTCGCCGGCGGCCAGCTGGAGCCGCTCCTCGCCATCCGGCCCGAGCAGGCGCGCTTCGACGATCCGCACCTCGCCACTTCCATACTCCCGCAGGCCGGCGGCGCTCTCCTCGGGGTCGCGCTCGTCGGCGAGCAGCTTGTGGTACCGCGCGATCGCCTCCTGCGTCGAGCCGTCCAGCTCGACGCGGCCGTCCCGCAGCAGCACCGCGCGCTCGCAGAGCCGCTCGACCGAGGCGGCGTCATGTGAGACGAAGACGATCGTGCCGCCGCGCTGCTTGAACTCGTAGATCTTGCCGAAGCACTTCCGCTGGAACTCCTCGTCGCCGACGGCGAACACCTCGTCGAGGAGCAGCACGTCGGCCTGGATGTGCGCCGCAACGGCGAAGCCGAGCCGCATGTACATGCCCGACGAATACGTGCGCACGGGCAGGTCGACGAACCGTTCGAGCTCGGCGAAGGCGATGATCTCGTCCATCAGCCGGCGGATCTGCGCACGCTTGAGACCGTAGATCGAGCCGTTCAGATAGACGTTCTCGCGGCCTGTGAAGTCTGGATGGAACCCGGCTCCGAGCGCGAGCAGCGAGGCCACACGCCCTCCGGCCTCGGCGCTACCGGAGGTCGGCTTGACGATTCCGGCGATCAGGCTGAGCAGCGTCGTCTTCCCCGAGCCGTTGCGGCCGATCAGGCCGACGGCCTCGCCGGGATCGACCGAGAGCGAAACGTCGACGACCGCACGCACCTCGGTCGCCTTCGCGCCGTTCCGTGAGAGCACCATCTCCTTGAGCGTCCGCACCGGTTGCGGGTGGACGCGGAAGTGCCGGCTCGCATGATCGACCCGGATCTCGCCAGGGTTCATACCGTCGAGGGTACTGCGAGCGCCCTGTCGACGACCGCGGCAAGGACGCGGATGAAGGCGGGGTCGGCGTTCGGCATCTCGATTCGATCGAGCCGCAGGCCCAGCTGCCGCGCCCGCTCGGCCGCCTCGATGTCGAGATCCCAGCGGATCTCGAGGTGGTCGGCGACGAACCCGACCGGGCAGAGGAGGACCTCTTCGACCCCTTGCTCCCGAAGCGTGGCCAGGTGGTCGAGGATGTCCGGCTGGAGCCAGGGCTCGCCGGTCGACGACTCGGACTGGTACGAGAAGGACCACTCGCGCAGGCCTGCGGCCTGCGCGACAGCAGTGCTCGTCTCGAGCAGCTGGTCTTGATACGGATCGCCCTCTGCCAGGATTCGGGCAGGGAGACTGTGGGCGGTGAACACCACGTGGCTACCAGCGCGCCGCGTCTCGACGCGGCGCGCGATGAGTTCTACGAATCCGGGCTCCGTGTGCCAGCTCTCCACGAAGGCCAGCTCGGCGCGGCCGGCGAGCGCCTCCTCGAGCTGCTGCCGGTAGCCGCCGATCGAGAGCCGCGAGTAGTGGGGCGCGAGTACGAGCCCGGCGATCCGGTCCGCGTCCGTCGCGAGCGCGGCCTGGGCGGCCTCGGCGATGCGCGGCGTCCAGTGCTTCATCCCGGTGAGCACCGGGAGCCCGAGCTCCCCCTCGAGCGCTGCGCGGGTCGCCTCGGTGATCGCGTTCAGCGGATTCGACTGTTCGATCCCGAGCTGCCGGTAGCGCTCGGTCAGCTCGGCGAGCAGCTCCGGCCGAACCGGCCGCCCGCCGCGGATGTCCGCGTAGTACGCGGGGACGTCCTCGATGCGGTCCGGAGACCCGTACGCCATGAGCACGACTACGTCGGTCATGCGACGGCCTTCGCGGTGCGCTCGTGAACGAGCCGCACCAGCCTGCCCAGATCGTCGGGGTTCGTCTCCGGGAGCACGCCGTGGCCGAGGTTGAAGACGTGCCCGGGCCGCCCGCCCGCCCGCGCAAGCACGTCGAGCGCCGCCGCCTCGACCCGCTCCCAGGGCCCGAGCAACACCGCGGGATCGAGGTTCCCCTGAACCCCCTTCTCCGGGCCCGCGGCGAGCCAGCCCTGGTCGAGTGGAACGCGCCAGTCGAGGCCGATCGCGTCGCCGCCGGCAGCGGCCATCGCCGAGAGCAGGTGGGCGGTGCCGGTGCCGAAGTGAATCGTCGGCACGTCGACGGCCGCGAGCACGCGAGCCGAATAGGGCGCCACGAACTCCTCGTAGTCGGCAACCGAGAGGGAGCCGACCCAGGAGTCGAAGAGCTGGATCGCGTCTGCGCCTGCCGCCGCCTTCGCCGCTACGTAACCGCAGAACGTGTCCGTGAGCCGGTCCAGCAGTGCGTGCCAGACCGCGGGCTCGCGGTACATCAACTGCTTCGTCTTGAGAAAGTCCCGGCTCGGCTTCCCCTCGACGAGGTAGCCGGCGACGGTGAACGGCCCGCCGCAGAAGCCGACCACCGCGCGCTCCGGCTCGAGCTCGCGCCGGACGATCCGCACCGCCTCGAGCACGTGGGCGAACGCCTCTTCCGGATCGGGCACGCGCAGCTGCTCGACGTCGGCGGCGCTCGCGACGGCCCGCTCGACGACGGGGCCGACGCCCTCGACCAGCTCGACCTGGATCCCCATCCCGAGGACCGGGGTGATGATGTCCGCGAACAGCACGGCGGCGTCCACGCCGTGCCGGCGCACCGGCTGCAGCGTCACCTCGGCGCACAGCTCGGGCGTGTTCGCGAGCTCGAAGAATCCGTGACGCTCGCGAAGGGCCCGGTACTCCGGCAACGAGCGCCCGGCCTGGCGCATGAACCAGACCGGCGTGCGCTCAACCGGCCCCCGCCGCAGCGCGCGAACGAGGAGGGGCTCAGCCATACGGGTAGTTTGCAGTGTCGCCGGGGGAACCCCGCCACCACGCGACGGCGATTCTAGACTAGCCCGAGCTATGCAAGCGGTTCCCGCCCATGCCGTCCCCGCCGGACCGCTCGGCGTGCGCTGGCTCGCCTACGAGCTGGAGACCCAACAGGCGGGCGCGGTCGGCCGGGCGCGAGTCGAGCTCGAGAATGCCGGGGCGGCACCGTGGCACGACGTGTTCGCCGCCTACCACTGGCTCGACCAGCTCGGCAACGCCCTCGACTGGGACGGGCTGCGAACGCCCCTCCGGTCGCTGGCGCCGGGAGAGCGCACGGATGCAGAGCTCGCAATCAGGGCGCCGATCCCGCCCGGCCCCTACCGGCTCGCCTTCGATCTGGTGCTCGAGGACCGCTACTGGCTTTCCGAGATCGGGAACGCGATGCTCGAGGTCGAGGTCACCGTGCTACCGCGTGACGCGAGCGGGGCGGTCGCGCACCTCCCGCCCGAGGTCGAACCGGCCGCCGACTGGCACGAGCGCGTGCGAGCCGCGCACGAAGAGGGCTACGCCGCCGTCGCAGGCTCGCTCGACGCCGGCCGCCACCGCGAGCTCCGCGCCTACCGCCCGGGCGGCGGCCGCAACCCGGCCTTCCGCGAGCCGCTCGTCTGCCCGTCACTCCTGCCCCCGCTCCGGCCGAACTGCGAGGTCGCGGGGCTGCCGGCCTGGAAACCGGAGAAGTGGGAGCCCTGGATCTACGACGGGCGGATCACAGCTCGACTGCGATCCGATCGTCGACCCGGCTGAAGACCCAGGCCCCGAGGCCCATCGCGACCACCGCGCCCACGCACAGGTAGACGACGTCCCACACGTCTGGAAGCCGCCCGTAGAACATGGGGTCGCGTAGCGCGTAGATCGGCGGCGTGATCGGGTTCACCCAACGCAGGATCGTCACGACCCAGTCGTAGCGCTGGACTCCGCCTGGGAGGTCCTCGAGCCGGTAGAGGATCGGCGTCAGAAAGAACCAGGGCAGGAGCAGCGCCGTGATCAGGTGCTCCACGTCACGGAAGACGACGTTCGCGCAGGCGACGGCGAGCGAGATCCCTCCGACGAACGCGATCAGGACGACCGAGAGCGGTAGCGAGAGCCAGATCGTCTCGCGGGTCTCCGGGATCACGATCAGATTGGCGACGATCAGCACCACGAGCATCGCCGCGAACGCGACCAGCTGTGTTGCCACCACCGACAACGGCACGAGCTGACGGGGGAAGCGCACCTTCTTGATCAGGGCCGCGCTATCGACCAGGGACCGCGACGCCATCGTCAGAGACGACGAGAAGAACAGCCAGACCGTCAGCCCGACCAGCAGGTAGAGCGCGTAGTGCGGGACCTGCGCCACCTTCCAGAGCAGCGAGAAGACGAGCACGTAGATCCCCATCAGCACCAGCGGGTTGACGAGCGACCACGCAACGCCGAGGACCGAGCCCTTGTAGCGCGTCTGGAGATCCCGTCGGAACAGGTTCGAGAACAGCTCGCGGTAGCGGTAGAGGTCGGCGTAGATCGACACGGTCGTCACCGATTGAACAGGAAGGGCCGGGGGTCTCATCCTGCTCGCACGGCCGCGACCACCTGCTCGGCCTCGGCGTCGGTCAGCTCGGGGTTGAGAGGCAGGCTGACCACGCGCTCGCAGAGCCGCTCCGAGACCGGCAAAGGCAGCCGCCCAGCCAGGTTGGCGTACGCAGGCTGGCGGTGGATCGGCTCGGGGTAGTGGACGAGCGTCTCGACGCCGCGCTCGCGCAGCCCGGCGCGGAAGGCATCGCGCTCTTCGGCCAGTACGACGAACAGGTGCCAGGCATGGGCACGGCCGGTTGCCTCCACCGGCAGGCCGACTCCCGCGAGCTCGTCGAGGTAGCGCGCAGCCAGCTGCCGCCGCCGATCGTTGTCCGCGTCGAGGCGGGCGAGCCGGCGCCGGAGGACCTCGGCCTGCACCTCGTCCAGGCGGCTGTTCACGCCGGGCACGACGGCGATCCCGCGCGCCTCGGCCCGCTCGCCGTGGGAGCGCAGCCGCCGCAGCGTCTCCGCCAGCTCCGGATCGGAGGTGACGACAGCCCCGGCGTCGCCGAGCGCGCCCAGGTTCTTCGTCGGGTAGAAGCTGTAGGCCGCCGCATCGCCGATCGTCCCGGCGCGCTTCCCCTGGTATTCCGCGCCGTGCGCCTGGGCGGCGTCCTCGACGAGCTTCAGCCCGTGCGCTTGCGCCAGCTCGGCGAGCGGCTCCAGGTCGGCGCACTGGCCGTACAGATGGACAGGCAGGAGCGCGCGCGTCCGCTCCGTGACCGCAGCCTCAGCCGAGGCCGGGTCGAGCGTCCACGTTTCTTCGTCCACGTCCGCGAGCACCGGCGTCGCGCCGGCTCCGAGGATCCCGGTAATCGTGGCCACGCACGTGTTCGCCGCGGTGATCACCTCGTCTCCGGGGCCGATCCCGAGCCCGCGCAGCGCGAGCCCGATCGCGTCCGTGCCCGAGTTCACCCCCACTGCGTGGTCCGCGCCGCAGTACACGGCGAACTCCGCCTCGAAGCCCTCTAGCGCGGGGCCGCCGACGAAGCGGCCGCGCGCGAGCACGGTCGCGAAGGCATCCTCGAGCTCGGCGCGCGACGCGGCCACCTGCCGGCCGAGGTCGAGGAATGGGACGGTCGTGGGGGAAACATGGTTTCCCCCACGGGAGCGAGCTGAAGGCGAGCGACTCACCAGTACGCCGCCGCCCGCTCGCGGTAGTACTCGACCGACTGGGCCAGCCCCTCGCGCATGGGAACGGTGGGCTCCCAACCGAGCAGCCCGCGGATCTTCGCGTCGTCGGCGAAGTAGTCGCCGATGTCGATCGAGCGGCGTTCCTCCGGAAACGGCACGAGCCGGTAGGAGCCGGCACCCGCGAGCTCGACCAGCAGCTCGGCCAGCTCCGCCAGGCTCATCGGCGGATAGCCGCCGAGGTTGAAGATCTCGCCGTCGGCCTCAGCCTTCGCGCCGGCGAGCAGGAACGCCTCGACGGCGTCGTCCACGTACGTGAAGTCACGCCGCTGCGTACCGTCGCCGAAGATCAGCAGCTCCTCGCCCTCGACGGCCAGCCGCAGCCACGTGCCGAGGAAGGTCTGGCGGTCGTCCTTGACGCGCATGCGCGGCCCATATGTGTTGGTCAGCCGCAGGATGGTCGTCCGCAATCCGTACACCTGGCCGTAGACGAGGTGGTAGCTCTCGCCCGCAGCCTTGTTCACCCCGTTGGGATCGACGGGCGCGACGGGGTGCTCCTCGTCGACGGGCAGGTAGCGCGGCCGGCCGTAGAGCTGGCGCGTGCTCGCGAAGACGACCTTCAGCTCCGGGTTCTCGCGGCGGCAGGTTTCGAGGATCGAGAGCTGGCTGCGACAGTTGATGTCGAGGTCGGTGAACGGGTCGTGCAGCGAGTCGACGTGGCTCGTCTGTCCCGCGAGGTTGAAGAGCACCTCCTGGCCGCGGATCAGCGAGCGGAAGCTGTGCTCGTCACGGACGTCGGAGACGTTCACACGCACCGCGTCCTCGATCCCGGCGATGTTCGCCGGGTTGCCGCCGTACTCGGGGATCAGCGAGTCGACGAGCACGACCTCTGCGCCGAGCTCGACGAGCCGGTGCGCGAGGTTGGATCCGATGAAGCCGAGCCCGCCCGTGACGAGCACGCGCCGCCCGCGGTAGGCCTCAGCGACGTCTCCAGGGAGCATCGGCGGGCAACGCTACCGGAGTCGGCGCCGCGCAACCCTTTTCGCATTCAGCGGCTCGCCGGATGCGGAC
>DATCPA010000097.1:0-2389 GCA_036564335.1 Gaiellaceae bacterium
GAGAGGAACTCGATCACGCTGTCGATGATCGCGCCGTAATCCTCCTTGGAGATATAGCCCACACACGGGGCCAGGCAGCGCTCGATGTGGTAGTCGAGACAGGGAATCCCGGAGTGCCGGCCCGGCTTCGGTCCCTCGCAGGGCCGATAGGGAAAGACGCGGTTGAGCACGTCGAGCGTCTCGCGCACCTTCTTCGCATTCGCGTAGGGGCCGAAGTAGACGACGCCGCGCCGATGCCGCTCGCGTGTGAACATGACGCGCGGGTAGTCGTCCTCGACGGTGACCGCGATGTACGGGAACGACTTGTCGTCGCGGAGGCGCACGTTGAACGGTGGCCGGTGCCGCTTGACGAGGTTCTGCTCCAGGTGGAGCGCCTCGACCTCGGTGTCGGTGACGATCACCTCGATGTCCTGCACCCGCTCCGGTAGCTGCGCGATCGTCGAGCGGGTATCCGCGCTCGCCTGGAAGTAGCTGCGGACGCGCGAGCGCAGCGATTTCGCCTTGCCCACGTACAAAACCTCGCCCCGCTCGTCGCGGAAGAGGTAGACGCCCGGCTTGGCCGGAAGCCCCTTCAGCTGGTCTTCGAGCGGTTTTGACATCGCCGGGCAAGGGTAGCCTTCGGCCCCGTGAAGAAGGCCCTCTTTGCAGCGGCCGTCGCGGTCGCGGCCGCGGTCGGGGTGGTCGTGGCAATTGTCGTCTCTTCCGGGAACGAGCAGAAACCGGCGGCGCCGGCCTCGACGGACGGCAAGACGGCCACGACGAGCACGAGCGCGCCGACCGGCACGACCACGACGCCCACCACGACGCGCAGCGCAACGGACCCCGTGGACACGAGCTCGCTTCGCCTACCCCCGCCGCCGGGCCCGAACAGCGATCGGCGCCGGACGCTCGTCGTCGGCGTCGTGGACGACGCGCTCGCGCAGCAGACTCGAAGCTTCGCGCAGTCGAAGGTGGACGTCTCGCACGACGCGGGCTTCGACGCCGCGATCGTCTCGGCCACGTGGAAGCGGGGCCAGCGCCGGCCTCCCGGAAACCTCGTCCACGTACTCGGAAACGTGGCAGCGGCGGCGAAGCGGGACGACATGCAGCTCTTCGTGGTCGCCTGGCACGGAGTCGCCCGAGACACGCCCAGCACTCCCGCCGAGCGGGCGGACTTCGCCGCCTACTGCGCCGCCCTCGTGAAGGCCCTTCCCACCGTGCGCGACGTGATCGTCGGCAACGAGCCGAACCTCAACACCTTCTGGACGCCGCAGTTCGGAGCGGGCGGACGCGACCTTGCAGCGGCCGGCTACCTGGACCTGCTCGCCCGCAGCTACGACGCGATCAAGGCGGCCGACCCGGGCGTCCAAGTCCTCGGGGGCGCGCTCGCCCCGCGCGGCGCCGACCGACCGCGCGGCTCGCGGCCCACCCACTCGCCTACCGCGTTCATCCGCGACCTCGGCGCTGCCTACCGCGCGAGTGGCCGCAAGCGCCCGTTGATGGACGCCTTCGCTGTCCACCCCTATATGCAGGCCTCGGACGTCTCGCCGACGGTGCCGCACCCGAGCAACACCTCAATCACGCTCGCCGACTACCCGAAGTTGGTTGCGCTCCTGGACGAGGCGTTCAAGGGAACGGCCCAGCCCGCGGCACGCCTGCCGGTCTACTACACCGAGTTCGGCGTGCAAACCAGAGTGCCGCCGCCCAAGCTTCGTTTCTATAGCGACCAGGACTTCGCGGGGCGCTCCGACAGCGTCGGCTTCACTCGTCAGGCGGCCTACTACCGCAGTGCCCTCGCGCTCGCGTACTGCCAGCCGACTGTGCGCGGGATCTTCGTCTTCCACACCTTCGACGAGCCCGATCTCGCGGGCTGGCAGTCCGGGCTCTACTTCGCCGACGGGAGCCCCAAGCCGAGCCTGCCCGCCTTCGAGCGCGCGGTGGTCGACCTGCGCAGCGGCAAGCTCACGAGTTGCTCGCGCTAGGCTTCGTGCCGTGGCAGGACAGTACGTCGCGTACACGTTCTTCAAGGCGGATCCCGCCTGGCGCCGGCTCCCGATCGAGGAGCGCAGCGCCGGCAAGGACGCCTTCGCCGAGACCGTCGAGGACTGGGCCGGCCGGATGGCTTCCGTCCGCGCGTACTCGGTCGCCGGCGTACGGCCGGACACAGATTTCTTCCTCTGGAAGATCACCGAGCGCTACGAGGACCTCGGCGAGCTCGGCGCCGCGCTGAATGCGACCCCGCTCGCCGGTTGGCTCTCGACTCCGTACTCCTACCTGGCCACGACGAAGGCCTCGGAGTACACGAAAGCCCGCAAGCCGCGGCAGGTGACGCCCAAGGGCTCGCCCTACCTCGTCGTCTATCCCTTCGTGAAGCTGCGCTCCTGGTACTCGCTGCCCCAGGAGGACCGGC
>DATCPA010000104.1:0-2712 GCA_036564335.1 Gaiellaceae bacterium
GGACAACGACCGTCGTCGTCGGCGCGCAGGTCGAGAAGCTGCCATTCACCTCGGTCACGTCGCTCGCCTGGTCACCGGACGGCACGCGCTTCGTCGTCACCGCCAGCTCGACGAAGACCGCGCCGCTGGACGTCTACACCGTCCGCACGGATGGCACGAACCCGGTTCGGCTGACGAAGAACTACGACGCCTTAGGCGCGCGCTGGCGCTGAGCTCGCTCGCAAGGCCGGGCGGCGTTCCGCGTCGCGGCGTCGGAGCTCGACGAGCTCGCGGCGCGGCTCGAGGCCGCGGGCGAGCGCGTCGAGTGGGACGACTCGCTCCCCGATGCCCGCCGCTTCTACACGGCCGACCCCTGGGGCAACCGGCTCGAGCTGCTCGCGGCGCGGTAGTCGGGGTGGGCGCCTACCCCTCGAGGCCGGCGGTGTGGCCGGTGGCGATGGTCACGATGGTGCCCGTCTCGCCGCCCTGGTCCGGGCCATTGCCGTGAAGCTCTGGCCGTTGTTGTTGAGCGTGACTGTGTCGCACTCGAGGAGACCGTTCTCGACGTTTCCCTTGTCCGGTGAAAGTGCATTGGCCGTTTGGATCATTGGGCGCGAACACGGACCCGTCGTTCAGCCAGACACCTTTCGTCGCGTGAATGCCGCCGTTGGGGGCGAAGAACGCGACCTTCGGGGTGGAGCCAGCGCCCGTGAACTCCATGCAGTCGCCCCCGAGGTTGATCGCCGCGTTGGCCGCGGTCGACTCGGCCACGAATTCGTAGCCGTTGAAATAGGTGTATGTCGGCCACGAACCGCCGCTGAAGCTGAGCTTCCCGGTCCAGCAGTAGACGCCGGGTGGGTTCGTGGCCAGCCACGCCGGGGTGACACTCCCGGGACCGGCCGTGCAAGTGGAGGGTGTGCTGGGCGGCGCGACCGATTGTTTCTTCTAGGACGCAGGTCCGCCGGCGCTCTCGTCGTCGTCCTGCTCCCGTTCGCGTAGGAAGCGCGTCAGCTCAGCGGCAAGACTCTCGCCGGAAGGCAGCTCCTCGGCCGCCTCGATCAGGTCGACACGGCGCTCGAGCTCCTCGACGTACGAGGCCGTCTCGGCGTCGGAGGCAACCGCCTCCGTCACCTGCTCGGCGTACTCCTCCGCCGCCTGCTCGAGCTCGTCGAGGTCGATCTCGGTGCCGACGAGCTCGCCGAAGCGGCGGCAGAGCGCGAGCGCGGCGCGAGGGCTCGGCGCGAGAGAGACGTAGTGCGGCACGGCCGCCCAGAGGCTCACCGACGGGAGGCCCGCCTGGCGACAGGCGTCGAGGAGGACGCCCACGATGCCTGTCGGCCCCTCGTAGCGCGACGGCTCCACCCCGAGCTCCTCCACGAGGCCCGCGTCGCTCGCGGCAGCGCTCACCGGTGCCGGCCGCGTATGCGGCACATCGGCGAGGAGCGACCCGAGCGTGACGACGAGCTCCACCCCGAGCTCCTGCACCAGCTCGAGGACGAGCCCCGAGTACGTCTTCCACCGCAGGTTGGGCTCCACGCCGATCAGGATTACGGCGTCGCGGTCGAGGTCCGGGATCGGCGCGTGGAGAAACGTGTTCTCGGGCCACTCGAGCTTCCGCGTCAGCCCCTCCTCGAGCGAGACGAGCGGGCGCACCGCCTGGAAGTCGTAGAAGTTCTCCGACTCGATCTCCGCGAACGACTCCGCGCCCCACTGCCGGGCGAGGTAGCCGGCCCCGAGCGTCGCCCCCTGGCCGCCGTCGTTCCAACCGCGGAAGGCGGCCACCAGAACCGGGCGGCGCAGGTCGGGCCGCGAGGAGACGATCAGCTCCGACATTCTCCGAGTCTAGTTGGTGCCCCGCGAGGCCACCGGCCGCCAGAGGCGCGCGGCGAGCCCCACCGTCCAGCCGACGAGAGTCGCCGCCGTCGCGACGTGCAGCAGCACGAGCCACCACGGCACGTCGGCGTACGTCCGGTACTGCACCTCGCCGATCGTCATCTGCGCCACGAGGATCGCGAGCAGTCCCGCACAGCCCCGCAGCAGCCACGGGTACAGGCGGCGTCGCGTCCATGCCCAGGCCGCGAGCACGAAGAAGGCGATGCCGAACGCGGCGACCGCACGCACGTGCCAATAGACCGCGGGGTAGAAGGTGCCGAGCCGCGGCACGACCTGCGTGCCGGAGCTCCCCGGGAAGCGGCCGGCCGCGGTGGCCACCGTCCCGCTCACCGCGAGCACGACGACGGCGACAACGAGGACGAGCCCGACCAGCCGCGCGATCGCCGGCAGCGGCGCGCCGTCCCCGCGGACGAGGCGCGACGCCTCGAGCAGCGTGAGCACCCCGAGCGAGATCAGCATGAACGAGAGGAGCAGATGCGTGATCACGAGGTACGGATTCAGGTCGTAGTAGACGGTGATCGCGCCCAGCGGAGCTTGCGCGAGCGTCCCCACGAAGACGGCGGTCGCGAGCCAGCGGCCGCGGCGCCCGAGGCCGCGAGTGCGCCAGGCCGCGAGGGCGAGAGCGAGCGTGGTCAAAACCGTGACGGCCGAGACAACGCGGTTCGAGAACTCGATGTCGGGGTGGTAGCCCCGCGGCAGCGCGTGCTGCGTCGTGCACGTCGGCCAGTGCGGGCAGCCGAGACCCGAGCCGGTGAGGCGGACGGTCGCGCCGGTCGCGACGATCAGGACGAGCACGCCGACGGCCGTGAGCGCGATGCGCCGAAAGACGACCGGGGAGAC
>DATCPA010000002.1:0-3311 GCA_036564335.1 Gaiellaceae bacterium
GACGATCTCGAACAGGGTGTCACCCTGTTGGCCGCTCATGATCTGGAGCAGCGCGTCGCGCTGGCTCTCGTCCGCCTTCTCGTCGACGACCGGCACGACGTCGCCGTTGCCCTCGTGCATCGCGCCCGGCCACTTGACGACGGCGGCCCAGCACAGGCCCGAAAGGTCGACGTCGCCGAAGTTCCCCTTGTCGATCCGCATCGCGACGATCCCCTCGCAATGATCGTGCGTCGGAAACTGATTGAAGTCGCAGGGGCACCCCGGGTCGCAGTTGCAGTTCTTGAACCAGGGGCCTTCCATGTACCAGTCGACGGCCATCGCTCTCCCTTCGTCGGGTTTGGCGAGATCATCCTGCCTCCCGCTCGTCTCGGTCAAGCAGGACTAGGCTAAAGCCGTGATCCTCGAGAACGGCGTGATCCGGACGATGGAGCCGTCGCTGCCGCTTGCGCGCGGCCTTGCGATCGCCGGTGACCGGATCGCCGGCGGCGTCGGCACCCACGAGACGGCGCTCCCCAGCCCCGAGCGGGTGGACCTCGGCGGGCGCTGCGTGCTGCCTGGCTTCACCGACTCACACGTGCACTTCCCGACCTGGGCGCTCGCCCAGCATGAGGTACGGCTCGAGGGCACGAGCTCGCTGGACGAGGCGGTCGCGCGCGTGCGCGAGGCCCTCGAACGCGCGCCGGGAGGCCCGTGGCTGCGTGGCCGCGGCTGGCGCAGCGGAGACTGGACTCCGCCGGGCGAGCCGACGAAGGAGGCGCTCGACGCGATCGCCACCGACCGCCCGGTCGCGCTGATGGCGCGCGACTCGCACTCGGTCTGGCTCAACTCGGCAGCCCTGGCGCACGCGAACGGCGACCTGCAGGTGCCCGGCGGCGTGGTCGAGCTCGACGAGCGGGGCGAGCCGACCGGCGTCCTGCGCGAGGAGTCGTGCTGGCACTTCCGCGACCGCTACATCGAGACGAGCGACGACGAGTACGTCGACGCCATGCGCAGCGGCATCAAGCTCGCGGCCTCCCGCGGCGTGACCGCCGTGCACGACAAAGACGGCTGGCTCGGCGCCCTGCGTTTCTGGCAGCGTCTCGGCGCAGAGGGGTCGCTCAGCCTCCGCGTGTGGCAGTCGCTCCCGGCCGAGAAAGCGGACGAGCTGGCCGAGGTGGACGTGCGTAGCCCCTTCGGCAACCCGCTGCTGAAGCTCGGCTACCTGAAGACCTTCATGGACGGCACCCTCAGCTCGAAGACAGCGCGCCTGCTCGACGGCTCGGGCGTGCAGATCACGAGCCGTGAGGAGCTCGAGGAGCAGATCCGCCGCGCCGCCCGGGCCGGCTTCCCGGTCGGCGTCCACGCGATCGGCGACCTGGCCAACCGCGAGGCGCTCGACGCCTTCGAGGCGACGCGCGAACAGTGGGAGCCGCTAGGCCTGCGCCAGCGCATCGAGCACGCACAGCTGCTCGCGCCCGAGGACGTGCCGCGCTTCGCGCAGCTTGGAATCACGGCGTCGGTGCAGTTCAGCCACGCGCCCTCGGACCGCGACCTGGCCGAGCGAATCTGGGGCGACACGACGAGCCTGCCCTACGCCTACCGCTCGCTGCTCGACGCCGGTGCGGTCGTGGTCAACGGCTCCGATGCACCGATCGAGGAGCTCGACCCGCTCGCGGGCATCCGCGCCGGCGTGCTGCGGACGCTGGACGAGCGCGACGCGTGGCGGCCGGAGCAGGCCGTCACCGTCGAGGAGGCGCTGCTCGCGAGCACCGTCGCGCCCGCCTGGCTCGCGCGAGAAGAACGCCGCCGCGGAAAGCTCGTGCCCGGTTTCGTCGCCGACCTCGTCGTGCTCGACGGAGACCCACTCACCTGCGAGCCGGAGGAGCTAGCAGAGCTGCAAGTCGTGGCAACGATGCTCGGCGGCGCCTGGACGTACAACCCACCGCCCTGGTGAAATTTCCGTAAAGAGCGCTAACTGCCAGGCCGCGGCGCCGTCCGAGTCGGGACAAGGCGCAAGCAGCGACCGTCACCTCTCCCCCCGACCCGGTGCGGCCGCCCGTTCAGTCGACGGAGGGCCGGGCCCAGATCCGGCCCTCCGCCTCCCTGCCGAACGTACGATCGATCGGCACCAGGCCCTCACCAGTCGTTCACCGGATTGATGCCCATCGCTTGCGCAGCCAATCGGACAATGCGTCGGAGATGCAGTTCGGGATCGTGACGCACCGTGCCGGCGAGACGAACACGAATCTCGCGGCGGTGCCCATCGACGGGCTCGAGGTCTTCCTGGTACCCCCCGCCGCCGCCTTGGCGCGCCTTGGGCCCGGCGACCTGGCGCTCGCGAGGCTGGACGTCCGGGAGTCGCTGGACGGGATCGAGGACGGGCTCCCGGCGCTCTCCTGCCTCGAGGAGCGTGGAGTCAAGGTTCTCAATCCGCCGGGTGTCCTCCTGTCGGCGCACGACAAGCTGCTCACCGCGAGAGCGCTCGAGCGCACGGGCCTGCCTCATCCGGAAACGGAAGCGATCGGCCCCGGCGACACGCCGTCGCTCCCTCTGCCCCTCGTGCTCAAGCCCCGGTTCGGCAGCTGGGGCCGGGACGTCGTGCTCTGCCGCAATCGAGGCGAGCTGGAACGGTGGCTGGCCGAGTTCGAGACGCGCCCCTGGTACCGCACGCACGGAGCCTTGGCGCAGGAGCTGATCTCGCCGCGCGGGCACGACCTTCGCCTGGTCGTGGCGGCCGGTCATGTCGTCGGAGCGATCAAGCGCGTGGCTGCGCCCGGCGAATGGCGGACGAACCTTGCGCTCGGCGGAAGGCGCGTGCCGGTCACCCCGCCGCCGGCGGCGATCAGGCTCGCCGAGGCAGCGGCCCGCTCGATTGGAGCAGACCTGGTCGGGATCGATCTCCTGCCGACGGGCCCGGGAAGGTTCTGCGTGATCGAGCTGAACGGCGCGGTCGACTTCGGCGCGGAGTACTCACTCGGAACGAACGTCTTCGCGGCCACGCTGGACGCGCTCGCGCGAGCTCAGTCGTTGGCCAACGGCTCGTTGCGCTGGGGCGGCACGAACGGGTCATTGGCTCGTGCCGAGAGCTCGGCCGGCCAGTCGCGCGGATAGTCGCCGAGACTCCGGCCCTCGCCGCCCGGGATGCGGAGCTCCACGGAGATTCGCTCCTGTGCGACCCGGATCAGGTTGTACGCCGGATGCGGGAAGCCGCGCGTTCGCAAAGTCGAGACCGTGCCCGAGTGGACGAGGAACATGCCCGCGACCGGCCACACGAACGGGACGTGCCGGTGTCCCGAGAGAACGAGGTCGACGTGCGCGTGCCGAAGCAGCTG
>DATCPA010000032.1:0-1884 GCA_036564335.1 Gaiellaceae bacterium
GCGCCTGGGGGACGAGCGCCCTCTGGTTCGTCCGGCAGGCGGGGACCAACCTCTTCTAGCGTGCGCTCGGCCGACCAGGTCCTCGGGAGGCCGAGGGCATACCCTTCGGGCAGAAACCTCCAGCCTGTCGCCATTCCAACAGAGAGCGACATCTGCCCGCGGGATCGTAGTCTTCGGCTCGTGCGGGCTTGTTAGAACGGCGCCCGTGCCGTCTCTCGTTGCGCCCCGAGGCGCGCGGGCCGGGGTAGAGATAGGCGTGGAGCGCCCGGCTCGTCGCCGGCTCGGTCCCGGCCCGGTCAGGAAACTCCCCCGGCGACCGCCGCTATCGTGCCCGAGCTGTGACGATCAGCGCGCTGCTGGCGGGCTCCGGCGACTCCGCGCTAGAGGTCGTCATCGTGCTCTCGATCGTCGTGCCACTCACGGTGCTCGCCGTCGTCTGCTGGATCTTCTGGCGCGCCGCGCGCCGCGTCGATGCGACCGGCGCGCCGCTGCACGAGGACCGGCGGCCCCGCCCGTAAGCCTCTCGAAGGCTGCTCGTGTCGCAGGGGCGGAGCAGTCGCAGTTAGGTGGAAGTGCGACACGATCGCCGGATCCTGGAAGGGTGGCGGGCCTTACCGCATGGCCGAACTTGCTTCGGAAGCGGCCTTCTTGATGAGATCAGCCACCGCCGCAGGCTGCGAGACGTAAATCGCATGGCTGCCCGCGACCTCGACAACGGTCGAACCCGCCCGCTCAGACATCTCGCGCTGGGCCGGTGGGGGGATCATCCGGTCTTCGGTCGCGACGAGGTACCAACTTCGCTCTTTCGCAAGGGTTGTGGCGCCGGCGGCCGGCCGGGGTGCCGGGCGATAGGATCGGTCGGTTCTTGACAACGGCAAGGTCGATTCCCGAGGTGCTTCAGTGACGACGATCGCGACGCCCGGCGCGGACTCGGCGGCGAGGCAAGACCTGCTCGAACGCTACGCCCGGCTCGCGATCCGGGTCGGGATCAACCTGGAGCCGGGCCGCGAGGTGGCGATTCGGGCGATGATCGAGCATGCCCCGCTCGTCCGCGCCCTGGTCAGAGCAGGCTACGAGGCCGGCGCACGACGGGTCGAGGTGGACTACGAGGACCTGGAAGTCCTGCGGAGCCAGATCGCGCTCGCTCCGGAGGAGGCTGTCGGGACTGCTCCCCGCTGGATGTTCGAGCGGTTGGACGACGTCAGGGAGCAGCGTCGGGCGCAGGTGTTCGTGATCGGTTTTCCGCCGGACATGTTCGACGGGCTCGACCCGGCTCGCGTGGCGCGATCCTTTCCCGCACCGGCGGCGCTCCGCGGGGCGATCAGCAAGCTGCGCGACTCGAAAGCCCGCCCTTGGACCGCCATCGCCTGCGCGACACCCTCCTGGGCCGAGCAGGTGTACGGCGAGCCTGACCTGGAGCGACTTTGGCAGGCGCTCGCCCACGTCTGCCGTCTCGACGAGCCGGATCCCGTCGCCGCCTGGCAGACGCACATCGACAACCTGGAAGCTCGCTCGGCACTGTTGAACGAGCGCCGCTTCGACGCCGTCCGGTTCCGGGGGCCGGGAACCGACCTGACCCTCGGACTGCTGCCGCAATCGCGCTGGTACGGCGGCGCCTCGAAGACCAACCTCGGCCTGCGCTACGTCCCCAATCTCCCGACCGACGAGGTGTACACGTCCCCCGACCGGCGACGCGCGGACGGCGTCGTCCGCACCACCCGGCCGGTCGCACTGACCAACGGCACGATCGTGCGCGACCTCGAGCTCGTCTTTCGCGACGGCGCGATCGTCGAGGCCACCGCGGCCCACGGCGAGGCCGACGTCCGCGCCGAGCTCGACGCGTATGAGGGGGCGCGGCACCTCGGCGAGATCGCGCTCGTCGAC
>DATCPA010000043.1:0-16467 GCA_036564335.1 Gaiellaceae bacterium
GACCCCCGCCGCTTCGTCGACCTCGGTCAGGCTCGACCGGGAGAACCTCGTCCGAATCTGGCCGATCCACTACCGCGCGCACGACGGTCGCCGACGTCGCGCGTACGTCGTGCTGCCGCGCTGGTACGGGCCGCACGACCACCCGCCGCTGCCGCTCGTGATCTCGCCCCACGGGCGAGGGGTGCCCGCGATCGACAATGTCCGGGTCTGGGGCAACCTGCCGGCGGTCGGCCGCTTCGCCCTCGTCAACCCGGAGGGGCAGGGGCGCCGGCTGGCGCTCTACGCCTGGGGCGATCCGGGGGACATTCGCGACCTGGCAGCGATGCCGAGGCTCGTCCGGGAACAGTTGCCGTGGCTGCGCATCGACCGGAGCCGCGTCTACGCGTTCGGCGGCAGTATGGGCGGACAGGAGACGCTGTTGCTGGTCGCCCGCTTCCCCGCCCTCCTGGCGGGAGCGGCGGCGTTCGACTCTCCGACGGACATGAAGGCTCGCTACTACGCCTTCCCCCTGCTCCGGTTCGGGCACTCGCTCCAGGACCGTGCCCGGATCGAGATCGGCGGCACGCCCCTGACCGACCCGCGCGGCTACGCCGTCCGCAGCCCCGCGGACTGGGCGCGCCGCATCGCGTTTTCCGGCGTCCCCCTCCAGATCTGGTGGAGCACGCGCGACCGGATCGTCACCGACCAGGCGCGCGAATCGGGCGCGCTGTACCAGGCGATCCACCGGCTCAATCCGGCTGCGCCGGTTCGCGAATTCGTCGGCACGTGGAAGCACACCGCGGAGATGCGGGCGGGCACGCGGCTGCCGCTAGCGCTGCGCCTCTTCGGCCTCATGCTCCCCGCCCGGCACCATGCCGGGGGCCTGCGCAGGCTCGACTAGACCTCCAGGGCAGCCCGGACAGCGTCGTCGATCGGCTCCGGGCGACCCTCGGCGTCCACGTGCACGACCGTGTGCCGGCCCTTGATGTACGGCCGGCCGTCTTTTGCGATCGTCCAGGCGTAGGTGATCGACGTGCGACCGACCTTGTCGACGCGCAGCCGGGTCTCGATCTCGTCCTCGAAGCGCAGCACCTGCAGGTACTCGGCCTCGACCTTGCGGCGCGGGTAATCGCCCCAGGCCTCCTCCAGGAACCCGAGCCGACGCATGAGCGCGGTCTCGGCCGCCTCCACCCAGCGGAACGCCGCGGTGAAGTGGATGCGCCCACCCGCATCTGTGTCCACCCAGGCGACCCGGGCCCGCTCGACCTGCTCGACCACCCCCGGGCAGCCTAGGGAATCACCAGAACGCGGCCGGGCGAACCTGCGAGAGAGGCGTCGAAGGCCTCGTTCACCTGCTCGAGCGGGTAGCTCGGCCCGAGCAGCTCGCGCAGCTTCAGCCGGCCGGCACGCACGTGGTCGAGGAGGATCGGGAGCGCGACTGCCGGGTCCTCGGAGCCGTACATCGTCCCGGTGAGGAACTTCTCCCGGCGGTTGAACTCGGCCGGATCGAGGTCGAGCCGCGCGCCGGTCGCCGGGATCCCGACGATCACGCACGTCCCGCCGCTGCGGGTGAAGCGAAGGGCGAGCGCGGTCGTGTCCGGGTTGCCGACGACGTCGAGCGCTCTGTCGGCGCCGTCGGGCGCGACCTCCTTCATCATCGTCTTCAGCCCGTCGGGGTCGGTCACGTGGGTCGCGCCCAGCTCCCGTACGAGCTCGAGGCGCGCCTCCAGCGGGTCGACGCAGATAATCGTCTCCGCGCCCGCGATTCGCGCCCCCTGGACGCAGAACTGGCCGACGCCGCCGGCGCCGATGACGAGCACCGACTCTCCGGGCTGCACGTGCCCGGCGAAGAGCACCGCGCCCACGCCGGTGAGGGCCGCGCAGCCGAGCAGCGCTGCTTCCTCGAGCGGGACGCCGCCGCCGATGGGCAACGCAACGCGCTCGGTGACGACGAGCCGTTCGGTGAGCGCACCCGTGGCCGTGCCCCGGTAGAGCAGCTCGCCGTCCAGGGTCATCCCGGTCGTGCCGTCGACAAGCGTGCCGTTGCCGATCGCCCGGTGGAGGTTGACGCACGCCGCCGGGCGGCCGCGGCGGCAGTCAGCGCAGTCCCCGCAGGACGGTGCCCAGGAAAGGACAACCTCGTCTCCGGACTTGACCGACGTAACCGCAGACCCGACCGCCTCGACGACGCCCGCGCCCTCGTGTCCGAGCACGGACGGCGTCGGCCGGACCCAGTCCTTCCGGAGAGAGTGCAGCTCGGTTCCGCAGATCCCGACCGCCGACATGCGCACGAGGACGTCGGTCTCGCCGGGCTCGTCGAGCTCGATCTCCCTGACCTGGAATGGCTCGTCCGGCCCGAAGAACACGGCGGCGCGCGACTTCATGCGGCCTCTCCGAGAATCTCCCGCTCGAGCCGGGCGAGATCTCCGCGGACCTCGCGCTCGGCGAACACACTGCACAGGCGGCGGCGGACGGCGCCGGGCAGAGGCCCGCTCAGGCCGATGTCGAGCCGGAGCCGAGTACCGGAACCCGTCGAGTCGAGACGCCAGGTGAGCAGCGCGCGGAAGCCCGCCCGCGGCCGAACCTCCTCGCTGAACGACGAGAACGGCCGCCAGTCGACGATCGTGTGGTCGACGATGCCGTTGCCGTGGTGGCAGTGGTAGATCGCGCCGGGACCGGTTCGCCCGTTCGACGGAAGCTCGACCTCGACCGTGCGCTCGCCTAGCCAGCGCGAGCGCTTGACGGGATCGTTCAGCCACTCCCAGGCGGCCGCCGGAGCGATCGGCAGGTCGAGAGTCTCGCTCCAGTGCGACTCGGCCGGCTCGATCGGTACCTCCCGGAGCGACCGGAAGCGCTCGTCGAGATCCAGGCTCGCAACCGGCACGTCGCCGAGGTGCTCGTAGCTCTCGGTCCTGCGGCGCATGGAGCCGGCGTCGACGCCGAGCCGCGTGAGAGCCGTGTCGGTGAAGAGCGCGTAGCCGCGCCAGCCGGTTTCGGCCTCCACGCCGTTCTTGAGCAGGCGGTGCGTGAGGTTGACGTCCGAGCCGACGGGCGTCCGCCGCCCCGCCAGCGACTGCCAGGCGAAGTCGCCGAAGTGCGTGACGAACTTGAGGTCGAGCGTGTCGATTCGGCTG
Source organism: Gaiellaceae bacterium (assembly GCA_036564335.1). Lineage (GTDB taxonomy): Bacteria > Actinomycetota > Thermoleophilia > Gaiellales > Gaiellaceae > DATBLE01. The sequence continues at coordinate 3,114 of DATCPA010000043.1, forward strand.
CAGGCCCCACAGGTGCAGGTCGTCCGCGCGGCCATCACGTCGCGGCGCCGGCGGAAGCGCCCGTAGGTGCTCTCGATCACCTCGAGCAGCGTCTCCCCACGGTCGACGACGTCGGCCGGGCCGTGCACGAAGACCGCGTCGCCCTCCACCTCCGCCAGCTCGAACGGCGGCGAGAGGCCGTCCAGCATCTCCTGGATCAGGCCGCCCAGGATGCCGCTCGCGTGCTCGAGCTCGATCCCGGCGAGGTAGCCCGTAAAGCCCGAGACATCGGCGAGGACGAGATATCCCTGCTCGACGTCGGCCACTCCCGAGTCAGCTCTTGAGCGCTGCGGCCACCGACTTGCAGTCCGACACGGTCGAGACGTTCTGCAGCGCGTAGTTGATCGAGGCGTTGTGCCAGTCGGCGTTCATCGTCGAGCAGCCGTCCTCCGGGACGACCATGTAGAAGCCCATGTCCGCTCCCGTGCGGGCCGTGTGCTCGATCGACATATTCGTCCAGGCGCCCGAGACGACGACCGTGTCGATGCCCAGCCCGGCGAGCAGGTTCTCCAGCCTCGTCCCCTGCCACGCGCTCATGCGCATCTTCTCGACGATGAAGTCGCCCGGCTTCGGCTCGAGCCCCTTCGCCGGCTTCGCGCCCCAGGAGCCGCGCACGAGCGCCTTCGTCCCCTTGACGCCCTCGAAGAGCGGCGCGTTCTGCTTCAGGCCGGGCGCGCCCTTCTCGACGACGTACCAGACGTGGATCACAGGAGCCTTCGCGCGCCGGAACGCGGCCGCGAGCTTCTGCACGTTCGCGACCACGTTCTGCTCCTTCGCGTGCTGGGGCGAGCCGGAGTCGGCGAAGGCGCCCTTCTCGATGATCACGTCGTTCTGCAGGTCCTGGATCAGGAGCGCGGTGCGCTTCGGGTTCAGCTTCAGCTTCGCCATGGTTGTCCCTCCTATTTCATGTAGGGCTCGCGCCGCGGCCCGACCTTCGTCTTCACTGCATACAGAGACGTCGAGCTCGGGATGAACAGCGTGTGCCAGTCGGGGCCGCCCCAGGCCAGGTTGCCGGTGTTCTCGGGCACCCTGATCGTCCCGAGATGCTCGCCGCCGGAGCTGATCACCCAGACGCCACCCGGGCCGGTGACCCAGATGTTGCCCTCCTCGTCGCACTTCATCCCGTCGGGAATGCCCTTCTCGAGGTCGCCGGTGCCGACGCCCTCGTAGAACATGCGGCCGTTCGACAGCGACCCGTCCGAGCCGACGTCGTAGACCTTGATCCACGCCTTGGGCGTGTCGTTGATGTAGAGCAGCGATTCGTCGGGCGAGAAGCAGAGCCCGTTCGGCTGCTCGTACTCGTCCCGCTCGACGACCAGCTGCGGGTCGCCACCGCCGGGCGCGATCCGGAAGACGCCCTGCCAGCCGAGCTCGCGCTCGCGCTCGAGGCCGAAAACCGGCATGCGCCCGTACCAGGGGTCGGAGAACCAGATCGACCCGTCCGACTTGACGCATACGTCGTTCGGGCTGTTCAGCTCCTGGCCCTCGTAGTGCGAGGCAAGCACTTCGCGGTTCGTGCCCGTCCCGTCCGGGTCCATGCGGACGAGGGCGCTCGTGGAGTGCTCGCAGACGATCAGCCGCCCGTCGGCGTCGAGGGTCATCCCGTTGCCCTTGTTACTCGGACTCGCGACCACCTGGACGCCGCTCGACTCGTCCCAGCGCCGGCGCGTGTCGCCCGGCATGTCCGAGAACAGCAGGAACTGCCCATCGGGGTTCCAGATCGGCCCTTCCGTGAACGTGAAGTCGGTACCGAGCTGCTCGACCTCCACGTTCTCGTCGACGAGCCGGCGAATCCCTTCCGACTTCACGTCAACGCTCACGCTTGCCTCCTTCGTCCGTCGGGAAAAGGCGAGGCGAACCTAACAGACTGAAGCGGTCGGCTAGGACTCGTCCTCGTCCGCCGGCTCGAAGTCGAGCGCGAGCGAGTTGATGCAGTAGCGCTGGCCGGACGGGTGCGGGCCGTCGGGGAAGACGTGCCCGAGGTGTGAGTCGCAGGCGGCGCAGCGGACCTCGACCCGGCGCATTCCGTGGCTCTCGTCCACCTCCGTCTCGACCGCGTCCTCCTCGGTCGGCTCGAAGAAGCTCGGCCAGCCGGAGCCCGAGTCGAACTTGGCAGCCGTCCGGAAGAGCTCGGCGCCGCATGCGCCGCAGCGGAAGACACCGTCCTCCTTCACGTAGTTCAGGTCGCCCGACCACGGCGGCTCGGTCGCCGCGCAGCGCAGTACTGCATAACGATCAGCGTCGAGCTCGCGCTGCCACTCCTGGTCTGTCTTGCGAATTTTCTCCATGGTGATTAGTCCACCTCGGCGTGAATTCGTTTCTTCGTCGTCTTGAGCCGGCCGCCCTCGCGATCGGCGCGCACGGCGACGATCTCCGCCAGCATCGAGAGAGCCGTCTCGGGCTGCGAGTCTGCGCCGATGTCGAGCCCACACGGGCCCGCGATGCGCTCGATCGCCTCCTCGCTCACCCCCACCTCCAGCAGCCGCTCGCGGCGGCGCTCCTGGTTGCGGCGCGAGCCGAGCGCCCCGACGTAGAACGCGTCGGTCGCGAGCGCGGCCTGCAGCGCGGGGACGTCGAACTTGTCGTCGTGGGTGAGAACGACGACCGCCGTCGCGTGGTCGGGTGCAACCTGCGCGAGCGCCTCCTCGGGCCAGGCGACGAGCAGCTCGTCGGCACTCGGGATCCGCTCCCGGGTCGCGAACTTGGCCCGCGCGTCGGCGACGATGGTCTGCCAGCCGAGCAGCTTCGCCGCCTTGCAGAGCGCCTCGGCCGTGTCGACGGCGCCGTAGACGAGCAGCCGCGGCGGCGGCGCGTAGATCTCCGCGAAGACCTTGAGCCCATCATCCTCGACGACCTGATTGCGATGGCCGCGGATCAGCTCGTCCGCCCGGCCGGCGATGCCCTCGGGCACGCCGTCGCCGAGCCGCTCGCCGCTCTCGAGCACGAGCAGGTGCGCGCCGAGCCCCTCGCCCTCGATCACGGTGAAGAGGACGGCGCGCTCCTCGCGCTCGATCGCTTCGAGCAGCCGTTCGGTGACCGTCATTCGTCGAGGACTTCGACGAAGACGTCGATCTCGCCGCCGCAGGGCAGGCCGACCTCCCAGGCCTCCTCGTCCTTGATCCCGTAATTGAGCAGCTTCGGCGTGCCGGACTCGAGCACCTCGCGCGCGTTCTCGTACACGTCCGACTCGACGCAGCCACCGGAGACCGAACCCGCGATCTCGCCGCTCTCCGAGATCGCCAGCTTCGAGCCGACCGGCCGCGGCGCAGACTTCCGCGTCGCCACCACCGTGGCGATCGCCACCTTCTCGCCCCGCGCCCGCCAGCGCGCGATGTCATCCAGGATGTCCTTCATGCCGCATGCCTCCTCTCGATGCCGGCAAGAACGCCGGCCAGGTCTTCGAGACTCTCCAGATTGTGCCCCGGCAGGAACCGGTCGATATGCGGCAGGGCCGCGCGCATTCCACCCGCCAGCGGCTCGTAGTCGGGATGGCCCTTGAGCGGGTTCACCCAGACGACCGCGTAGGCGCAGCGGGCGAGCCGGGCCATCTCACGGCCGACCGTCGCGATGTCCTCGCGCTCCCACCCGTCGGAGACGATCACGACCACGGCCCCTCGCGAGAGCGCCCGCCTGCCCCAGAGGTCGTTGAACGCCTTCAGCGACGCGCCGATGCGTGTCCCGCCCGACCAGTCGACGACGCGCTTCGATGCCTCCTCGAGCGCCCGTTCGGGGTCGGGCCCGGAGAGCTCGTCGCTCAGCCGGGTCAGCCTCGTGCCGAAGGCGAACGCCTCGACCCCTCGCCCGCTCTCGAGCAGGCTGTGCACGAAGAGCAGGATCGCGCGCGAGTAGGGCTCCATCGAGCCCGATACGTCGCAGAGGACGATCAGCTTGCGGTGCGTCTCGACGCGCTTGCGGAAGACGCGGTCGACCGGATCGCCCCCTGTCGCGAGCGAGGCGCGCACCAGCCGGCGCATGTCCAGCGTCGTACCGTGTGGACTTCTGCGCAGGCGCCGCGAGCGGCGCTGCGGACGGGTGGCGGCGAGCTCGGCGATCAGCAGACGAAGCTTCGCGAGCTCCTCCCGTGAGAGCTCCGAAAAGTCCTTGCGGCGCAGCAGCTCCTCGGGGCTCCAGCCGGCGGCGCGCTCTTCCCCTTCTGCTCCCGCATCTGCGGCCTCCTCCTTGCCGTCGCGCGAGGCCGTACGGACACCGCGGGCCCGCTGCGTCTCCGGGGTACGGGGCGGCGCCAGCTCGGGCGCGCGGAGGAACCACGCGGCGAACGCCCGGTCGAAGGCGGCGAGGTCCTCGGCGCGCGAGACGAGGGTCTGCCGCAGGGTCCAGTAGACGTCGTCACGGCGGGCGAGCTCGACCGAGTCGAGTCCCTGCAGCGCGTCGGTGACGCGGCCCGGCCCGACCTCGAGTCCCGCCTCACGCAGCACGCGGCCGAAGGTGACGACCTGCCTGACGAGCGCGCTACCCGACAGCCCTGGCCTCCTCGACGAGGGTCGCCAGCACCGTGTCGCGCACGGTATCCAGGTCCTCGTGGTACTTCAGCACCGAGCCGAGCGTCTGCTCGACGATCTCCGCGTCGAGCTCCTGACGGCCGAGGGCGGCGAGCGCGTTCGCCCAGTCGATCGTCTCCGCCACGCCCGGTGGCTTCGCCAGGTCGAGGCCGCGGAGACCGCGCACGAACCGCGCAGCCTGCGCCGCCAGGCGCTCGGGGATGCCCGGGACGCGCAGGAGCACGACCTCGATCTCCCGCTCGAGGGTGGGGTGCCCGATCCAGTGGAACAGGCAGCGGCGCTTGAGTGCGTCGTGCAGCTCGCGGGTGCGGTTCGAGGTCAGGATCACGCTCGGCTTGCGTGCCGCCGAGATCGTGCCCACCTCGGGGATCGTGATCTGGAAGTCGGAGAGCACCTCGAGCAGGAACGCCTCGAACTCCTCGTCGGCGCGATCGATCTCGTCGATCAGCAGCACGACCGGCTCGGCGCTCTCGATCGCCTCGAGCAGCGGCCGCCGGATCAGAAACTCCGGCCCGAACAGCTCCTCCTCGGAGACGGTGCCCTCCTGCGCCGCCCGGATATGCAGGAGCTGGCGGGAGTAGTTCCACTCGTAGACGGCGTGCGCGACGTCGAGCCCTTCGTAGCACTGGAGCCGGATCAGCCGGGCGGGCAGCGCGCGGGCGAGCGCCTTGGCGGCCTCGGTCTTGCCGACGCCTGCCTCCCCCTCGAGCAGGAGCGGCTTCTCGAGCCGCAGCGAGAGGTAGAGCGCGGTCGCGAGCCCTCGATCGGGCAGGTAATCGGAATCGCGCAGCGCGTGCTCGAGATCCTCGATCGACTCGAAGGGCATGACTCGACTCTAGCGCGTTGACAGCGCGGCCCCTGGAGCGTATCTAGTCCCCATGACCCACGAGATCAAGCTGCTCTCGCTGACCGACGTCTTCGTCGAGTCGAGTTTCCTCGTCCTCGGGCGCAACATGGGCACGCCGGTGTGGGTGCACACGTGGGGCGTCCTGATCCTCGGTAACCCCGCCGGCCCGATCCTCGTCGACACGGGCGCAAGCGAGCCCGCGATCATGGAGCGGCTCGGAATGAAGGGCCGCGTGGACGAGGACATGCAACTCGAGAACGCACTCGGCGCCCAGGGTGTCGAGATCGGCGACGTCGCCGCGGTGCTGCACACGCACTGCCACATCGACCACGCCGGCCAGGACGACCGCTTCCCGATGACGACGCCGGTGGTGATGAACCGCCGCGAGCTCGAGCACTCGGCCTCCGGGCTGATGGGCGCTCAATACCCGCCCGAGTACGTGAAGCACCACATCGACCGCCTGCACACGCCCGGCGCGCTTCGCCTGCTCGACCTCGAGCTCTCCGGCCCGGACGAGATCTACGACGGGATCGTCTGCGAAGCCGCCGGCGGCCACACGGAGGGCTCGATGAACATCCTCGTCGAGACCGCCGAGGGCGTCGCCTGCATCTGCGGTGATGTGATCTACGACATCCAGAACCAGATCGTCGAGCCGTGGCATCAGGCGTTGGCAGACGAGCCGCAGACGACCGGCAACCACACGATGACGAAGCGTCAGGAGAAGGCGGCGATCAAGAAGGCGCTGAACGCCGACTTCGTCCTGCCGCTGCACGACTTCCCCGCACGGGTCGAGGGCGGCAAGGTCGTGGCTCGCCTGAAGGACGCGGTGCCCGGGCCTGAATGGCCCGTCGGCGAGTTCGCGGCGACGATCGCCGAGCCGGTCGCAGCCGTCTGAAACAGCGGCGCAGCCACTGGCCGTTCATATAACGTCGAGCACATCCACCGAAGGAGGCCCACATGGCTGTCGAGTTGCCCGAGAAGATCCGCAAAGCAATAGAAGAGCCGCAGTTCTGGCACCTCGCCACGGTCAACCCCGACGGCTCGCCCCAGGTGACGACGATCTGGGTGAAGCCGCAGGATGGCAAGATCCTGGTGAACACCGCGCTTGGCAGGAAGAAGCCCCGTAACATCGAGCACGACCCGCGCGTGGCGCTCTCCTGGGTCGACCCGGAGAACGGTTACCACATGGCCGAGATCCAGGGCCGCGTCGTCGAGACCTACACGGGCGATCAGGCCGAGGCCGACATCGACGACCTCGCGGAGAAGTACATCGGCCAGACGCCGTATCCGTGGCGCAAGCCGGGCGAGCAGCGAGTCTCGTACCTGATCGAGCCGACGCACGTTTACACCCAGGACCCCTAGAACAGGAGCGCCCGTCGCCCTCACGGGCCGCTACGCGATCCAGGGCGCGTCGATGCGGGCCGGGCTCGAGCTGTGGGCCCGCGACACCGGACGGGAGATCGTCCTGCTGGACGACGGGAGCCGCGCCGAGGTGGCCGCGGCCGTCCATGCTCAGCTCGCCGAGTTGGGCTGCAACCCCGTGCTCGGCCCGTACGGGAGCGATACCACGCGCGCCGTCGCGCTCGCCCGCTCGGGAAAAGTCGTCTGGAACCACGGCGCCGCTGCAGACGACGTCCAGCGCCTGCCGGGTGTCGTGTCGCTCCCGACACCGGCGAGCCGGTACCTCGTCGCGCTCGCGCGGGTAGCGGCCGAGCTCGGCGCCCCGCGGATTGCCGCCTTCACCGCGCCCGGCCCTTTTGCCCGTCTCGCCCGCGAAGGCCTCGAGCGGGAGGCGCCCGCCCTCGGCGTCGAGCTCGTCCCCGACGCCGGCGACGCCGACTGCGTGCTCCTGTGCGGGCCGGTCGAGTGGGAGGCGAAGCGCTTCCGCGCGCTGGAGCGCCGCGAGGCGCTCTTCGGCGGCGTCTCCCCCGGTCTCCCGGAGGCCCCGCACGCCTGGCCGGACGGCACGCTCGCGCCCGTCCAGTGGCATCCCGACCTCGGCGGACCCCCGGGGCTCGCGGACTACGTGGCAGCGCAGGCATACGCTGGGGCGCTGATCGCCACCCGCTGCCTCGAGCTCGAGCCCGCGGATCCGCTTTCAGCCGCCCGCACACTCTCGACCGACACGTTCTTCGGCGGCTTCGAGCTGGACGAGACCGGCCTCCAGACGGGCCACCGGCTGTCCGTCGTCCGCTGGCGCCACGACCGGCAGACGCTGCTGCCGGCGCGCTAGCCCGACAAGGCGGTGGGTGCCTCCTTAGGGAAGTCGCCTGTCCTGGCCTCGAAGCGTACGACACTTGTTTGACACGCAGGCGGCTACCACTGGAGAATCGGATGCGGTGGCCCTCGCGGACGTAGACGTCGTCGTCCCGACCTCGCCTGACGAGGCGCTGGCCGCCTTCGGCGACGGCAAGGACGTGACCGTCGTCGCCGGCGGAACGATCGTGCTGCCGGACCTCACCGCTGGGCGCCTGCGGCCGACGCGTGCGATTCTGCTTGCCCGCGCCGGCCTCGACGGAATCACCCGCGACGGCGGCCGGGTGACGATCGGCGCGACAACGCCCGTCTCGGCCCTGGAGGGCGGTGACGAGCCGCTCGCCACCGCCGCCCACCACGTGGCCGACCCCGAGATCCGCGGGCAGGCGACGGTCGGCGGCAATCTCTGCGCCGAGGCCTCGGCCGATGCTCCCCGGGGCGATCTGCAGGCGGCGCTGATCGTGCTCGGCGCGACCGTCCGCTCGGGAGGCAAGGGCGGTGAGCGGAGCGAGCCCGTCGAGGACTTCCTCGCGAACGGCGCCGGCCGGCTCGTCCTCGACGTCTCCTACGACGACGTGGCGCGGCAGACCGGCTACGCGGCCGCCTCGCGCCCGCACGCCCACCACTACACGATCCTCGCGGTCGCAGCCGCGAAGCGGGACGGCGAGCTCCGCGTTGCCGCCACCGGCCTGGGCCCGCGCGCGGTCCGCCTCACCTCTGTCGAGCAAGGCGGCGAAGTGAGCGGCGTCGAGGCGCGCGACGACGCGCTCGCCTCTGCCTGGTACCGCTCCCGGCTCCTGCCCCGCCTCGTCGAGCGGGCCCTAGCCGACCTGGAGGACACCGGATGAAGCTGACCGTCAACGGCGTCGAGCACGAGGTCGAGAGCCACGGCCTCCAGCCGCTACTGAGCGTGCTCCGCGAGGAGCTCGGGATCACGAGCCCGAAGGCAGGCTGCCAGCAGGGCGGCTGCGGCGCGTGCACGGTGCTCGTCGACGGCGAGCCGCGGCGCTCGTGCCTGATCCCTGCGGGCGCACTGAACGGCGCAGCGATCACGACGGTCGAAGGGATCGGCACGCCCGAGCACCTCGCTCCTGTACAGGCCGCGTTCCACGAGCACTACGGCTCTCAGTGCGGGTTTTGCACGCCCGGGTTCTTGCTCGCCACCCACGCGCTGATCGAGCGCTCGCCCGGTGCCGACCGCGCGCAGATCGACGAGGCGCTGGCCGGCCACGCCTGCCGGTGCACGGGGTACGTGAAGATTCTGGAAGCAGTCGAAGCGGCAGTGGGAGGTGCAAAATGAAGGCGGTCGGGGCACGGCTCCCGCGCTACGACGGGGTTGCGCACGTCACCGGGCGCACGCAGTACGTCGACGACGTCCGCGTTCCGAACATGCTCTGGGCGAAAGCGTTGCGCTCGCCGGTGGATCACGCGGCGATCAAGAAGCTCGACGTCAAGAAGGCGGCGGCGATGAAGGGCGTTCACGCGGTGGTCACGTGGGAGGACGTGCCGCGGCTCGTCTACGGCCACCTCGAGGCCCTCGGCATCCCCGGCGACGAGCCGCTGCTCGCCAAGGACGAGGTGCGCTACAAGGCCCAGCCGATCGCACTCGTCGCCGCCGAGGACGAGGAGACGGCGCAGCTCGCCGTCGAGGCAATCCAGATCGACTTCGACGAGCGCCCTGCCCTGTTCGACGTCCGCAAGGCGGCCGACCCCGATGCACCGCAGGCGCACCACTGGGGGAACTGGTATCCGCACTTCGAGGCGGAGATGGACGTACGCCAGATCCGCAAGGGCGACATCGATCGTGCGTTCGACCAGGCCGACACGATCGTCTCGGGCGTCTACCGGCCGGCAGCCATCGAGCAGCTGCCGCTCGAGACGCAAACCGCGCTCGCCGTGCCCGAGCCCAGCGGCCGGATGACGATCTACTCGTGCACGCAGGCGCTGTACTTCTCGATGGGAGTCGTCGCCGCCCACCTCGAGTGGCCGTTGAACAAGCTCAAGTTCGTCGGCGGGACCGTCGGCGGCGGCTTCGGCGGCAAGGTCGACACGGCGACGGAGACGCTCTCTGCGCTGGCGGCACTGAAGTCAGGCCGTCCGGTGAAGTGGCGCTGGACCCGCGAGGAGGAGTTCCTCTGCTCGTCCACGCGCGCGCCGTGGCACATCGAGATCGCCGACGCGGTCACCAAGGACGGCTGGATCCTCGGCCGCCGGATGCTGACGCTGCACGACTCCGGCGCGTATTCGCGCTTCTCCCCGTACGGAGTGACGAAGCACAGCTTCCACCACACCGGCGCGTACACGATCCCGAACCTGCACTTCGACGGGTACTGCGTCTACACGAACCGCGTGCCGACGACGGCGATGCGCGGGTTCGGCGTCACGTCCGTCTCCTTCTCGACCGAGCTGCACGTCAGCCGGATCGCCGAGGTGCTGGGCATCGACCCGTTCGAGCTCCGCTTGAAGAACGCGAACCGGATCGGCGACACGTCCCCGAACGGGATCGCCTACTCCGATCCTTCTACGGTGTCGACCATCCTCTCGATCGCGGACGCGATCGGGCACGAGCTGCCCGCCGACAGCCGGACGATGACGCGCGACCCGCGGGCCGGCGAGCTGCTTCCCAAGCATCTGGTCGAGCAAGTCGGAAAGGTTGATCACTGATGGCATTGCACACCGGACGCGGGATCTCCGCGATCGAGTACCCGACGGGGATGAACCAGAACGGCGACCCGTCGCAGGCGTGGATCAAGATCAAGCCGGACGGCCGCGTGGACGTCTTCTCCGGGACCTCTGACATCGGCAACGGCTCCAAGACGATCCAGAGCCAGATCGCCGCCGACACGCTCGGAGTCCCGTACGAGTGGATCACGTACGACAACTCGAACACCGACTCATCGCCGCTCTGCACGGGCACGTTCGCCTCGCGCGCGACGTTCGTCGCCGGCAACGCCGTGCTGAAGGCAGCGGCGAACGCCAAGCAGAAGCTGCTCGAGATCGCCGGCAAGGAGCTCGAGATCGCGCCCGAGGATCTGGAGATCATCGACGGCGAGGTGATCGCGAAGGGGTCTCCGCAGAAGAAGATCAGCGTCCCCGACGTAGCCGCGGCCGCGACCTGGACGTACGGCGAGCTGATCACCGGCACCGGTGCGCAGCTGAATCCGTACGCGGCGATCGTCGACCCGGAGACAGGCCGCGTGGACAGCCCGCCGCACGCCGCGATCTCGTACGCCGCCTGCGCTGCGGAGGTCGAGGTCGACGACGAGACCGGCGAGGTGCGCGTTGAACACCTCTGGCAGTGCTTCGACGTCGGACGCGCGATCAACCCGACCCTGGTCGAGGGCCAGATCCAGGGCGGGGCACTGATGGGTCTCGGCCTCGCGGTGCTCGAGGAGTGCTACCCCTACTACCCGAGCGTCGAGCACCGAGGGGGCGAGTTCGGCTCGTACTTCGTTCCCGGAATCAAGGACCTCCCGAAGATCGACACGATCATCCTCGAGAACCCTTCCGCGGACGGGCCGTACGGCGCCAAGGGGATCAGCGAGATGGCGAACAACCCACAGCCTCCGGCGATCGCGACGGCCGTCTTCGACGCGATCGGCGTCTGGGTGACGGAGCTCCCGATCACGCCCGAGCGCGTCCTGCGCGCACTCGAAAGGAAGGAGCAGGGGCCGCGCCGCGAAGGCAAGTGGACGATCTTCGACGATGACCTCTCGGTGAGAACCGTCGCGCACGAAAAGTCCCGCTTCCGCTTCCCGGTGGGCGCGTGACCTCGAATCGCTCGCCGTTCCGGAGCTGGAACGGCGTCGAGGGGCACGAGCAGTTCGAAGGCATCTGGCTGCACGCGATCGGCGGGGAGCAGGTGCTGATGTGCCGCGTCACCTACGACCCCGGCAAGCGCGTGCCGCTCCACTCGCACCCTGAAGCCGAGCAGCTGATGGCAATCGTCGACGGCGAAGTGGAGATCACGTCCCGCGGCGAGACGCGCGTACTGCGCCCGGGCGACGTCGCCTGCTTCAACCGCGGGGTCGAGCACGAGCTGCACTCGGAGGGCGGGGTGACGTTCTTCGAGGCGCTCTCGCCGGTGCCGCTCGACCACGTGCCGGATCGCGAGCGGGACCTCGTGCTCGGCCCGGACGGCGGCTCGCAGCACGTCGAGCGTTAGAGTCCGGGTCCCCCAAAGCGAGAGGAGCACGCCATGCCCTGGATCGACGTCAAGCTCTACGACACACGCGTCACTGAAGAGTCGGTGCCGAAGATCATCGAGGCGCTGACGACCGCGCTCGCCGAGTCGAGCGGCGCCTCGCCCGACCACATTCAGGTGGTCGTGCAGGGAATCCCTGCGAAGCACTGGGGGCAGGCCGGCAAGCCGGGTGGCTGAACCGGTTTTTCTGATCACCGGCGCCTCGAGCGGGATCGGCGAAGCGACGGCGAGGCACGCGGCCGAGGCCGGCTACCGGGTCGTGCTCGCCGCCCGCTCCACCGACAAGCTCGAGGCGCTCGCCGCGGAGCTCGGCGGGCTGGCGGTGACGTGTGACGTGACCGAGTGGGCGGACCAGGAGGCGATGGTCGCGCGAACGCTCGAGGAGTACGGCCACCTCGACGTCGCGTTCGCAAACGCCGGCTTCGGCGCCGAGCGCAGCTTCAAGAGTTCGACGCCGGAGCGCTGGCGGGCGATGGTGCTGACCAACGTCTACGGCGCCGCCCTGACGATCCGCGCGTGCTACGACGCGCTGGTCGAATCGCAGGGCCATCTACTGCTAACAGGCTCGCTGGCGGGACGACGCGCGCTGACGGGCTCGCTCTACTCCTGTACGAAGTTCGCAATCTCGGCGATGGGTGAGGCCGCGCGTCTCGAGCTGAACGGCACAGGCGTCCGGGTGACGCTGATCGAGCCCGGGATGGTGGACACGCCGTTCTTCGACGAGCGGCCGGTCGGCGTGCTCGAGGCCGACGACGTCGCCCGGGCAGTGATGTACGCCGTCTCGCAGCCGCCGCACGTGGACGTGAACGAGATCCTCATCCGCCCGACGGCGCAGGAGACCTAGTCGGAGCGGATCCCTTCGGCGTCGTAGAGGTGGCCCGGCGGCAGCTCCTGGAACGCGACGAGCGCATGGGCGGACGGCGGCGGCAGCGCGCGAATCCGGACGACAGGCATCGGCGGATTGTAGGGTCGCACGGGTATGGCACCGGGCGCATTCAACTTCACGCGAGACGTGGTCGAGCGCGCCGATCCCGGGCAGCTGGCTTTGCGCTTTGTCGACCGCTCCGGAGGCGTTCGCGACCTCTCCTTCGGAGAGGTCGCCGAGCACGCGGCTCGGTGGGCCGGGGTGCTTCGCCGGCGCGGGATCGAGCCGGGCGACCGCATGCTCGTGCTGCTCGGCAAGACACCCGACTGGCTCGCGGTGATGCTCGCCGCGCTGAAGGTCGGAGCCGTCTCGATTCCCTGCTCCGAGATGCTCCGCGCCAAGGATCTCGCGTTTCGCGCACGGCATTCCGGAGCGACGCTGCTCGTCGCAGACCCGGCCGCCCGGGCCGAGGTCGAGGCGATGGACGAGCCGCCCGACGCGGTCTACGTCGACGAGGTCGAGCTCGGCGAGCCCGACCCGGCGACGGCCGAGACCGGTGCCGAGGATCCCGCGCTGATCATCTACACCTCCGGCACGACGAAGGATCCGAAGGGCGTCGTGCA
>DATCPA010000053.1:0-1919 GCA_036564335.1 Gaiellaceae bacterium
GACCTCGGCTCCGCCGGGGTGCTTGCTGACCGCGCGGATGCACCACTTGCAGAGCCGTCGGTTCAGAGGCGACGGGCCGTAGGCGATCGCCCGCATCAGGGCGCCGCCGACGCCGCGAAACGGCGCGTTGCAGAGCTTGCAGCGCGGCGGCGAGGGCAGCGCGCCCCAGATCCGCCGCATGCGATGGAGGCGAGGGTAGTCGCCGGTAAGCATCTGTCTCCACATCTCGTCGACCGGCGGCTTGGCCATGGACGTGGAGGCTACCGCGCCGCGAAGGGCGGTGGTCCCGGCCCAAACGGCTGTCTTCCACGGAACGTCCTCCCATGCCCGAAACTAGCCGCGTGGACGCGCCTGAGATCCGTTACACGCAGAGCGGCGACGTCTCGATCGCCTACGGGATCAGCGGCGAAGTGCCGATCGACATCGTCTTCGTCCACGGATACATAAGCAACCTCGAAGTGGAGTGGGAGGACCCGGGCCACGTCGCGTTCTTTACGAGGCTTTCCTCCGCCGACCCCGGTGAGGCGCTCGACTGACACGACGCACGTCTTGTGCATGACGAGGTGGAGATCGATCCTAGGGTGAACCCAGAACTCGAGGCCGGCGAGATCGGTGGCCGTCGCGCATGTCGGCACCGTCAGGCGGCCGCGGCGCCGCAGATAACCAAGCACGCTCGTTGCCGCCGGAAAGGTGGACACAACGATGTCCGGTTGGTAGCGCTCGATGAGCCGGAGCAGCCCTCGTGCGCCGAACAGGGCAAGCCCCGCTCGGCCGAGGCCACGGCATAAAGGCACGCGAGCGAAAAGGCGATAGAGAAGGCCGAACATCCACGGGGCGGAGCGCAGCTGCCAGCGGTAGGCGTCGAGCAGGACGCAGCGGAGAACCCGGCCGAGCCCAGCGAGCGCGTCGCAGATCAGAACCTCCACGTCGGCTCGCTCGCCGACAAGGTCGGCCGCGAGTGCCCGAGCCGCCGCGGCGTGACCCTCCCCGACCTCGGCGGTGAGCACGACTATGCGCAGCTTCGGCTCGCCCCCTCGCGCCTCGTAACGTGCAAGAAGAGCTGGCCCCCGACCACGGTCGTCGCTCAGGACGCGCAGCCTCGCCAGAAGAACTCCTAGCGCGCGCCTGAAAGCTGGCACGGAGACGGGCACCGCCCGATGACGACCGAACCACGCGCTCGCGACCCTCCTCAGCTCCCACAACGCCCAGCTCATAACCCGCCCCGTCGTCGAACCCACCCTCGCCTCCGGTCGCCGAAGTCGATACCTCGCAACACGAAAGAGCAGCGGCTCAGCCGGTTTTTGGCGGCCCGTCGCGCGAGCCGCCGCCGCAGCATCCAGGCGCAGTAGGCGACGATCGCCCACGCGCTCGCGAGACGAGCCCGCGCTGTACTGCTCGCGGCGTAGCCGCAGAGCGTTCGTCATATCCAGATTAAGCGAGGCCCCTTTCGGCGTGCCCCGCCTCTGCTCCCGATGCGGCTAGGACGTCTTCCCGAGCCCGAGCCATTTGCGGATCTTCGCCATGAGACTGGCCATGGGGCAACTCTACGCCCGTTCGATCGTTTCACCAATCGAAGCGCACCACGCCCTCCTAACTAGGTGTCCCGGACGCCGGCCGGGAGCGCCGCGCGCGCCAGGGTCTGCGCCGGCGCGTTTCAATCTTCCAACGGGCCTGGGAACTCGCGTTCGGCGCGTGCTGCGTAACGGTTCTCGGTTCGTCGCAGATAGATCAAGAAGCCGATGATGACGATCGCTGCGGTGATCCCAAGCACGATGTCAAATGGCCCGCGGACGTTCTTGACTGTGTTGCCGATGTAGTAGTAGGCGAGGCCGATCACCGTGGCCCAGACGATGCCTCCGGCGGCATTGAAGGCAAGGAAGCGCGGCCAAGACATCCGGTTTGCCCCCGCGAGGAAGGCG
>DATCPA010000037.1:0-5825 GCA_036564335.1 Gaiellaceae bacterium
CTCGCTCCTCCCCGCTGAGCACCACCCTCGCCGTCGGACGCCCTCGCTCTGCCATCGTCGCCTCCCATCGTCGCTTCCAACGACAGGATTCGCGACCCCAACCCAACTTCCTACGAACTAACGACTCAGGACACTAGCTGATCTTCTAGCATCCTTCGACAGGCAGGGTTGCGATGACCGACTTTCGGGCCGAAGCCGAGAAGTACCTGATCCTCGTCGAGGGTGGGCCGCCGTCGAACTACTCGGCCTGGTCTCCGGAGGTTCTCGGCTGCGTCGCAACCGGCGACACGCTCGAGGAGGTCGAATGCGAGATGCGCGAGGCGCTCGCCTTCCATCTCGAGGGACTCGCCGAGGACGGCCTCCCGCTGCCCGAGCCGTCCGGCCCGGGTGTGTACGTGGCTGCCTAAGCCGACGTTTCCGCGACGGGCACGGCTACGAGATCCGCTTGAGCAGCGACAGCGCCTGCTGGTTCCACGGCACCCGGTGCGTGACCCCGGCCGCGGCGAACGTGTCTCGATGCGCCAGGTACCAGTCGTATGTGCGGCAGAGCGCCTCCGCGTTCGACCAGCGCGGCGACCAGCCCAGCAGGCGCTCGGCCTTCGAAACGTCCACGAACGAGTCGCGGTGCGCCGTCTTGTAGTGCCACTCGGCGAGTGGCGAGACGCGCAATAGCTCCAGCCCGCGCAGGGCAATCTCGGCCGGCCGGGCCGGCACGGGCGTGAGGCGGCTCGTCGAGCCAGCGTGGTCGATCAGCGCCTGGAGGTCCGCGCGGACCGTGCCGAACTCCTTTGCGCCGACATTGAGCGTCTCGCCGGCCGCCTCGGGACGCTCGGCGGCGAGGACGATGGCGTCGACGAGGTCCTCGACCGCCAGCAGCTGGTACCGGTTTGCCCCGCTGCCGAGCATGTAGATCCGGCGGTTGTCGCGGATCCAGTCGAAGAGGATCTCGAAGACGCCGAGCCGCTCCGGCCCGATGAACGTCTTCGGCCGGATGATCGTGAAGCCGAGGCCGCGCCGGCCGAAGTCGCGGGTCACCTCCTCCGCCTCGATCTTCGACTCCCCGTACCAACCAACCCCGACGAGCGGGTCATCCTCGTGGATCGGGTGCACCTTCGGGATGCCGTAGACGGCTGTCGAGGAGACGAGCACCGTCCGCCCCACGCCCGCCTCCGCGGCTGCCGCCAGCACCGTCGCGGTGCCGCCAACGTTGGCGGAGCGGATCGACTCGCGCGAGGCCTGGATCGGCAGCGCCGCCGCCGCGTGGACGAGCACGTCCGCGCCCTCGGCCAGGGCACGGGCGTCGCGCACGTTGCGGATGTCGCCGCGAAGCTCCTCGACGCGGCGCTCGAGCTCGGGCTCATCGAGGGGCGCGAGGTCGAGGGTCCGCACCTCATGACCGTCGGCGAGCAGCCGCCGGGCGAGGTGCAGGCCGAGAAACCCGGCTCCTCCGGAGATCGCCCAGCGCATCGGCCGGACGTTACCGGCGCACGACCACCGCCGACGCGGGGGGCGGGGACTTCGGCGGAGGCTTCGAGTCGACCAGGATGGCCGCGAGCAGCAGGATCGAGACCGCGACCATCGCCTCCCCGAGCAGGCTCTTCGAAAGCCGCCTCGCGACCGCCGGACGGTCGAGCCGCGGGCGGACGACGAAGTGGTGGAACGCGCCCCAGGACAGGGCCAGCGAGACGAGCCCGAGCTTGACCAGCAGGACCTGTCCGTAGCCCACCGTCCAGAGGTCGTCGAGCGAGGGCAGCCGCTTGAAGCTCATGTAGACGCCGGCAGCGACGACGAGCGCGACCAGCGGCCCGGCGATCTCCGAGAAGCGCCAGAAGGCGGTGCGACGCAGCCCGCGATCGGTCCAGACGACGAGCCCGAGCGAGAGCAGTCCACCGATCCAGAGGCTCGCGGCGGACAGGTGGACCCAGTCGGCGAACGACGGGAGCCAGCCGCGGTCGTCCGACTGATGGCTGGCCAGCGAGAGCCCGGAGCCCAGCCCGAGCGAGAGCAGGAAGGCCGCCCAGAGCAGGAGCCGGCGCTCGGTCAACCAGGCCAGGAAGAGCAGCGCAGCAACGACCGCGAACCCGAGCTCCATGACGACGAACGCCTGTCCGAACCGCGTCGTGTTCGCGAACGGCGAGAGGTCGCCGTACAGGAATGCTGTGAACGGCAGCTGGAGCGCGTCCTCGGCGCGGAGCAGGAAGGCGACGATCCCGACCTGCAACGCCGCCACCACGCCGATTCCGGTCAGAGCGTAGAAGCGCCGCTCCGCCTCGGCGGTGGCCGCGCCGCGCAGGATGAGCAGCCGGAAGCCGAGCCCACCCGTCAACAGCGCGAGACAGAGGAAGTACAGCCAGCGGACGACGTGCTCCGAGACCGTCGGGCCGGACGCACCGTACGCCTGGCTGATCGCCGGAGCCGGCGCCCGGACACCGAAGGTGAAGACGCCGCGACCGACGTGGCTGTCATTCGAGATCGCCGCCCAGCGCACCGTGTAGCCGCCGCGAGGCACCCGAAGGAGCGGCGCTTCGACAACGCGGGGATCGCCGGGAGAAATACGGGGCGGCCCCGATACGAGCCTGCCCTTCGTGTCGAAGACCTGGATCCCGTTGGCGAGCACGCGTACGCTCTGGTCGAACTCGAGCGTGATCACGCGCGGGGAGCCGGCGAGCCGCTGGCCGACGTGCGGCGAGGTATGCAGGAGCGTCGCGTGCGCCCAGGCCGTCCCCGGGAACACGAGCGCGACCAGCGCGATGAGCATCACCCGCTTCATCGGTGAGCCACTCCGGCCGACGGAGACAGGTGCCCGAAGATCGGCGCCACGTCCCGTGAGGTGTAGAGGGCGACGGCTACCGCGACGAAGACGAGCGCGTAGCCACTGTTGAAGACCCAGGACCGCGGCTTGAACGCGGCGCCGAGCGGGAACAGCGCCCCGATCAAGAGCGTCCAGCCGCACACGTGGTGGACGAAGGCCGAGCGCGAGTAGAGCCACGGGTTCGCCTCGTGGATCAGGAACGCGGCGCCCGAAACCGCGAAGGCGATCGGGACGGCCAACCTCCAGTACTCGCTGCGGAGCTTGCCGCTGACCAGGCCGAGCTCCGCCGCGCCTGCGGCCATCATCGCCTGCGCCCAGACGCTGTGGGCCAGCATGTGCACCGTCGAGTTGGTGTAGAGGACCATCACAGGCCACATCAGGACACCGAGCGCGAAGAAGAGCGAGGGCCACAGGTAGGCCCTCCACGCGCGGCGCCGCCAGACCTCCGTGCCGACGATCGCCTGCGCCAGGAGGAGCAGCCCGAGCAGGAGAGCACCCGTGGCGAACAGCCAGTGGACGTGTTCGGCAGGCGGCTGCACGGCTAGCCCTCGGTCTCCTCGAGGTCGCGGACGATTGCGACCGCCACGAAGGCGAAGACGACGCCCGCCGCGATCACGAGCAGCGGCGGCTCGACGGCGAGCCACCAGAAGCCCTGCCCGTGCGGATGCAGAAGCGTCACCCGCCAGGGCTGGAGGAACGCCCAGGCGACACCGGCGAGCATCGTCAACGGAGCGAGCGAGAGCACCGCGAGCGCCCGAATCGATCGACGCACCCGGGTGCGCGAGAGTTCTGTTGCGTACTGGGTCATGTCGTGCCTCCTTCCGCTGGGGTTGATCCATCGGCCCGCGGAGCTGTCCGCGGGCTACCCGGGAAGCGGAGGAGGCGGCCGGCTCTCGAAAGCCAGCCCGAAGAGACGCCGCGGCGGAATTGCGAGCTCGCGGCTCGGACGCAAGACCTGCACGGTGCGCTGCCACACCAGCTGCAGCGCACGGGCCACACTCTCCTGCGCGTACTGCTCGTAGTCGGCCAGCCAGTCGCGGACGGCGCCCCAGACGAGCGCGCAGAGCACGGCGAGCACCGCGAAGACAGGCAGCGCGGAGGAATGGAGCCAGGGTGAGAGCAGCGGCCAGCGGCCGGACTCGGCGCCCTCGGCGTCGGCCTGCACGAGGTAGATCGCCGAGGTCAGTGCGAAGAACGCAAACCAGAGGCGCGACGAGAGCGCCAGGCGCAGGCGCGGGAGACGGCTTCGCGCGCCCAGCATGCTGAGCGCAGTCCGCTCGGCCGAGCGGGCGCGGACGAGGCGCCAGACGAGCCGCGTGAGCATCAGCGCGATGCCGACCTTCACCACTGCCAGCAGGACCGGGTAGTAGTCCGTGCCCGCGTAGCTCGGCGTGCGCACATGGCGGCCGAAGTCGAGGCGGTGGGTCATGCTGCGGCCGAGCAACTCCGCGGCGAGGGCGATGAGGCCAAACGCCAGGATCGAGAGAAGGCGCTGATGCCGCCTCGCCCGTGCCATTGCCTGATGATAACGCTCTAGCGCGGGGTTTTCATTCCGGCCAGCGCAGCTCCCGCGACGACCGCCGGCGCGCGGCTCACCCAAGGAGGGTGAGCGTGTACTCCGCACGGGTGTCGCCGTCGAGGCAGAAGAGCAGCACCCGCTGCCACTGGCCGAGGCAGAGCCGTCCGCCCTCGAACGGGATCTGCTCGGTGCGCGGGCCGAGCAGCCCGAGCAGGATGCGCTCGCGATCCGAGGTCGAGCCCGGGACGAGCCGCTCGAGCAGCGACTCGACGTCGCAGAAGAACCCCGACTCGCGCTCGCTGACCCGAACGAGCGACCTCGGCACGGCAGCGGTCACGTAGGCGATGCCCCGCTCCACGTGGCCCGAGGAGACGTCGCGCGAGATCTCATTCGTGATGTCGAAGACGGAGAGGGTCGGGAGCGCCGCCGCGACGCTGTGCGGAATCTGGATCAGGCTCATCTCGCCACCACCTGCCTCGGCAGACGGAAATGGACGTCCTCCCGGGCGACCGTGACCTCCTCCAACTCGTCGTAGCCGCCGTCGGCGAGACGCGAGAGCACAGCCTGGACGAGCTCCTCGGGCGTCGAAGCGCCGGCGGTCAGGCCGACGGTCTCGTGCCCCTCGAGCAGCGCGTCGTCGATCGTCCCCTCACCGTCGATCAACGTTGCCGCGGCGCCCCGGGCCTGCGCGACCTCGACCAGGCGCTGCGCGTTCGAGCTCGTCGGCGAGCCGATCACCAGGATCAGCGTCGCGCCCATCGAGACGATCTCCTTGACCGCGTCCTGCCGGTTCTGGGTCGCGTAGCAGATGTCGTCCGCGCCAGGCCGGCGCAGGTCGCCGAACCGCCCGGCGAGCACGTCCACAGTCGAGGCGACGTCGTCGAGCGAGAGCGTGGTCTGGCTGATCACGGCCAGCGGCTTCCCGTTCGTGTCGAGCTCCATTGCCTCCTCGGGGGACTCGACCACGACGATCTGGTCCGGCCGCTCGCCCTTCGTCCCGATCACCTCGACGTGGTCGCGGTGCCCGACGAGCGCGACGAGGTGACCGCTGTCGGCGTAGCGCCGCGCCTCGGCGTGCACCTTCGAGACGAGCGGGCAAACGGCGTCGACGACGCGCAGCCCGCGGCGCTCACAGTTCTCGAGCACGGCCGGCGCGACCCCGTGCGCGGACAGAACGCAGATCGCATCCCGCGGTACCTCCTCCTCGTCGTCCACGAACACGGCTCCGAGCCCTTCGAGACGGCGCACGACGTGGTCGTTGTGGACGATGTGGTGGCGAACGTAGATCGGCGGCCCGTGCTGCTCGAGCAGGCGCTCGACGATCTCGATCGCCCGGTCGACCCCGGCGCAGAAGGAGCGCGGCGCTGCCAGCAGGACGCGGCCGCTCATCGGGCGGCCTCCGGCCGATGAGCGGGGAGGGGCCGGGGGGAACCGGGAGGTTCCCCCATCAACATCGGCCTCTGGAAGAAGGGGGCTCGTGGGGGAAACATGGTT
>DATCPA010000100.1:0-2121 GCA_036564335.1 Gaiellaceae bacterium
TGCTGCAGGGGCGGCGGCGGCCACTGAAACCGCACCAACCTCCAGTGGCGCCCCACAGTCGCCGCAGAACCTCTTGCCAGGCGCATTAGAGCCTCCGCAGGAAGAACAAACCGAAGCGAGCGCGCCCCCGCAGTCGCCACAGAACTTCTTCGCGAAAGGATTCTCGGCGCCGCAGTTCGAGCAGACGGTCACCCCAAGAGCCTAACCCGCAACCATGCGCGCGCCGGACTCGGACTCGCGATCGCCCAAGCCTTGTCGAGGCACACGGCGGCAAGATCTGGGCCGAAAATCGGGCCGTCGGTGGCGCAACGCATCGCGTTCACGCTCCCCTCCTCACGCGAGAGAGCGGCTGCGAGTCACCGCCAAAAGGGGTTCCGCCCGAACAGTGCAGTAGCGTCTGCAAGCCCCCTCTCCGGTACGCACTAAAGTCTCGGGTGACCCTCGGCTGCGAGTATTGGGCATCGCGCCGCTCGGCGCAAGCGGGCTAGCCGACTTCCAAACGCGAGGCACGCGCCCGCACCTCGATCACTCGTATAGCAATCGACCCCTTCGCCTACATCGTGCGCAGCTCCGCGCGAAGCAACACCCAGCACGTGATCCTCATGTGTCGCTTTCTGGCGGAACCGCGACACTCCCTTTATTGCGCGCACACAGAGGCGGCGAAGGAAACGCGGCTTAGGTCTCGCGGAACCGAAGTGTGATCTTCGATGCGTCTTTGTCCTCGGTGATGAGCACGAGCGCGGGCTTGTCGGCGATCACGCCCTCGCCGAACGCGTAAGCGACGTCGCCGAGACGGCGATGCGTTAGAGACAGTTCGACGACCTCGATCACTGCCTCGCCGGTGATCTCCATCGCTTCGACTTCGTGAAACTCGGCGCGGCTGTTCTCTTCGAATCGAACAGCGAGGCCGCGCTCGGCGCCCTGCTTGTCGTGAACCGTCCACGGCGGGCCGACGCGCAGGAGGAACTTCGATGTCTCGCTCTCGGCGATGTTCACAAGGTCGATCTGATCGACGATGTTCGGCATGCGCGCCCGGATCAGGGAAACGACGATGTCGATTGCCGTCCCGAGTTCGCTCTCGTCATCGAGGAAGATCAGGTGATCGGTCATCGCGCGGAACCACTTCGTCTCGTACTCGCCGTCCTCGCTGGGCCGGCGCACGAAGTCGAGAAGGTAGGACGCGGCACGGTGCAATACCGCGGCGAGTAGCCGCCGAACACGGAGTCGGGAACGGCGGCTTTGGCCGCTGTTCTCGTGGTGGGCCGCGTGGCGGCGACCCACCTCGCCCAGCTACACGGCGAGCGCCAGCTGCTCCGGTTTGCGCGGTGACTCGAACCGTACGTGCCGCCGGTCGCGGACGCCGTGCTCGCGGGCCAGCCGCGCGACTTCGGCGCGGATCGGCTCCGTCTCGGGCTTCGGCAGATAGGCGCGGCCGTTCGCATAGAGCTGCTCGTAGCGCGGCAGCTGCTCGGGCCAATCGCGCGCGAGGCTCTCAAGGAAGTGCTCGCGCGTGCCCGCCTTGAGGAAGAGGAGATTCGCCCAGATGCCGGTCGCGCCCGCCTCGCGCGCGGCGCGCACCACCTTGGCAAGCTGGGATGGGCTATCTGATAGTCCAGGCAGGATCGGCGCCATCCCGACGCGCGAGTCGATGCCGGCGCCGACGAGCTCGCTGATCGCGCGCAGGCGCTGCCTCGGGTGGGCGGTCGACGGCTCCGTCTTCCGCCACACGTCCTCGTCGAGCGTCGGGATGGAGAACGTGACGTTCACGCTCGCGCGGCGCGATGCTTCCTGCAGCACGTCGACGTCCCGCACGATCATCGGCCCACGCGTGATGATCGAGAACCGGTTCGAGGCGGCGGCAAACGCCTCGAGGCACGAGCGCGTGAGGCGATAACGACCTTCGGCGGGTTGGTACGGATCCGTGGCGGCGCCAACGACGACCGGCGCGCCGTCCCAGCTCGGTCGCGCAAGCTCGCGGGCGAGCACCTCCGCGACGTTGATCTTGACCCGAATCGAGCGGCCGTAGCGGTCGCCGGACGGCCGGTCGGCTCGGCGCTCGAAGGCGCGGACGTAACAGAAGGTGCAGCGGTGGGCGCAACCCATGTACGGGTTGAGCGACCA
>DATCPA010000108.1:0-26829 GCA_036564335.1 Gaiellaceae bacterium
TGCACCCTCCACAGGCTGTGGTGGTGACGACTGCCGCGAGCAGGAAGGGCGCCGGATGCCAGACCTTGAACAGGAAGCCGCCGCCGACCAGCGCGATCCCGAGAGCGATCCCACGCATCACGTGCTGCACGCCCTGCGAGCGGCCGTACATGCTCTCGTGCAGGACGTCCGGGTAGAGCCCGCGGTACGGGGGCTCGTACACGTAGTAGGCGAAGAAGAACGCGAGCACGATCAGGGTCACCGTCCAGATGTTCGGCATGAACGCGAGGATCGCGAGGCAGAAGCCCATCGGCCCGAGCGCCGCGAGCATGAACGGACGCCTGCGCCCCATCGGCGTCTGGAAGGTGTCGCTCCAGGGGCCGATCACGAGCGGCAGCGTGAGCGCGAAGACGCCCTCGGCGGCGAGCACGGCCGCGATCATCGTGTTCGAGTCTGTGAACCGCTCGAGCAGCGGAGGCAGGTAGGCCGCCGTGGTGGTGATCGAGAAGGCCAGCCCGAACGCGCCCAGCCCAAGGATCCAGACGAGCCCGCGCCGGGACTCCACTAGACGAGTATCCCGTCGCAGAGCACGTCGACGACCGTCCGCTCGGCCGCGGCAACGTCTTCGTCGCCGTCCGGCAGCTGCCCGAGCACCCAGCCCGTGAGGATCTCCTCGATCGCGCCGTAGAAGATCCAGGCGAGCAGCCGCGGCTCGAGCTCGGCGCGGAATACACCGCCTGCCTGCCCGCGCGCGACGATCCGCTCGATCGCCTTGAAAGCCTCACCGAGCTCCCTCACCTTCGTTTGCACCTGCGGGCTGCGCGCGACCTCGCGGACGAGGACCCGCACGAGGTCGGGATCGCGCCGCCACGCGCCGAGCAGAATCGCGGCCACGTGCCGGAGCTGTTCGCGCGGCGACTCGTCGGACTCCTCGACGCCCGTGAAGGCGTCCAGCACCTCGGTCCACGTGTCGCGGAAGACCGTTTCCAACACCTCCTCCTTCGAGGAGAAGTAGTGGTAGAGCAGGCCGTGCGCGACCCCTGCCTCCTCGGTGATGTCGCCCACGCGGCAGCTGTGGTAGCCCTTTCGGGCGAAGACGCGGACGGCGGCGTCGAGGATCAGCCTGCGCTTCTCCTCCTGGGCGATTGACCGGTCAGTCAACGGGCGGACTGTAGTAGTAGCCTCGTGCCGGTGCAACCGCTCGGCGGGGTGCTCGTGATCGACTTCACCCGGTACCTGCCGGGGGCGTTCGCGAGCCGAGAGCTCCACCGCCTCGGCGCGCGGGTCGTCCGGGTCGAGCCGCCGGAGGGCGATCCGATGCGGTCGACCGCACCGCTCTGGCACGACGCGGTCAACGCCGGCAAGGAGTCGGTCGTCTGCGATCTGAAGACGAAGGCGGGACTCGCGCTCGCCAACGCCCTCTGCGCGCGCGCCGACGTCGTCCTCGACGGGTTCCGCCCCGGCGTGCTCGAGCGGCTCGGCGTCCAGGTCCCGGACACGGCCGTGCTCTGCTCGGTGACGGGGTTCGGCGTCGGCAATCGACACGAGCTCCGTGCAGGCCACGACGTCAACTACCTCGGCTGGGCGGGAGTTCTGGCCGACACTGCGCCCTCCTTGCCGCCCACTCAGGTGGCCGACCTCGCCGCGGGCGGGCTGGCCGCGGCGCTCGAGGTCGTCGCCGCGCTGCTCGACCGCGAGCGCACCGGCCGCGGCGCGCGCCTGACGGTCTCGATGACCCACGGTTCGCACCGGTTCGTCGCGCACCGGCTCGGGGGCCCTCCCGAGCGGATGCTCACCGGGGGGCTCGCCTGCTACCGGGTGTACGCGACCTCTGACGAGCGGTGGCTCACGGTCGGCGCGCTCGAGCCGAAGTTCTGGCAGCGGCTGTGCGAGGTCGTCGGGCTGCCGGCGCTCGCCGGGCGGCAGTACGACGACGACCAGGAGGCGGTGACCGAGGAGCTCGCGGAAGCGATTGCCCGACGAACGCTGGCCGAGTGGCTTGAGCTGATGGACGGAGAAGACGTCTCTGCCGGCCCGGTCTGGACCGTCGAGGAGGCGGCCGCCGAGTTCGGCCTCGGGCCGGCAGGGCCGGCTCCTGCGCTCGGCGAACACACCGAGGCCTGGCGGGCGGCGCTCGGGCGGCCCTAGGATCTCCGAACCATGGCGGACGGCGCCGTCGAGCTCGAGCGAGGCCGGGAGTCCCATGCGAAGCGGGCCTGGGCCGATGCGCATGTAAACCTGTCTCAGGCCGACGCCGCGGCACCGCTGGGCGCGGAGGATCTCGAGTTGCTCGCGACTGCCGCGTACATGCTCGGCCGCGACGATGAGTGGATGGCGCTGCTGGAGCGGGCGCATCAGGCCCACCTGGATGCCCGTGCAGCCCTGCGTGCCGTGCGCTGCGCGTTCTGGGTGGGCGTGCATCTCGCCCAGCGAGGTGACACCGCGCGGGCAAGCGGATGGCTCGGCCGCGCCCAGCGCCTGCTCGAGCGCGAGGAGCACGACTGCGTCGAGCGGGGAACGCCTGCCTTCCCCCGACGAGCTGGGTGAGACCATGCTCGTCTGGAACGGCAACGTTGCGCGGGTGCCCGCGCTCGTGGTCAGGCCCGACATGGTGGAGGAGCTGGCCGCCGTCGTCGAGTTCGCACGCGATCACGGATTGCCACTCAAGCTCAGGGGTGAAAGCCAGGGCGGAGCCGAAACGCCGGTCGACGACCGGGCGGTGACGCTCGATCTGTCCCGCCTAGAGGCCGAGCGCGGCCGGCAGAGCACGTAGGTCGGGCAGCCGGTCGACCGTTTCCGGGTAGCGGCCCTCGCGGTCGACCAGGACCGCGCGCATGCCGAGCGCGAGCGCGCCCTCGATGTCGTCGTGGACCGAATCACCGACCATCACCGCCTCGGCGGGCCTGACATCGAGGAGCTCGAGCGCCGCGCGGAAGATCGACTCGTGCGGCTTCGTCCACCCGTGCGCGCGCGAGGCGATCGCGCAGTCGACGTCCAGGGCGTGGTGGGCGACAAAGTCCGAGATCTCGCGGCCGCCGTTCGAAACCAGGCCGAGCTTGAGCCCGTGCGCGCGCAGCTCGCCGAGCACAGGGAGCACGTCGTCGTAGAGGTCGAAGTTCTCCGAGCGCTCCCACTGCCGGGTCATCTCCACGGCGAAATCCCTCGCGGCATCCGAGTCGCCGCCCATCCCCCGAGCGATCCGCTCCGTGAAGACGAACCAGAGCTCCTCTTCGTGACGCAGCTCCGGGTGGCGTTCCAGCGTTTCGACCGCGGCCGCGCGAGCCTCCGGATAGCGGGCCGGGTCGAGGTCGAGGCCGTAGCGCTCGCCGAGCCGCCGGTAACCCTCGGGGCCAAGATCGGGGCCCGGCTTCGCCAGCGTGAAATCGACGTCGAAGAGGACGGCGCGAAGTAGCACACCACTAAGTTTGCGTCGTGGAGCCGATCGCTGCCCGTCGCAGACGACCACGCGCGCTCGAGGCGCTGCGCCACCGCGACTTCCGGCTGCTCTTCACGGGGCAGCTCGTATCGCTGATCGGCGACGCGGCCTTCCTGACGGCGCTCGGCTGGAAGACATTCACGCTCGCCGGCTCGGCGAAGCTCGGCGTGGTCCTGGTCTGCCAGGCCGCGGCGCTGCTGACGACGCTCCTGATCGGCGGGGCGCTCGCCGACCGGCTCTCGCGGCGGTGGCTGATGATCGTCTCCGACCTGACGCGGCTCGTCGCCGTCGCCGGGCTTGCCGTGGTCGACGCGACCGGGCACCTCAGCTTCTCGCTCCTGATCGTGTTCGCCGTCCTCGTCGGCCTGGGCGACGGGTTCTTCTACCCCGCCTTCGGCGGGATGGTGCCGCTCGTCGTCGAGCAGCCGAGCATCGCCTCGGCCAACTCGCTGATCGGCGTTGCGCGCTGGGGCAGCATCCTGATCGGGCCGGCCTTCGCAGGGTTTCTCTATGCGCCCGTGGGCTCGGCGACCGTGTTCGCCGCCGACGCCGCCTCATTCCTCGTCTCGGCGTTCTTCGTGTACCGGACGCGGCCGCGCGTGATCGAGGCCTCGGAGCGCGAGGGCACGCTCCGCGAGATCGTCGCCGGAGCCCGCTACGTCGCCCGTGTCCCGTGGCTCTGGGTGACGATTCTGCTGTTCGGCGTCATCCTGATGCTCCAGCTCGCTCCGCAACAGGTGCTGATGCCCAAGCTGGTGACGACGCAGTGGCACCGGGGCATCGGCTCCTACGCGCTGCTGACGACGCTGATGGGCGTCGGCACGGTCGCAGGCACGCTCCTCTACGGGCAGCTGCAGCCGCGCCATCGCCGGGGCGTCGTCTCGTACGTCTTCTGGGTGCTGAACAGCCTCGCGCTCGTCGGAATCGCGCTGTCGCCGTGGTACGAGCTGGCCGGGGCCCTGATGGTCGCGCGCGGAGTGTGCGTCGGCTTCGGGGTCGCGATCTGGGAGACGATGCTGATGGAGCTCGTTCCCGACCACCTGCTCTCCCGGGTGGTCAGCCTCGATTACTTCGGCTCGTTCGGGCTGATGCCGGTCGGGCTCGCGCTCGCGGCCGGCATCTCGGGGCTCGCCTCTCCGGGGACGCTGATCGCGGCCGGGGCCGGGGCGAACGCGGTGCTGCTCGCGATCATGCTCACCCGGCCCTGGCTGCGTGCGGTCGACTAGGTCTTCGGAGACTTCTCCTCGGGCGGAGGAGCCTGAACCTCGGTCGTCATTTCGTCATCCAAGTCGGGAGGCGCGCCGAGATCCTCGCGTGCCCGGAGGTAGTCCTTCCTGGAAACCTCCCCACGTGCGTACCGCATGTCGAGCACGGCGAGCGCGCGACCGCCCGGCGCGAATCCCGGAGGCCCGCCCGGCGGCAGCCACTTGAAGTACGGCCTCGAGCCGCCCTGCGAGCGGTAGTACGCGTCGAGCGCCAGCGAGACGATCGCGAGCAGGAGCAGCACGAGCAGGAGCGCGAAGATCACCCACGCGAGGTCGGAGGGACCGCCGCCGTGCCCAACGCGCTCGACGAACCCGCCACCGCCGCCCCGAAAGGGAAACGACTGGTTTCCGTATCTATCCATGCCAAGACGGTAGAACAGCCGCCTGAGAAGAAGCTGAGAACTCCAGGGACAGACCCGAAGAGTGTGTTCCTCATCCGCCGCCGCGACCGGCCTGACGGGCGCGGCCAGAACGGCTCCGAGGGTGCGAGCGGGGTTGGGGAGGGGGCTCACGGAGGGAACCGGCTGTTCCCCCCGTGTTAGTCGGGGTGCCCAGATTTGAACTGGGGGCCTCTCCGACCCGAACGGAGCGCGCTACCAGGCTGCGCCACACCCCGAGGCGCAGACAGGTTACCCGAGGGGTTGACACAATCGCGCCCGATGGCCGCGCGCGACGAGATCCTCGACTACGCAGCCGAGCTGCTCGACCTCGACTCCTTCGCGGACTACGGGCCTCAGGGGATGCAGGTCGCCGGCGCCGACGAGGTGACGAAGATCGTCTGCGGGGTATCGGCCTCGCTGGAGCTCTTCGAGGGCGCCGCCGCGGCCAGCGCGCAGCTGGTCATCGTCCACCACGGCCTGCTCTGGAACAACGAGCCGCGGACGATCGACCGCCGCGTGCGGCGCCGGCTTCAGGCGCTCTTCGATGCCGACCTGACGCTGGCCGGATATCACCTTGCCCTCGACGCGCACCCGGAGGTGGGCAACAACGCGCTACTCGCCCGAGAGCTCGGCGTCGACGTGGAGGGCCCATTCGCCGGGATCGGCGCCGGCGGGCGCCTTCCGGCCCCGGAGACCCTCGAGACCTTCATCGACCGCGTCCGCGAACGGATCGGGCCGGAGCCCCTCGTCTTCGACGAGGGACCGGATCCCGTCGAGCGCATCGCGATCGTCTCCGGCGGCGCCGGGAAGCACGTGGCCGAGGCGGCCGCCGAGGGGTACGACCTCTTCCTGACCGGCGAGGCGGAGGAGCCGAGCCTGCACCTGGCCCGCGAGCTCGGGATCACCTTCGTCGCCGCGGGCCACTACGCGACCGAGCGTCTCGGCGTCCAGGCGCTGTCGGCAAGACTCGCCGAGCGCTTCGGGCTCGAGTGGGAGTTCATCGAGCTGCCGAACCCTGTCTAGCCCTCTCTGCCGTTTGTCGACCGGCGCCGGCGGCAGTATGCTCTTGTGGTCATGCATCGTCCGGAGGAGCGGGACCTCTGATCTCCCGCCGCCACACCAGGAAGGCTTCGACCCAGCCCGTCCGCGCTACGCGCAGGCGGGTTTTCTTGTTCCTATCGAGGAAGGATCGTCATGCCGAACCACCTCACGCCTGAAGAGCTGTCGAAGGAGCTCGGGATCGAGCGCGCAGACGTGATCCGCGTCTGTGTCCAGGAGGGGGTCCCGATCTACCAGGGCAAGATCGACAAGAGCCTGTTCCAGGCCCAGCTTCAGGCGATCGGCGCCGCTCCGCAGAAGCACTAACAGCGCAGAGCGCTACTTCTTTGCTGCGGCACGCCTCTGCGGGCGTGCCTGCGTCTTGGCAGGCGCCTTGCGTTCCTTCGCCTCGGCGACGCTCTTCTTGAGCGCCTCCATCAGGTCGATCACCGGCGCCTCGGCCACCGGCTCCGGTTCCTCGATCGGCGCGCCGGCCAGCTTCGCCTCGAGGAGCTTGCGCAGGTCCTGCCGGTACTCGCTCGTCAGCTGCTCCTTCGGCTCGAACGCGCCGACGAGGCTCTCGACGAGTTGACGGGCGAGGTCGAGCTCGGCCTTCTTCACCTTTGTCTCCTCGGCGGCCTCGTCGATCTCCGCCTGCGAGTACACGTCCTCGGCGACGTAGAGGGTCTCGAGCACGAGCGCGTCGCCCTTCGGGCGGATCAGGCAGAGCTTCTCCTTGCCGGCGAGCACGAAGCGCCCGATGGCGCCGACCTGCTCGTCCTTCATCACGTTCAGCAGCAACACGTAGGGGCGCCGGCCCGCCGGCGCGCTTGCAGGAACGAGGAAGTACGTGCGGTCGAAGTAGACGGGGTCGACGTCGCCGAGCGGGACGAAGCGCTCGATCTCGATCGAGCGAGAAGTGTTCTGGCGCTCGATCGCCTCCAGGTCGGCGTCCTCGACGATTACGAACTGACCCTTCGCCACCTCCCAGCCCTTGACGATCTCGTCGCTCTCGACCTCGCGCTCGTGTACGGGACACCAGCGCTTGTTCTTGATCGGCGACTTGCACTCGCGATGTAGCTGGCGGAACGCGATGTCGGAGGCGCGCGCGGACGGCTTCGTCGCCGGGGCGAGCCCGACGGGAATCGTCACCAGGCTGAAGCTGATCGATCCGTTCCAGGTCGTGCGCATCAGGGCAAATCTCATTCTAGGCGGCGATCGACTTCCCTTCGTGCTGAGTAAGCTCGTTCCGATGACCCAGACCGCTGCCGGCCCCGTTCGCACGACCCGGACGATCGCCGCACTCTGGCGGAACGCCGCCGCGCGGCCGGCGGCAGGGCCCGCCTACCTGGCCGAGCGCGACGGCGGCTGGGTGGAGGTCTCGCAGGCAGAGGCGGCCCGGCGCGTGGACGACATCGCCAACGGACTGCTCGCCCTGGGCGTCCGGAAGGGCGACGCGTTCGCAATCCTCGGGTCGACGAGCCTCGAGTGGTGCCTGTTCGACTACGCGCTCGGCCTGATCGGCGCGATCGGGGCACCCGTGTACGCGAACAGCTCCTCCCGAGACTGCGGGTACGTGATCGGTCATTCGGAGTCGGTCGGAGTGCTCGTCGAGGACGCCGAGCAGCTCGCGAAGGTCGAGGAGGTACGCGCGGGCCTGCCCCGGCTGCGCCACGTGCTCACGTTCGCGGACCTCCCCGACCTCGAGGCGCGCGGCCGTGCTCACGCCGCCGAGTTCCCGTCGGCGCTCGACGACGCGACCGCCGAGGTCGGCGAGGACGACCTCTTCACCTACATCTACACCTCGGGGACGACCGGTCCGCCCAAGGCCTGCATGATCCGCCACCGCAACTACTTCGAGATGGCCGCGTGCATCGACAGGCTGCCGACCAGGTTCCTCGAGCCGACGGACACGCTGCTGCTCTACCTGCCGCTCGCCCACAACTACGGACGCCTGATCCATCTCCAGGCCCGGTACGTCGGCTACACGCTCGCCTTCTGCCGCGACCCGCTCCAGGTCGGCGACGCGCTCGCCGCCGTCAGGCCGACCGTCTTCCCGAGCGTGCCCCGCGTCTACGAGAAGGTGCACGCGGCGCTGCTCGCGAGGATGGACGAGGCGAGCGGTGCGCAGCGCACGATCGGCCAATGGGCACTCCGGGTCGGCCGGCGGGTCAGCCTGCTCCAGCAGGCGGGCAAGCCCGTCCCGCCGTGGCTCGCGCTGCGCCACCGCCTGGCCGACCGGCTCGTCTACTCGAAGGTGAAGGAGCGGCTCGGAGGGCGGCTACGCGTCGCGAACTCCGGCGGCGCCCCGCTCGCTCGCGAGATCATGGAGTTCTTCCACGCCTTCGACATCCTCATTCTCGAGGGCTACGGGCTGAGCGAGTGCACAACCGCCTGCTCAGTCAACCGGCCCGACGGCTTCAAGTTCGGCACGGTCGGTCCGCCGCTACCCGGGTTCGAGGTCAAGCTGGCCGACGACGGCGAGCTCCTGATCCGCAGCGAGACTGTCTTCGCGGGCTACCTCAAGGACGAGGAGGCAACCCGCGAGGTGCTCGGAGCGGACGGCTGGCTGCGGAGCGGCGACATCGCCCAGATCGACGACGACGGTTTCATCACGATCACCGACCGCAAGAAGGACATCATCGTCACCGCCGGCGGCAAGAACGTCGCGCCCCAGAACCTCGAGAACGAGCTGAAGGCCTCGAAGTACGTCTCGCAGGCGCTCGTCGTCGGCGACCGGCGGCCCTACGTGGTCGCGCTGATCACACTCGATGAGGCGGAGCTCGAGAAGTGGCGCACCGGCGGCGGCGAGAACGTGGAGGCGCTCGTCCAGGGAATCGTCGACGAGGTCAACCGCCAGCACTCACGCTTCGAGCAGATCAAGCGCTTCGCGATTCCGCCGCGCGACTTCTCCGCCGAGGAGGGCGAGATCACACCGACGCTGAAACTGAAGCGCCGCGTCGTGCAGGAGCACTTCTCGGACGCGATCGAAGATCTCTACGCGCAGTGACCGGCTGAACCGGTCTCTGCGCTAGCCGAGCGTCCGAAGGACGATCGGCTAGAGCCGGCGCGCGCCGACGAACGTGGCCGAGTACCAGCTGTCGCCGAGGCTCGAGATCTTGACCACGTCGCCCGTGTGGGGCGAATGGATGAACTGGCCGCCGCCGATGTAGATCCCGACGTGGCCGAGCCCATCGAAGAAGACGAGGTCGCCCGGCTCCAGCTGGTCGCTCGAGACAGGGGTGCCGTAGTTGAACTGCGCGGCCGCGAGGTGAGGCAGGGAGATGCCCATCTGCGCGTAAACGAACATCACGAACCCGGAGCAGTCGAAGCCGGACGGCGAGGCGCCGCCCCAGACGTAGGGGACGCCCAGGTACTGCATCGCGATCCCGACGGCACCGCCGAATCTCGACGGCGGCGCGACCGAGATGCCCTCGGCCGAGACCGCCGACGCGCCGACGACATCCGTCGCCTGGGACTCGACAACGGCCTCGTGCTGCGCAGCTAGCTGCGCCCGCAGCCGGACCTCCACCTGGATCCGGAGCTGCTCCTGGCGCCGTGCCTCCTCGGCCTGGAGCTTGGCGATCTCGCCCTTGACCGAGCTCAGCATGCGCTGTCGCTCCGCCAGGCCGGATTCGACCTCACGCCTGGCTGCGGCCCGCTCGGCCACGATCTGCTCCTGACGCACGTGCGCGGTGCGGAGCTCGACGCCGCGAACGGTGACGACGTGCTTGAAGCGCTGAATCTCTGCGAGCACCTGGTTGTCCTGCGACGAGACGCTGTTGACGGTCTCGATCCGGTTCAGGAAGTCGGTGAGGCTCCGTGAGCCGAGGATGATCGCGAGTGTCGAGTCCTCCTGGTCGGACGTGTAGATCGCCCGCAGCCGGGCGGCGAGACGCCGCTGCGCGAGCTTGAGATTGCTCTTGGCGATCGAGAAGTGCCGGGTGTTCAGCGCGCGCTCACGCTCGATCGCCGCCAGCTGGTCACTCGCGCCGTTGTACGACTCGATCGCCTTCTCGAGCTGGACGTCGAGCGCGTGGATGTCGTTCAGGACCCGCTGGGCCTCGGCCCGCTTCGCCGTGATCTGGGGCGGCTCGGCCGTCGCAGAGCCGGCTGCGAGCAACCCGGCTAGAGCCATCAGCAATACGGCGGTCGCCTGCCGTGCGCGGGCGCGCGGAAACATACTCCGCACCACTCTCGACAGGCGCACCGGGAGGGGCCGGCACGTCACAGGGGCGGGACACTAGCAGCGTCTGCGGATGCAGGCAACCGCGAAGGAGTCGCATTTCTGCCGAAAAAGTGTCGAAAACTGCCGTTTACGGCGACGTCGAACAGGACCCTCTGTGGTACGGTCGGGCGGCTTTGCGGGGGCGAAATCATCGTCTCGTTCGCCGTGTTCTGCTCCTGTGCACGGGTTTCCTGCTCCTCCTCGGGGCTCCGGCGACGGGGCCTGCGCAGGGGCCCGGCGTCGGCGCGCTGAAAGAGAAGGGCGCGACACTCGCTGCCCGATCGCGGGAGGCTGTCGTGCAGCTGTACGCGCTCGAGAGTCGGCTGCAGCAGGCCCGCGGCGATCTCGCGCAGATCGACACACGGGCGGCTTCGCTCGAGCGACAGCAGGAGTCCGCCCGGCGCCGCCACCGCGCCGCCCAGCGGACGATGGCAGTGGCGCAGTTTCGCCTCGGCCGTCAGCTGCGGATCCTCTACGAGCAGGAGGGGCCGGACCCGATCGCCATCCTTCTCGGCGCCACGTCGCTCGACGAGGCGATCGAGGGACTGGAGAGCATCAGCCGGACTGCCCGGGCCACCGAGGGCGTGATCGAGCAGGCGCGTTCGGCACGCAGATTGATCACCCAGACGCAGCGCGAGCTCGCCGTGCAGGTCAGGCGCACGCAGGCGATCCGCGCGACGGTTGCGGCCACCGCAACCGACCTGGAGCAGACGCGGACCGAGCGGACGGCCTACCTCGGGCAGCTGCGCCAGGAGCAGAAGCTCACCGCCAGGCAGATCGCCTCCCTCGAACAGCAGGCGCAGGAGGCACAACAGCGCGCGCAGCTCGTCACCCAGCAAGCCGTCGCCGCGCAGCCCTCAGTCCAGCAGCCGTCTGCACAACAGCCCTCTGCCCAGCAGCCCTCGACGCAGGCGGCACCCCCGGCGGAGACCTCAGCGACGCCGACGGAGACGTTCGCGATCGACACCACAGCGGGCCTGTCGGAGCCGCCGCCCCCGCCCGTCGAGTCCGCGACGCAGGGCGAGCCGTCCGCGTCAACGACGACCCGCGCGGCGAGACCCGGCGGCACGATGAGCGTCTACGCGACCGGCTACTGCCTGAAGGGAACGACTGCGACGGGGCTTCCGGTCGGTCCCGGCATCGTCGCGGTCGATCCCACCGTGATTCCGCTCGGGACGAGAATGACGATCCCCGGCTACGGCGAGGGCGTTGCCGCGGACACGGGGGGCGGAGTGTCGGGCGCCCGCATCGACGTCTGGATCGCCTCGTGCGCGGAGGCGAGGAAATTCACCCGGACCGTGACGATTACGTTCCAGTGAGCATGGGCAGGCTGACGGAGGGGCAGATGAACGAGAACCAAGACAACGGCAGTCAGGACGATGTCCGCGTCCTGCTCGTGGACGACCACGATCTCTTCCGGACCGGCCTGCGCAACCTCCTCCAGGATCAGAGCGCGCTCCAGGTGGTCGGCGAGGGCGCGAACGGGAGCGAGGCGGTGCGCCTCGTCCGCGAGCTGGCCCCGGACGTCGTCGTCATGGATCTGAACATGCCGTCGATGAGCGGAGTCGAGGCAACGCGCCACATTACGGCGCTCTCGCCGCTGACGCGCGTCATCGTCCTGACGATCTCCGACGAGGATGGGGACGTGCTGGACGCGATCGTCGCGGGCGCCTGCGGCTACCTGCTCAAGGACGCGTCGATAGACGACGTCGTCACCGGCATCCGCTCGGCCGCCGTCGGCGCCTCGCTGATCTCGCCGACGATCGCCGCGAAGGTTCTGCAGCGGGTGCGAGCCTCGACGGCCGACACCGACATGGCCGAGTCGATCCGAACCGAGCTTTCCGACCGTGAGCTCCAGGTGCTGAAGCTGATCGCCAACGGCAAGGACAACGCTCAGATCGCCGCAGACCTGGTGATCAGCCCCAAGACCGTCAAGAACCACATCTCGAACATCCTGATGAAGCTGCAGATCCAGAACCGGATCCAGGCCGCCGTCTACGCCGTGCGCAGCGGCCTCGCCTGAATCAGGCCGCGCGGATGCGGCGCGCGGTCTCGCGCAGCTCGAGCAGCGCCGTTCTTAGCTCGGCCAGTTCGCCGTCGGTGCGCGCAATGCCCTTCGCCAGGCCGGCGACCTCGACGACATGTTCCGAGCCGGGGCTCTCGGCAAGCGACGCTGCCCGCTCCTCGAGCCGCTTCCGCAGCCGCCGGCTCTCGGCCTCGATCTGCAGTGCGCACGCATAGCCGTCCGCGAGCGTGCGTTCGACCTGTGCGAGCAGGGGCGTGGGAGCGGCGGTCAGGACGCGGATGTCGTCGAGCACGGCTCCGCGATCTGGGGCGTTCGCGGCCATCTCGACGATTATCAGGCTCGTGCCGGGCATGATCATGGGCCGCGCGCCCTATCTTTTCCGCCGGTGAGGCCCAGCTGGAAGACCGTTCGAGCGCCGGCTTTAGCCCCGCAGTAGCGCGGCCAGGTCGGCCTCGCCGAGGAGCGATACGCCTTCGCGCTGTGCCTTCGTCAGCTTCGACGCACCCGGTTCCTCGCCCACGATCAGGCCTGTCGTCTTCTTCGATACCGAGTTGGTCACCTTCGCGCCCTTCGCCTCGAGCGAGGCGGTCGCCTCCTCGCGGGACATCGACTCGAGCGTCCCCGTGATGACGTACGTGCTGCCGGTGAGCGGCCCTTCCGCCGGCCGGTCCTCGGCGCCGGTCTCGAACCTGAGGCCGAGCTCGCGCAGCTCCTGGACGAGCGCGCGGTTCTGGTCGTCCGCGAACCACTCGACGACGAGCTCGGCCCGGTCGGGGCCGAACCCCTCGACCTCCTGCAGCTCCTCCTGCGTCGCGGCGAGCAGCCGGTCGACGCTGCCGACGTGCCGGGCGAGGTTCTGGGCGAGCACCCAGCCGAGCTTGGAGATGTTCAGGCCGAGCAGGACGCGGGAGAACGGCACCTCCTTCGACCGCTGGATCGAGTCGATCGCGCTCGTCGCGGAGATTTCCGCGAACCCCTCCAGCTCGAGCAGCTGCCGTTTGTCTAATCGATACAGGTCCGGAAGAGATCTGACGAGGCCCTTGTCCCAGAGCACGCGGATCGTCTGCTCGCCGACCCCGTCGATGTCGGCGATCCCGGTCCAGTTGATCAGCGTCTCCAGGCCGCGCGACGGGCAGGCGCGGTTCGGGCAGCGGTGCATCACCTCGCCTTCGGGCTTGACCACCTCGGTGTTGCACAGCGGGCAGCGTTTCGGCATCCGGAACTGCTTCGTGCCCGGGAGGTGCGGACCGGCAGGGCCGACGATCTGCGGGATCACGTCGCCCGCGCGCTGGACGATGACCAGGTCGCCCTCACGGATCTGCTTGCGGTTGATGTCCTCCTCGTTGTGCAGGGTCGCGCGGGAAACGGTGACGCCGCCGACCTCGACCGGCTCCATCACGGCCCACGGGTTGAGTGCTCCCGTGCGCCCGACGCGGATGTGGATCTTCAACAGCTTCGTCTGGGCGGTCATCGGCGCCCATTTGAACGCCCGCGCCCAGCGCGGCCGGGAGTGGAGCGCGCCGAGCCGCCGCTGCTGGTCGAGCGAGTCGACCTTGATCACGATCCCGTCGATCTCGTAGTCGAGCTCGATCCGCCGCCGCTCCCAGCCGATGCACGCGGCGGCGACGTCCTCGATCGACTCGAGCCGCTCCGCGTAGGGGTTCGTTCGGAACCCGCGCTCGCGCAGCCACTCGAGCATTTCGAGCTGCCCTCCGAAGTCGACCCCCTCCGCGTAGCCGGTGCCGTAGATCCACGTCGAGAGCGGACGGTCAGCCGTGATCGCCGAGTTCTTTTGCCGGAGCGAGCCGGCGGCGGCGTTGCGCGGGTTCGGCGCCAGCTTCTGGCTCGTCCCGGCGAGACGCTCGTTCAGCTCCCGGAAGCCGGACAGCGGCAGGTAGACCTCGCCGCGAACCTCGACGACCGGCGGCGGGTTGTCGCCCTGCATCCGCAGCGGAATCGCGGAGATGGTGCGCAGGTTCGGCGTGACGTCCTCTCCCTGCACGCCGTCACCGCGGGTCGCTCCGCGAACGAGCAGCCCGTTCTCGTACGTGAGGTTGACGGCCAGCCCGTCGATCTTGGGCTCGATCACGTACGCGACGGGCTCGTCGGTGCCGAGGCGCTTGCGCAGGTCCTCGGCCCACTTGAGCAGCGCCTCGTCGGTCGTCACCTTCTCGAGCGACCCCATCTGCTCCAGGTGCTGCACCTTCTGGAAGCGGTCGGACGCGGGCGCTCCGACGCGCAGCGTCGGCGAGTCGGGCGCAACGAGCTTCGGGTTGGCCTCCTCGAGCGCTGCAAGCTCGTCGAAGAGCCGGTCGTACTCCGCGTCCGAGACCGACGGCTCGTCCAGCACGTGGTACTCGTAGAGGTAGCGGCTCAGCAGCTCGCGAAGCTCGGCCGCGCGCTTTTCAGAGGAGGTCATTTTTCAGAGGACGTCATAGAGCTCTTCGGCCGTGTCCACGACCGCGTCCGGCTCCTCCGCCTCCATCCGCTCGCGCGTGTGGATGCCGCCCCAGGTGACGCCGATCGCGTGCACGCCGGCCGCCTTCGCAGCTGCGATGTCGAATGGCGCGTCGCCGACGTACGCGGTGTGGTCGGGCCCGGCGCCCAGTTGCTCGAGCGCGACCAGGATCTGGTCCGGGTACGGCTTGCCGCGCGGGGCCCCATCCGATCCGACGACGACGTCCATCACGTCCCCGAACCCGAGCGCGTCGAACGCGAGCTGGACGATGTCGCCACGTTTCGCGCTGACGATGCCGAGCGTCCGCCCTTCCCGGTCGAGCTGCTCGAGCAGCTCGAGCATCCCGGGGAACGCCTCGAGCTCCGAGTGGAGCGGCCGGTAGAACTCGCGGTACGCGTGGGCGAGCTCCTCGGCCTTGCCGGCGTCGAAGTCGGCCATCTGGTCGACGAGGTGCCCCGCGCCCACCCGCGCCATCAATTCCTCGTCGGGAATCGTGCGGCCGAGCACCGTCTGCGTCGCATGCCGGAACGACTCGAGGATCATCCAGCCGGAGTCGACGATCGTGCCGTCGAGGTCGAAGAGAACTACCGAGAATCGCACCTGCCTGATGCTAACGACGGCGTAGACTCACGCCGATGGTTCGCACTGCGATCGCGCTCGGCGCGACCGCCCTGTTCCTGGCGACGGCGCTTGCGGCCGGTCCGGCGGCGGCCTCCGCGCCACGCTACGGCGCCTTCAAGACGCCCTCCGGGAACATCGTCTGCGGCTACGGCTACGGCGGCACGATCAGCCCGGCCTTCATCGAGTGCGGGATCCAGAGCGGGCTGAAGCCCGCTCCGAAGAACACCTGCACCGATATCGACTACTCGGGCAAGCGCGTCAGCCTGACCGCGACCGGCCGGGCGGTGCCGGTTGTGTGCGCGGGCGACCCCGGCCCCTTTCTCAGCCTCAGCACGGCCCGCGTGCTCGCCTACGGGCGGTCCTGGAAGGGCGCCGGGATCACGTGCACGTCACGGAGGACCGGGCTCACCTGCCGAAACCTCCGCGGCCACGGCTTCTTCCTCAGCCGTGAGCACTGGCGCTCGTTCTAGGAGGGCCTGGCGAATAACCGACGCTGACGAGGTAGAGCCCCCAGGGCGGAGCCGTCGCGCCGGCCTCGGAGCGCGGGCGGCCCTCCAGCAGATGCGCGAGCTCCTGCGGCCCCTGCTCGACCATCGTCCCGACGAGCGTTCGCACCATGTGCCGGAGGAAGCCGTCGGCCGTGATCTCGAGCTCGAGCGCGTCGCCGCGACGGTGCCAGGCGGCGGTCAGCACCTCGCGGACGAAGATCTTGTGCTGGGTCTCGGTCGGCGTGAAGGCGCGGAAGTCGTGCCGCCCGAGCAGGAGGTCGGCGGAGTCGGCCAGGCGCTCCTCGTCCACCGGGCGCGGCAGCCACCAGCTGCGGTGCCGCTCGAACGCCGACGGCGTCCGGCGCCGCCAGATGCGGTAGCGGTAGCTCCGCGAGCGGGCCGACCTCCGAGCATCGAAGTCTCCCGGCACCTCTTCCGCCGCAATCACCGCAAGGTCGTCGGGCAGGACCGTGTTCAGCGCCTCGGCGGCCTTCTCGGAGGGTGGCCCGCCCGACACCTGCACGCTCGCCACCTGGCCGAGCGCGTGCACGCCCGCGTCGGTCCGGCCGGCGACCGCGAGGTGGTCGAATCGCGTGTACAGGGTGGCGAGCGCCTCCCGCAACACCCCCTCGATCGTGCGCGCGCCCGGCTGCGCCGCCCACCCGAAAAAGCCTGTACCGTCGTATTCGATGTCCAACCTGAGGCGCACCGGCCCGATCCTCGCACTCGCAGCGGCGGTGCTGCTGGCCGGCTGCGGTGGGGGCGGCAACAAGGACACGACAGCCGCGCCGACGACCACGGCGGAGGCAGCCCCGGCGTCCTCAGAGCGCCCGGCGCTCGATCCATCGAAGACCTACACGGTGACGCTGAAGACGAACGAGGGCACGTTCTCGTTCGACCTCGACGTGAAGGACTCGCCGAACACGACCGCCTCGTTCGCCGCGCTCGTGAAGAAGGGCTTCTTCGACGGGCTCACCTTCCACCGGATCGTTCCCGGCTTCGTGATCCAGGGCGGCGACCCGAGCGGCGACGGCACCGGTGGCCCCGGCTACACGACCGTGGACGTGCCACCCTCCGACGCGAAGTACACGAAGGGCGTCGTCGCAATGGCGAAGGGCGGCGCCGAGCCACCGGGAACCTCCGGCAGCCAGTTCTTCGTCGTCACCGGCGACGACGTCGGCCTTCCGCCCGATTACGCGCTGCTCGGGAAGGTCACCAGCGGCATCGCCGTGGTCGAGAAGATCGGCAAGCTCGGCGACCCGAGCACCGAGCAGCCGACGAAGCGAATCGTGATCGAGAAGGCGTCGCTCAGCGAGAAGTAGACGTGAGGTGCTCGCGTAGCCGCGCGAGCTAGGTGGCCGTCTCGGCCGGTGCGGCGGCCTTGACCTCAGCCTGCTCTTCCTGCTCCTGGCGGCGGCGGAGCCGCAGGCGGCGACGCTCCGCCTTCTCCTCGGCCTGCTCCTCGGCGGAGAAGTCGACGAGCTCGAGGTAGGCCATCTCGGCTGCGTCGCCGAGGCGCTGGCCGATGCGCACGATCCGCGAGTAGCCGCCGGGCCGGTCCTTGAAGCGGGGCGCGACCTCGGCGAACAGCCTGTGGACGACCTCCTGCGAGCGGAGGTAGGCCATCGCCTGCCGCCGCGCGTGGAGGTCGCCGCGCCGGCCGAGCGTGATCATCTGCTCGGCGATCGGCCGCACCGCCTTTGCTTTCGTCACGGTCGTCTTGATGCGACCGTGCACGATCAACGCGCCCGCCAGGTTGCTGTACAGCGCTTTGCGGTGCGCGGGGTCGCGGCCCAGCTTCTTGCCGGCGCGATGGTGCCTCACTACTTACTCACCTCCGCCCTCGTCGCCGCGCAGCCGGAGACCATGTGTTGCCAGCGTCTCCTTGACCTCCTCGATCGACTTCTTGCCGAAGTTCGGGATCGCGGCCAGCTCGGACTCGGACTTCATCACGAGATCGCCGATCGTCTCG
Source organism: Gaiellaceae bacterium (assembly GCA_036564335.1). Lineage (GTDB taxonomy): Bacteria > Actinomycetota > Thermoleophilia > Gaiellales > Gaiellaceae > DATBLE01. Next base: position 17,892 of record DATCPA010000108.1, read on the forward strand.
ATGCCGACGCGCTTGAGGCAGTTGTACGAGCGGACGCCGAGTTCGAGCTCCTCAATCGGGAAGTTCTCCATCCCGTGAGCCAGCGACGGCTCGGAGACCCCACCCTCCGCCGCCGCCGCGGCCTCGCCGAAGCCCTCCATCTTCTCGATGTCCGTGAAGATCGCGAGCTGGCGAATCAGGATCTCTGCGGCCTGGCCAATCGCCTCCCGCGGGTCGAGCGAGCCGTCGGTGGTGATGTCGAGGCGCAGCTTGTCGTAGTCGGTGCGCTGCCCGACGCGGGCGGCCTCGACGTCGTAGGCGACGCGGCGTACGGGCGAGAACATCGAGTCGATCGGGATCACGCCGATCGTGTGCTCGGGCCCACGGTTCAGCTCACTCGGGACGTACCCGCGGCCGCGGCCGATGGTCAGCGTCAGCTCGAGCTTGCCCTTGTCGGCGAGGTTTGCGATCTCGAGGTCCGGGTTGAGGATCTCGAGATCCGCCGGGGCCTGGATGTCGGAGGCCTTGACCGGCCCCGGCCCCTTCTTCTGGAGCCGCACCTCGACGTCCGGCGACTCGCCGTGCAGGCGGCAGATCATGTTCTTGAGGTTGAGGATGATGTCGGTGACGTCTTCGCGGACGCCCGGCAGCGTCGTGAACTCGTGCGCGACGCCCTCGATCTTGACCGAGGTGACGGCGGCGCCTTCCAGCGAGGAGAGGAGCACGCGGCGCAGCGAGTTGCCGAACGTGTAACCGAAGCCGCGGTCGAGCGGCTCGATCACAAAGATGCCGCGAAGGTCGTCGACCTCCTCGTGGACGATCTTCGGAACCTGGAATTCCATCATGCGAGTTGCCAATTCGTTCCTTTCCCTGGGGCCGGTAAAATCGTTTCCTGAATCGGAAACAGCCCGGCTACTTCGAGTAGAGCTCGACGATTAAGGACTCTTGCACCGGGGTATCGATCTCTCCCCGGTCGGGCCACTTGAGAATCTTTCCGGTCAGCCCGTCGTGGTCGGCCTGGAGCCACGGGGCGACCGATGCGGTCAGGTCGGTCGCGTCACGCACGACCTGCTCGGCGGAAGAGCCGGTGCGAATCGTGATGATGTCGTTCGGCTTGACCTGGTAGCTCGGGATGTTCACGCGCCGGCCGTTCACCTGGAAGTGGCCGTGGCGCACCAGCTGGCGGGCCTGCGCGCGCGAGGCGGCGAACCCGAGCCGGTAGACGACGTTGTCCAGGCGCGTCTCCAGCATCCGCAGCAGGATCTCGCCCGTGATTCCCGAGCTCTTCGAGGCCTTTTCGTAGTACGTGCGGAACTGCTTCTCGAGCAGGCCGTAGTACCGGCGCGCCTTCTGCTTCTCGCGCAGCTGGAGCAGGTACTCCGACTGCTTGATGCGGCCACGGCCATGCTCGCCCGGCGGATAGCTGCGGCGCTCGATCGCGCACTTCTCGGTCAGGCAGCGCTCGCCCTTGAGGAAGAGCTTCATCCCCTCGCGGCGGCACTGCTTGCACTTCGGTGAACGGTCTCTCGCCATCTAGACCCTCCGCCGCTTCTTCTGGCGGACGCCGTTGTGGGCCTGCGGGGTGACGTCCTTGACGCCGAGGATCTCGAGGCCTGCGGCCTGGAGCGAGCGGATCGCCGTCTCGCGGCCGGACCCGGGCCCCTTCACGAACACCTCGACCTTCTGCAGGCCGTGCTCCATGCCCTTGCGCGCAGCCGCGTCCGCGGTCACCTGCGCCGCGAAAGGTGTCGACTTCCGGGAGCCCTTGAAGCCGGCGGAGCCCGCCGACTCCCACACGATCACGTTCCCCTCCTTGTCCGTCAGGGAGACGATCGTGTTGTTGAACGACGTCTTGATGTGCGCCTGGCCGATCGCGATGTTCTTCTTGACACGGCGGCGCGTGCGACCGCGGGTCGCTGCTCGACGAGGAGGTGCCATTAGGTTTTGGTCGCCGCCTTCTTGCCGCGGCCCACGGTCTTCTTCGGGCCCTTGCGCGTGCGCGCGTTCGTCTTCGTCCGCTGGCCGTTCACCGGCAGGCCACGACGGTGGCGCAGCCCGCGGTACGAGCCGATCTCGGTCAGCCGCTTGATCGACTGCTGGCGCTCACGACGGAGATCGCCCTCGACCTGGTGATGCTCGTCGATGTGGCGCTGGAGCTTCGTAACCTCCTCGTCGGTGAGGTCGCGGATCTTGGTATCGCACGAGAGGCCGAGCGCAGCGCAGATCTCGCGCGCCGTCGGCTGCCCGATCCCGTAGATGTACGTCAGCCCGATCTCGAGCCGCTTCTGGTTGGGGAGGTTCACTCCGGCGATGCGTGCCAACTCGTCTCCTTAGCCCTGGCGCTGCTTGTGCCGGGGGTTCGTGCAAATGACCATGGTCGTACCGTGCCGCTTGATCACGCGGCAGCGCTCACACATGGGCTTGACGGATGCTCTGACTTTCATCTCTGTCCTCTTACTTTCATCGGTAGCGGTAGGTGATTCGGCCTCTGGTCAGGTCGTACGGTGAGAGCTCGACCTTGACCCGGTCGCCGGGGAGAATGCGGATGTAGTGCTTGCGCATCTTCCCGGAGAGGGTCGCGAGCACTGCAGGCCCGTCGTCCAGTTGGACGCGGAACATCGTGCTGGGGAGTGCCTCGGCGACCTCGCCTTCGATCTCGATCTTCTCTTCCTTGACCGCCATCCTTCCTCACAGAAACCGCGCTCGGCGCGAGCGCGGGTTTGAAGCGTGTAAAACGTATAGAGCACGGCACAGCGGCGGCTGCGCCGTGAGGGATTATCGTAGCAAAACGGGTGCGGCCGTCAGGATGCGCGGCCCGCCCGCCGTGACCGCGACCGTGTGCTCGAAATGGGCCGAAAGCGACCCGTCCGCGGTCGAGATCGACCATTCGTCGTCGTGGACGTAGATGTCGGGCCCGCCGACGTTGATCATCGGCTCGATCGCGAAGGTCATGCCCTCGGCGAGCAGCGGCCCACGCCCCGGCTCGCCGTAGTTCGGGATCTGCGGGTCCTCGTGCATCGACCGGCCGACGCCGTGGCCGACGAGGCTGCGCACGACCGAGAAGCCCGCGGCCTCAGTGGCCGCCTGCACCGCGTGGGAGATGTCCGAGAGGCGATTGCCGACCTTGCATTGCTCGACCCCGGCCGCCAGCGCCGCCTGGCAGGCCTCTAGGAGCCGCTCGGCGTCCGCCGAGATCTCGCCGACCGGAAACGTGTACGCGGAGTCGGCGACGAAGCCGTCGAGCGTGACGCCGACGTCCACCGAGAGGATGTCCCCGTCGGAGAGATCGTAGGACCCTGGGATCCCGTGCACGACCATGTCGTTGGGTGAGAGGCACGTTGCGGCCGGATAGCCGCGGTAGCCCTTGAAGGTCGGGTAGCCGCCCTGCGAGACGATGAACTCCTCCGCGATCGCATCGAGCTCCGCAGTCGTCGCCGCCGGGCGAGCATGCTCGCCGATCAGCGCCAGCGTTTCGGCGACGACGCGGCCGGCCGTCGCCATGCGCTCGATCTCCTGAGGTGTCTTTCGGATGATCAAGAGCGAGCCGCCACCTGGTCGAGCGCCTGACGGACCTCGGCGAACACCTCTTCCACCGGCCGGTCGGCGTGGATGCCGACGACGTTGCCTCGGCTCGAGCGGTAGTACTCGATCAGCGGCGCCGTTTCCTGCTCGTAGAGCTCGAGGCGGCGCTGGATCGCCTCGGGCGTGTCGTCCGAGCGGCTCTCCTCGGCGGCGCGCTTCAGCAGCCGTTGCAGCAGCACGTCGCGGTCGGGAACCTGGAACTCGAACACGATGTCGAGGTCACGCCCGAGGTCGCGGAGCAGCTCGTCGAGCGCTTCCGCCTGCGCCATGGTGCGCGGAAAACCGTCGAGCACGAACCCCGGAATGGTGTCGCCCCGGTCGAGGCGATCCGCGATCAAGCGGATCATCAGGTCGTCGTCGACGAGGTCGCCGCGGTCGTAGATCTCCTTGAGCTCGCGGCCGAGCTCCGTGTCGCGCTCCTTCATCTCCCTGATCATGTCCCCGGTGGCGATCTGCGGGATCCCGTAGGTCTGCGAGGTCAGCTTCGCCTGGGTTCCCTTTCCGGAGCCCTGCGGACCGAGCAGCAAAATGTCCATTACTTCAAGAAGCCTTCGTAGGAGCGCATCATCATCTGCGACTCCATCTGCCGCATCGTGTCGAGCGCGACGCCGACGATGATCAGCAGCGAGGTGCCTCCTAAGAAGGTGCTGGTCGCCTGCGAGAAGTTGAAGAACTGGATCAGAAAGGTCGGCAGCACCGCGATGATCGCCAGGTACAGCGAGCCCGGCAACGTCAGCCGGGAGAGCACACGGTCGAGGTACTGCGCCGTCGGTGGGCCGGGCCTGATGCCCGGGATGTACCCCCCGTACTTACGTAAGTTGTCTGCCTGGTCAACAGGGTTGAACTGGACCGCCGTGTAGAAGTACGTGAAGATGATGATCAGCAGGCCCTCGACCGTCAGGTAGGTCCAGTCGGTCGGAGTGAAGTTCCGGTTGATGAACCCCTGGGTCTGCGGGAAGAACTGCCCGATCGTCGGCGGGAACGCCATCACCGCGGCCGCGAAGATGATCGGGATCACGCCGGCCATGTTCACGCGCATCGGCAGGTAGGTGGAGCCGCCGGCGGTCATCCGCCTGCCGACCTGCCGCTTTGCGTACTGGATCGGGATCCGCCGCTGCCCCTCCTGGATGAAGACAACGGCGACGATCACCGCGATCGCCAGCAGCGGGAAGAAGAGCTTCGTGGTCGGGCCGCCGTCGATCCACGCCCGGATCGCAAGCGGGGCGCGGTCGATGATCGAGGCGAAGATCAGCAGCGAGATGCCGTTGCCGACGCCGCGCTTCGTGATCTGCTCGCCGAACCACATCAGGAGCACCGTGCCGGCCGTGAGCGTGACGACGATCAGGACGAGGCGGCCGACGTTGGCGTCGAGCACGCCCTGGCGCCGGAAGAGGTACGAGTAGCCGAGCGCCTGCGCGGCGGCCAGGCAGATCGTCAGGTAGCGCGTGTACTGGTTGATCTTGGCGTACCCGGACTCACCCTCCTTCTGGAGCTGGGCGAGCGTCGGGACGACGACCGCCATCAGCTGCAGGATGATCGAGGCGGTGATGTACGGCATGATCCCGAGCGCGAAGACCGAGAACCGCGACAGCGCGTTGCCGGAGAACAGGTTGAGCAGGCCCAGCACGGTCCCGCCCTGCTGGTTGAAGTAGCCGGTGATCTGGTCCGAGTTGACGCCCGGCGCCGGGATGAAGCTCCCGAGCCGGTACAGGGCCAGGACGACGGCTGTGAAGAGAAGGCGGCGCCGGAGCTCCGGTACGCGCCAGGCGTTCGCGAGCCAGGAGAGCACGCCTTCTACGCTCCGCGTAGAAGGCTAGCTGGCACGGTCACTCCTGCGACTCCTCGACCGCGTCGGGCGTGGTCTCAGAAGCCGCGTCGTCAGGCTCCTCTGAGGCTGCGTCTGCGTCCTCGCTAGCGGCCGGCTCCGGTACGGAGGCGGCCGCTGATTTTCGGTGTCTGCGCTTCTTCTGCTCGTGCGGAGGCTTCAGCCAGGTGACGCTGCCGCCGGCGGCCTCGATTTTCTCGACCGCGCTCTTCGAGAAGGCGTGCGCCGAGACGACCAGCTTTGCCTTCAGCTCACCGTGGCCGAGGACCTTGACGTCGAGCTTCAGGTTCCGGATCAGGCCGGACGCGACGAGCGCCTCCGGCGTGACCTCTGCCCCCGGCTTGAAGCGCGCTTCGAGATCCCGGACGTTGACCGACCAGGTCGACGTGCGGAAGGGGCCGATCGGCATGGCGTCCTTCGAAGTGGCGCCGCGCTGCTTGCCCATGCGCATGTACACGGGCATCTGGCCGCCCTCGAACCCGGGGCGCATGTAGTGCGAGCCGGCGCGCGACTTCTGGCCCTTGATCCCGCGACCCGAGTAGCGGCCCTTGCCGGAGCCGAGACCGCGGCCGACGCGCTTACGGCGCTTCTGCGCCTGTGCCGGCTTGAGATTCGAGAGGTTGAGATCCCCGGCCATCGCTACGCGTCCTCTACCTTCACGAGATGGCGAACCTTCCTGAGCATACCGGCGAGCACCGGGCCTTCCTCACGCTCGACGCTGCGGCCGATCTTGCCGAGCCCGAGCGCACGCAGCGTGCCGCGATGACGCCCGCTCTGCCCGATCTGGCTTCGCGTCTGGGTGATCTTCACCTTGCTCATTCGCCCGGACTGTCCCCGCCTTCCGCGGGCCCGGCCGCCACAGGCGCGGCGGGCGCCAGAGGGGCGTTCGTCGACTTGGCGCCGATCTTCTCGGCCGTCAGGGGCAGCACCTGCGAGATCGTCAATCCCCGGATCCGCGCGACGTCCTCCGGCCGGCGCAGGTGCTTCAGCCCGTCGACGGTCGCCTTCAGCATGTTGATCGGGTTCGTCGTGCCGAGGCTCTTCGCGAGGATGTCGCGGATCCCGGCCAGCTCGAGCACCGCGCGGACGCCCCCGCCCGCGATCACGCCGGTGCCTTCGCTTGCGGGGCGGAGGAGGACGCGCGCGGCGTCGGACCGCCCGAGGATCTCGTGCGTGATCGTCGTGCCGTGCTTCGGCACCGTGAACAGGTTCTTCTTCGCGTCGTCGACGGCCTTCGAGATCGCGAGCGGTACCTCGCGGGCCTTCCCGTAGCCGACGCCGACGCGATCGACCTCGTCGCCGATCACGACGAGCGCCGTGAACGAGAACCGCCGCCCGCCCTTGACCACCTTGGCGACGCGATTGATCTCGACGACGCGCTCCTTGAGCTCGCGCGTTTCCTCGCGCGCGAATACCTCACGTTCGACACTGGTCAAAACTTCAGCCCTCCCTCGCGCGCGCCCTCGGCGAGCGCCTTGACGCGTCCGTGGTAGAGGTAGCCGCCTCGGTCGAAGACGCACGCTTCGACTCCGGCCTGCTTCGCGCCCGCGGCGAGCAGCTTGCCGACCTCCTTGGCCTGGTCGGTCTTGGCGCCCTTGAATGTCTTCTTCAGCTGCTGCCAGCTCGCCGCGGCGAGCGTGGCCCCCGACTGGTCGTCGATCAGCTGTGCGGAGATGCCCAGGTTCGAGCGGAACACCGTCAGGCGGGGGCGCTCGGCAGTCCCGGAGATCTTCCCGCGCACTCGGCGATGGCGCCGCTCGCGGAGCTGGCGTGGAGTGGCGACGGTCATGCGCGCTTCCCGACCTTCCGGCGGACGTACTCGCCCTCGTAACGGATGCCCTTGCCCTTGTACGGCTCGGGTGGCCGCACCTTGCGGATCTCGGCAGCGATCTGGCCGACCTGCTGCTTGTCGATGCCCTTGACGACGATCTCGGTCGGCGTCGGCACCTCGTAGGTGATGCCCGCCGGCGCGTCCTTGACCACCGAGTGCGAGAAGCCGACGTTGAGCTCGAGCGCAGTCCCGCGCAGCGATGCGCGGTAGCCGACGCCCTGGATCTGCAGCTTCTTCTCGAAGCCCTTGGTCACGCCCTCGACCATGTTCGCCACGAGCGTCCGCGTGAGCCCGTGCAGGGCGCGGTCCTCGCCGCGATCGGTCGGCCGTGAGACGCGCAGCGTCCCCTCGGCCTGCTCGATCGTCATGCGCTGCGGAACCTCACGCGCGAGCTCGCCGAGCGGCCCGTTGACCATCACGCGGCCGGGCGAGATCGCCACGGACACGCCCGCGGGCAACTCGATGGGTGATCTGCCGATTCTGCTCATGGGTTCACCAGACGAAGCAGATGACCTCGCCGCCGATGCCGCGTTCCTCGGCGCTGCGGCTCGTCATCACCCCGCTCGACGTGGACATGATCGCGGTGCCCATGCCGCCGAGCACGCGCGGCATGCGGTCCTTGCGCGCGTAGATGCGGCGACCCGGCTTCGACACCCGCTTCAGGTTGGTAATCACGCGCTCCCGGCTGCGCCCGTACTTGAGCACGACCACGAGCACCGGATGGCCGTCCTCGGGGGTCTCGACGCGGAAGTCGCGAATGTACCCCTCCTCCTTGAGCAGGCGCGCGATCTCCTCCTTGACGCGGGAGGTGGGCATCACGGCCGTCTCGTGCAGCGCCTTGTTGGCGTTGCGGATGCGGGTCAACATGTCTGCGATCGGATCGGTCAGCATTTGTTTGTCACCATCCCTGAGGGTTCTCCTACCAGGAGCTCTTGGTCATGCCGGGGATCACGCCCGCGTGGGCGAGCTCCCGCAGGCAGATTCGGCAGAGCCCGAATTTCTTGAAGACCGCGCGCGGGCGGCCACAGCGATTGCAGCGCGAGTAAGCGCGAACCTTGTAGCGCTGCGGGCGGGCGGCCTTGGCGATCATCGACTTCTTAGCCATTTACTCCGATTCCCTTCTCTCGTCGGCGAACGGGAGGCCGAGGCCGCGGAGCAGTGCCCGCGCGCTCTCGTCGTCTGCCGCCGATGTCGTGATTGCGACGTCGAGGCCGCGCACCGCGGCGACGTCGTCGTAGTTGATCTCAGGAAAGATGATCTGCTCGCGGATGCCCAGCGAGTAGTTGCCGCGGCCGTCGAACGAGCCGGGGTCGAGACCGCGGAAGTCGCGGATCCGGGGTAGCGCGATCGAGACGAGCCGGTCGAGAAACTCGTACATGCGCTCGCCGCGCAGGGTGACGCGTGCGCCGATCGGCATGCCCTCGCGCAGCTTGAACGCGGCGATCGACTTGCGGGCGCGGCGCATCTGGGCGCGCTGCCCGGCGATCGTCGAGAGCTCGTCCATCGCGCTGTCCAGGGCCTTCGCCTCGGTCTTCGCGTCGCCGACTCCCATGTTCAGGGTGATCTTCGTCACGCGCGGAACCTGCATCACGGAGCTCAGGCCGAGCTCGTCCTTCAGCCTGGGGCGCAACTCGCCCACGTAGAGCTCCTTCAGCCGCGGTGCGTATCCATTGGTCGCCTGCTTGCTCATGAGCGGACCACCCGCTCATGAGCGGGGAGGG
>DATCPA010000153.1:0-15151 GCA_036564335.1 Gaiellaceae bacterium
CCGCCAGGGGCTCGGTCTCCGCGGCGAGCGCCCGGGCCCGCTGGGCGAGATCGGCGCGGCCGGCCGTCATCGCCGTGAGCCGCGCGAGCCTCGCGGCCAGCTCGATCGTCCTGGCGATTGCCGGCCCGGCCGCGAGCGGCAGCTCAGAAGAGGCCACCATTACGGACAGGAGCCTAGCCCGGCGACAGCGCCGAAAGCGACATGTAGCCGTGGCTGCACACGGGCGTCGGCGGCGAGACCGGGGCGATGAGCGTGCCGCCGCCGGGCGGCGGCGTCACCCGCACCCTGTAGGCGGTGGGCTCGCACTGCCGGCCGGTGGTCGGCTTGTTCGGGCCCGGGACGTCGGGCGAGAAGCGCGCGGTCGCCTTCGCCCGAGCGCCGGGCCGCAGGACGACGCGCACGGCGGTCAGCCCCGGGCGGAACGCCGGCTCGACGCGAGTCGGAAGCGCGCGGCCGGTCTTGCCGAGGAGGCGCAGTCCCGCAAGCCCCGAGACGAAGCACGTCGTGGTCGACCGGTTCCTCAACTTGAGCGCGTAGACGATGTTGCCTGCGCCGGCACTGCCGGGGATGACCGAAAACGTCCCGCTCAGCATCGAGCCGGTGCACGGCAAGACCGACGCTGCTGAGCTGCCCGTTGCGAGTCCCACCGCGGCCATCGCCGCGGCTGCCAGCAACGCGAGCCGCATCGCGGTCACCTGATCACGATAGCGCCAGTTGCCGGAACGGCTCGATGTTCGAGACCCCGACGCCGACGAGACGTAGCGGCGCCGGCCGGTCGGCCAGCGCGCGGTCGAGCAGGGCGCAGGCGATCTCGCCGATCGCGGCGCCGTCGTCGAGACCGCCCGCCAGCGTGGACGAGCGGCTGCGGATCGAGAAGTCGGGGTAGCGCACCTTCGTCGTGATCGTCCTCCCCGCCTGGCCGGTCTTGACGAGATGCTCTCCGAGCCGGACGGCCATCCGCCTGAGCTCGGCATGCAGCTGCTCGCGGTCGCCGATGTCGCGTTCGAAGGTCTCCTCGGTCGAGATCGAGATGCGCTCGACAGTGGTCTCGAGCCCGCGCGGGTCGATCCCGCGCGCGCGGTCGCGCAGCATCGTCCCGACCTTGCCCGGCAGGAGGCGGCGGAGCGCACCGTCGTCGAGCGAAGCGAGCGCGCCGATCGTAGCGAGGCCGGCGGCGTTGAGGCGCTCCTCGGCACGCGGGCCGACTCCCGGGAGGAGGCGCACGTCGAAGGGTGCGAGGAACGAGGCTTCGCGTCCGGGCGGCACGACTGTCAGCCCGCCGGGCTTGCGCCGGTCGGACGCGACCTTGGCGACCACCTTGCAGGTGGCGACGCCGAGCGAGCACGTCAGCGAGGTCGCACCGCGGACGGCGGCCTGGACGGCCTCGGCGAGCCTGCGCGCGGCGAGGAAGTCCGAGGCGACCGCTCCGAGGTCGAGGTAGCCCTCGTCGAGACCCGTGCGCTCGACCGTGGGCACCACCTCGAGCACCGCGCTCCACACCGCCTGCGAGTAGTCGCGGTACAGCGAGTGGCGTGGGCGCACGAACACGACCTCCGGGCAGCGGCGCAGCGCCTCGGCGCAGCTCATCGCCGAGTGGATCCCGAACGTACGTGCGGCGTAGTTCGCGGTCGCGACGACGCCGCGGCCGTGCGGGTCTCCGCCGACGACGAGCGGCTTGCGGCGGAGCGTGGGGTCCTCCAACTCCTCGACGGCCGCAAAGAAGGCGTCGAGGTCGAGGTGGGCAACGATCACGCTCACTAGCTTAGGGAGCGCGTCTGAGGAGTTCGATAGCGTCCCCACGTGGCGTCGGTCGACGTTCCGGTTGCGCTGCTCGGCTACGGGACGGTCGGCTCCGCCGTCGGCCGGTTGCTGGAGGACCAGGCCGCCGACATCGAGCGCGCCACCGGCCACAGGCTGCGCGTCGTGCGCGCGCTCGTGCGGGATCCCGCCAAGGAACGCGGCGGCGTGCCGGTGACGACCGACTTTGCCGAGATCCGCGACGACCCCGAGATCGAGCTCGTCGCAGAGGTGATGGGCGGGCTGGAGCCGACGGGCGATTACGTGCTGGAGCTGCTCCGGGCCGGGAAGTCGGTGGTCACAGCCAACAAGCAGCTCGTCGCGCGCCGCAGCGCCGAGCTGTTCGCGGCCGCCGTGGAGGGCGGTGTCCAGCTGCGCTTCGAGGCTTCCGTCTGCGCCGCCATTCCCGTGATCAAGGTGCTCCGGGAGGCGCTCGTCGTCTCGAACGTCCACCGCGTGCTCGGGATCGTCAACGGCACGACCAACTTCGTGCTCACCGAGATGGAGCGCGGGGCGAGCTACGACGAGGCACTTGCGGAGGCGCAGCGGCTCGGATTCGCGGAGGCCGACCCGACGGAGGACGTGTCGGGTCAGGACGCTGCTGCCAAGATGGCGATCCTGGCGACGGTGGCCTTCGGCTCGCGGGTCACGCTCGAGGACGTTGCCTACGAGGGGCTCGAGCGAGTCGCCCCGGAGGACGTTGCGGCCGCCCGGGAGATGGAGATGGTCGTCCGTCTCGTCGGTGCGGCAACGCTCGTCGACGGCCAGGTGGACGTCCGCGTGCACCCGGCGCTCGTCGATCGCCGTCACCCGCTGGCCGCGGTCGAGGGCGCCTTCAACGCGGTCATGCTCCAGGGGGATGCGATCCGCGAGATCACGCTCGAGGGGCCGGGCGCCGGCGGGCTGGAGACTGCCTCGGCGGTTGTTGCGGACATGGTCACGATCGTCGGCACGACGGGCACCGGCTTCCTCCAGAACGATGCGTGCTGGCGCGAGCTGCCGCGGCTGCCGGAGGGCGACGTCACCTCGCCGTTCTACGTGCGAGTCGAGCTCGCCGACCAGCCGGGCGCACTCGCGCTCGTTGCGCTGCGGCTGGCGGCACAAGGCGTCTCGATTGCCCGGCTCGTCCAGCACCAGGGAGAGCAGTCGGCGACGCTCCACATCGTCACGCACGAGGCTCCGGCCGGCCGCCTGGGGGACGCGCTCGCCGAGATCGACGCGCTCGACGAGACGCGGGGCCAGGCGTCGGCGCTGCCGGTGATCTCGGACCGCGGCGTGGCGGGACTCGGATGGGCGTAAGCGTTTCGCTCGGCGAGGGCGGGACGCCGCTGCTGCCGGCGACCCGGCTGTCAGAGCGGCTCGGCTGCGAGGTCTGGCTGAAGTGGGAGGGCGCGAACCCGACCGGGAGCTTCAAGGACCGCGGCATGGCCGTCGCCGTCTCGCGCGCGCTCGAGCGCGGAGCCCCCGGCGTCGTCTGCGCCTCGACGGGCAACACGGCGGCCTCGGCGGCTGCCTACGCGGCCTGCGCCGGGCTGCCGGCGGTGATCCTCCTGCCTGCCGGCGCCGTCGCGCGGGGCAAGCTCGCGCAGGTGCTGGTCGCCGGCGCGGAGCTGCGCGAGGTGGACGGCTCCTTCTCAGATGCCCACTTCCAGGCTCGGCAGTTCGCCGACGAGGAGGGCTGGGTCAACGTCAACTCGATCAATCCCGACCGCATCGAAGGGCAGAGCTCGGCGGCGCGGGAGATCGTCGAGCAGTTCGGCGGGGTGCCGGACGTGCTTGCGCTCCCGTACGGCGGCGGGGGCAACACCTGCGCCTACGTTCGTGGCTTCGACGAGGCCGGCGCGGGGCGGCCGAGGATGCTCGCGGTGCAGTCGGGCCGGCGTGCGGACACGCTCGCATCGGCGATCCGCATCGTCGACCCCGTTCACCGCGAGCAGGCCGAAGCGGCCGCCGAGGTGGTGACCGTCAACGACGACGAGATCGTCGAGTGGTGGTCGGCGATCGCGCGGCTCGAAGGCCTCTTCTGCGAGCCGGCCTCGGCTGCGGCGGTCGCGGGGGTTGCGCAGGCTCGTCCGGGCGGGCGCGTCGTCTGCGTGCTCACCGGCCACGGGCTCAAGGACCCGGACGCGGTCGACCGCTTGTGACGCTCAAGGTTCGCGCGCCGGCGTCGACGGCCAACCTCGGGCCCGGGTTCGACTGCGCCGCAGTCGCGCTCGACCTCTGGAACGAGGTTGAGGTGGCGGAGGGTGGGGAGGAACCGCCCGACCCCGCGCACATCGGGGTGCGGGCCTTCGGCCTGGTCGCATCACCCGAGGGGCTCGACCTACGCTGGTCGGAGAAGATTCCGCGCGCCCGCGGGCTCGGATCGAGCGCCGCGACCATCGCGCTTGGGCTCGTCGTGGCTTCGAAGTGGTCGGGCCAGGAGCTCTCGCCCGAGGAGCTGCTCGCGCGCGGCGCCCCGCTCGAGGGGCACTCCGACAACCTCGCCGCCTGCCTGGCCGGCGGGGTCTGCCTGACGTGGGAGGGTCGGATCGCGCGCGTCGCCGAGACCCTTCCGCTGACGCCGGTGGCGGTCATCCCGGAGCAGAAGGTGCAAACCGCCGAGGCGCGCAACGCGCTGCCGGCGCAGGTCTCCCACGCGGACGCCGCCTTCAACGTCGCCCACGCCGCGCTGCTGGGCGCCGGGCTTGCGCAGGGCAACGCGGGCCTGCTCGCCGCCGCCTTTGCCGACCGGCTGCACGAGCCGTACCGGCCGTCGCCGCTGCTGGATGCGATCCGCGTGGAGCTTCCGCCGGGCGCGGTCGGCGCAACGCTGTCGGGCTCGGGGCCGACGGTGATCGTCTGGGCCGAGGACGGGGACGCCTGTGCGCACGCGCTCGAGGAGCGGTTCCCGGAGGAGACTGTGCTGAGCCTGGCGGTCTCGGCCGAGGGCGCGCACTGAGGATCCCCCGCCGTTCGGGTAGCCTCAGCGCGGATGAGCTCGAACGGGATCGGCGATGACGGGCTCCGCTCGCTCATCGGCGAGCCGTCGGAGCTCGTCCAGGCGAAGATCAACGACCGGCTGAACGAGCTCACCCGCCAGTTCGTCGAGCGCTCGCCGTTTCTCTGTCTCGCTACGTCGGCCGCCGACGGGACGTGCGACGTCAGCCCTCGCGGCGACCCGTCGGGCTTCGTCCGCATCCTCGACGAGCGCACGCTCCTGCTGCCCGACCGGCCGGGGAACCGCCTCGCCGATTCGCTGCGCAACGTGACGCAGAACCCGCATGTCGCGCTCCTGTTCTTCGTCCCGGGTGTCACCGACACCTTCCGTGTGAACGGCACAGCGACGATCGTCACCGACCCGGAGCTCCTCGAGGCGTGCGCAGTCGAAGGCAAGACGCCCAAGCTCGGCCTGCGGATCGAGATCCAGGAGGCGTTCACGCACTGCTCGAAAGCGTTCCTCCGGGCACAACTGTGGGATCCCGACCGCTTCGTCGACCGCGACGAGCTGCCCTCGCCGGGGGAGCTCCTGCGCTCGGTGGAGCCGTCGGTGGATCCGGACACGTACGACGCCGAGCGGGCCGAGCGGTACGAGCGGCGCGAAGGCTTCTACTAAGCCCGGCCCCTCGTTCTCGTGAAGTACCGCTTCGTCGACTGCGCGTACCAGCTCGACCGGGTCGAGGCTGGGCGGGAGCTGTATCTCGGAGCGCACGTACCCGGTGCCGCGTTCATCGGCATCGACGAGCTCTCCGACCTGTCGGTCGAGGGGCACGGCCGCCACCCGCTGCCCAGCGCCGAGGCGTTCGCCGCGTCAGCGTCGCGGGCCGGGATCGGGGAGGACGTGTTCGTCGTCGCCTACGACCACGGCGGCGCGGGAGGGGCGGCACGGCTTTGGTGGCTGCTGCGGCACTTCGGGCACGACCACGTCGCCGTGCTGCGCGGCGGCTTCGAGTCGTGGCTCGGTCCGGTGCGCGGCGGCGAGGAGGAGATCCATCCGGCGAAGTTCGTGGCGCGGCCGCGCGCGGGTGACACGATCGAGGCCGACGAGCTGTCGGCTCGTCTCGGCGACCCGGGCCTCGTCGTGGTGGACGCGCGGGCACCGGAGCGCTACCGCGGTGAGGTAGAGCCGATCGACCCGGTCGCCGGCCGCATCCCGGGCGCGGTCAACTGGCCGTTCGTCGAGTCGAGCGAGATCCCGGGGGCCGTCCGCGATGCCGGCGAGATCGTCGTCTACTGCGGCTCCGGGGTCAGTGCGTGCATCGATCTGCTCGCCCTCGCGCAGGCCGGCCGCCCGGACGCGAAGCTCTACCCGGGCTCGTGGAGCGACTGGTGCGGCCGGGGCCTGCCCTCGGAAAGCGGCTAGCGGAACGCGCCGATCAACGCTCCGCCGGCGACGATGAGCGCGGCGCCGAGGATCAGGTGCCGGCTGACGAGCTCCGTTCGGCGGAGCAGCAGCACGGCCAGCAGGACGCTAAATAGCGACTCGGTCGCGACCAGCGGGCTGACGACCGTGACCCGCGCTCGGTAGAAGGCCTCGAAGAGCGACGCATAGGAGGCGCCCCAGAGCGCCCCGGGCAGGACGAACGGCGGCCCCTCGCGGCGGAGATCGGCAACGAGTCGTTCCCGGCGCGTGGCGAGGAGGTAGACGAACATCAACGTGGCTCCGGAGAGGATCGTCGCCGCCGCCGCGAGCTGCGGCGAGACGGTCGTGTCGGACGCCAGGTGCCGGACGACGTTGTCCCGTGTGGCAAAGAGAACGACGCAGGCGAACGAGAAGACGAGCCCGATCGTCCGGAACGACTCGGGGCGAACCGGCTCGGCGATCAGCGCCAGCCCGCCCGTGACGATCAGCACCGCGCCGATTACCAGGGGCGCCCGGAGCGGCTCGTTCAACGCGGTGACAGCGATCGTGACGGCGATCAGCGGCGCTGCACCGGCGATCACCGACGCTCTGGCGGGCCCCGCCTCGCGCACAGCGAGCACGAACAGCACCTGTGCCGCCCCCGGTGCGAGCAGCCCGGCGAGCAGGAACGGCCAGAGCCTTCCGCCCCACTCGCGCCCGATCGCGGCGACGGCGGCGCAGACGACGAAGCCGGTGAACGCGGTCACGAACGCCCCGACCTCCGCATCGCGGCTGCGGCGCATGGCGAAGCCGAGCCCGATCGACATGCCGCCGAAGAGCAGGGCGGAGAGCAGGGAGAGGGCGACACCAAGCACTCGCCGAAGCTAACCGGTTAGCGTTGGCGCATGGCGATCGAGCGAGTCTGCGTCGTCGGTGCCGGGGTGATCGGCAGTCTCTACGCCGCCCACCTGGCGCGCGTTTCGGACGTGTGGGTGCTGACCCGCCGCGCCGAGCACGCCCGCGCGCTGAACGAGCAGGGACTCCGCGTGTCGGGCAAGTCCGACTTCACCGCGCCGCTCCGAGCGACCGCGGACGCGGCAGAGCTTTCCGACGTCGACCTCGCGATCGTCGCGACCAAGGCGACCCAGCTGGGCGAGGCCGCGGCCGAGCTGACCGGCCGCGTCCCAGACGCGACCGTGATGACGATCCAGAACGGGCTCGGCGCGGAGGAGATCGTCCGCGGTTTCGGCGACTGGCCGCTGATCTCGGCGGTCACATTCATGAGCGGCGTCCGCCACGACGACGCACACGTCGAGTACGAGCTCGACACCGAGACGTGGCTCGGCCCGTACGCCGGCACGTCGACGTTCGAGCGCGCCCAGGAGATCGAGGCGCTCCTGGTCTCGTCCGGCCTGCATGCCCGGGCCTTCCCCAACCTGCGACCGGCGCAATGGTCGAAGCTGATCTTCAATGCAACGGTGAACGCCGTCAGCGCCCTCACCGACCTCCCGCACGTCGGTGCGTTCGCGGCGCGCGACGAGTCGACCGACCTGGGCCACCTCGTCCATGACCTGATGGCCGAAGGCAAGGCGGTTGCCACGGCCGCGGGGGTCGAGTTGCACGAGGATCCGTGGGAGATGAACGTGCACGCGGTCCGGCGCGGCGAGACGCTCGCCGCCGAGGGGCATTACGCTCATGTGCCCTCGATGCTTGAGGACGTTCGCGCCGGCCGGCCGACCGAGATCGACTTCATCACCGGCGCGCTCGTCCGCGAGGCGGCGAAGCACGGTGTTTCCGTGCCGCTGCACGAGGCGATGTACCGGCTCGTCAAGGCGCGGGAGTCGGCATGAAGATCGCGGTGATCGGATGCGGCGCCGTGGGCTCGCTCTTCGCCGCCAACCTCGGCACACTCGACGACGTCGAGGTCTGGGCCTACGATCCATGGCGGGAGCACGTGGATGCGATCAACGCCAACGGGCTCCGGCTCTCCGGGGCCGGCGACGTCGTCGGCCGCGTTCGCGCGACCGCAGATCCCTCCGAGCTTCCCGCGTGCGACTTCGGGATCGTCGCGACGAAGAGCATGCACACCTCGGCCGCTCTCGCCACCACGGCGCACGCGTTCGAGCAGGGCGCGGTCTGCTCGGTGCAGAACGGGGCCGGCAACGAGGAGCTCATTGCAGAGCACGTGAAGGAGGTAATACGAGGCACGACGTTCCCGGCAGGTCACATCGTCGAGCCGGGGCACGTCGGCTGGGACACCAGGGGCGACACGCACATCGGCGCATTTGAGCCAAGTCCAGCTCCGTTTGAGAAAGTGCAAGCCCTGGCCGACGCCTGCACTCGCGGCGGGATGCCGACCCATGCGCTCGAGGACGCGCGCGGCGCCCAGTGGCGGAAGCTGATCTTCAATGCGGCGTCTAACGCGATCGCGGCCCTGACGGGGTTCACCCACGGTCGGATCGCCGAGTTCCCGCCGACACGCGCGCTGGCCTGGGCTGTGATGGCGGAAGGCCGGGCGGTGTCCGAGGCGCAGGCGATCGTCCTGGACATGAGCCCCGAGGAGCTGTTCGACCACGCGGCGCGCAAGGATGTCGCGTACGGTCACAAGCCGAGCATGCTCCAGGACATCGAAGCCGGGCGCGAGACCGAGATCGACTTCCTGAACGGCGCGATCGTCGCCTTCGGGGAGCGCTACGGCGTCGACGCGCCGCTGAACCGGGCGCTCACCGCGCTGATCAAGGCGCGCGAATGACCACTCCCGCCGAGATCGAGCGCCGCTACGCGTCGGTGCGCGAGGCGGCGGCGGCCGACGGGCTCGACGCGGTCGTCGTCTCCGGCTCCGAGTACACCGGCTTCGAGGGCGCCGTCCGCTACGTCTCCGGCTTCCGGATCCTGCACCGCTACGCGTACGTCGTCCTGCCGGTGGACGGAGAGCCGTCGATCGTCTTCCCCCGCGAGGCGCGGTGGGTCGGCAACCACTCCGAGGTCTGGATCGAAGACAAGGTCTTCGCCGAGCGCCCGGGGGAGTGGATTCGCGAGCGCGCGCGCGACTGGAAGCGGATCGGCGTGTACGGGCTCGACTACGTGATGGCCGTGCGGGACTACCGGGCGCTCGCCGAGGGCTCGGCGGAGCTCGTCTCCTGGGATCAGGGCTTCGACCTGGCGCGCGCGGTGAAGAGCGACGAGGAGCTCGAGCTCGTTCGCGAGAGCTTTCGCATCAACGAGGAGGGCTTCTGGGCCGTCCTCGCCGCGTACGAGGTCGGCAAGAGCGAAGCGGAGCTCATGGGCGAGGCGGAGCGGGTCTTCTCGGCGGCCGGCACGTACCGCACGACGATGGACATGGTGCTGACGGGCACCGGCGGCGCCGCGGGGCCGGAGTTCAAGTTCCCGTCCACCCGGCGCATTGGCCACGACGACCTCCTCCTCTACGGGCTCGAGGTCGCGGGGCCGGGCGGCCACTGGGTCGAGTTCTCGCGTCCGATCTGCGCGGGGATGCCCAGCCGCGAGACGCTGTCGGCGATGGACGCCTACCTGGAGTACTTCGTGGCCGCGAAGCGGACGATGCGCGAGGGGTCGACCGCACACGACGTGCACACCGCCGTCTCGAAGCCCTTCCTCGACCGGGGCTTCACGCTCGGCCACGTCACCGGCCACTCGATCGGGATGACGATGATCGAGTTTCCACGGATCGGCGAGGGCATCGCCATCGAGCTGCGCGCCGGCATGGTCGTCTCGATGCACCCGCATGCGATCACGCCTGACGAGCGCACGTGCCTCTACATGCAGGACACGTGGCTGGTCACGGCCGACGGCGGAGTGCCGTACTCACAGGTGCCGTTGAAGATCTTCAACGGGACTGAGCGGCGGCCCGCGGGCGCCTGAGGCGCCTGAGGCGCGGGAGCCGCAGCTCGCGCACGCCGGTCAGGCCGCGCGGCAGGAAGACGAGCACGACCGCCATGAACGCCGCGACGACGACGAGCCGTGTGCCGTCCGGCGCGTGGAGCCAGCCGACGTCGCCGTTCTCGGCGTCGTTCAGGAACGAGTCGAGCCCGCTGACCACCAACGCTCCGATGACTGCGCCCCAGAGGCTGCCGACGCCGCCGACGACGAGCATCGCCAGCGTCAGGAACGTGAGCTCGAGGTAGGGGTCGGTGTTGAAGGTCCCCTGGAAGTGCACCCACAGCCCTCCGGCAAAACCCGAGAGCGCTCCCGAGAGCGCGAATGCCCACAGTCGCTGGCGGTGCACGTCGATTCCGGCCGCTTGCGCTGCGAATGGATCCTCACGCGCCGCGCGGAGCTTCCGACCGAGCGGACTGCGCTGGTACGCAAAGGCGAGGCATACGACGGCAATCGCGGCGACCGTCGCCTGCCAGAGGTCGGTCGTCTCGGGCACGCTCGTCAGCGTCGTCGGTCCCGGGCCGATCTTCTCCCAGTTCCGCAGGATGTTGTGCGTGATCTCGAGGACCGCGAATGTCGCGATCCCCGCCGCCAGACCGGACAGGCGCATGAGCGGCATCCCGACGAGAAGCGCGAAGATGCCTCCCGCTGCGGCGGCGACGACGAGCGACGGGGCGCTCCCGATCGTGTGGTCGCGGAGCAGCGGGAAGACGTTGCGGAGCACGTCGCCCTTCGTGTCGGCCGGGAGGCTCAGCTCGCCGGCCGCGTAGGCGCCGACGATGAAGAAGCTGATCTGCCCGAACGAGAGGACGCCCGAGTTGCCGACGAAGACGTAGAGCGCGACCACTATCGAGACGAAGACGAGCGCCTCGATGAACTCGAGCGCCCGGGCGTCGGTCACGAGGGTCCCCAGGAGCCCGACCACCGCGACGAGCACGACCGGCCCGACGAGCTCTGCCGCGTTGCGCGCACGACTCATACGCGCTCCACCGTCTGCCGCCCTCGTGGGACGAAAAGACCGTCCGGCCGTACGAGCAGGACGAGGATGACGAGGCCGAAGACGGCCGAGTCGAGGTACACGCCGCTCGTGAACGGCCAGTCGCCGATGCTCGGCAGGAAGCCGCCCAGAGCGCCCGTGGCGAAACCGATCGCGAACCCACCGAGGGTTGCGCTCCAGAGCCGGTCGAGCCCGCCGACGACGACGCCGACGAGGACGAGAATCGTGTCCCTGAGCGCGTAATCGGAGGTCACGTACGGGGTTCCGGCGGTGAGAATCACGGCGACGGTCGCGGCGAGCACACCGGAGAGGAGCACCGCGAACGAGATCACGAGGTTGGCGCGAACACCGAGGAGCCGCGCGGTCCGGAAGTCGGCCGCCGCCGCGCGCATGTGCAGGCCGAGGGAGGTCTTGTTGAGCAGCAGGACGAGCGCAGCCAGCGCGATGACCGCGACCACGATCGCGACGATCGACACCCACCGGACGAGCAGTCTGCCGTCGCCGATCGGCCGGTTCAGCCCCGTCAGCGTTCCGACCGTCCTCCCGAGGATCCCGAACTTCAGCGACGCGATCGACTGGAGCAGGAAGCTGATCGCGAATGTGGCGACGAGCATCGTCGCGGGCGAGGCGTTTCGCAGCGGCCGAAACGCGGCCACCTCCATCGTCATCGTCAGCCCGATCACGACCGCAAAGCAGGTGACGATCGAGAGCGCCGGGTTCCAGCCGTTGGTGAGCGCGAGCGTGTAGGCGCCTGCCATCACGAGCTGGCCGTACGCGAAGTTGACGAGCCGGAGCACACCGAACACGAGGCCGATGCCGACGGCCATCAGCGCGTAGATCGAGCCCTGCGTCATTGCGTCGATCAGGGTCTGGATCGTGTTCATCTGCCGAAGTAGGCGGCGATCAGCCTGTCGGTGTCGCCCGCGTCGCCGGGACCCAGGGTGGTCGAGAGCTCGCCGTTCGAGAGCACGTAGGTGCGGTCCGCGAACGCGACCGTCCGCTGCGCCCGCTGCTCGACGAGGAGGACGGTGACGCCGCGCTCGCGGATCGCGGCCAGCGCCTGGAAGACGACGTCGACCAGTTGTGGCGCGAGCCCGAGCGACGGCTCGTCGAGGAGCAGCACGTCCGGCCGGGCGACGAGCGCACGGGCGATCGCAAGCTGCTGCTGCTGGCCTCCCGACAGCGTCCCCGCATGGCGCCGGGCGAACTCCTGCACGATTGGAAAGAGCTCGTAGACCCATTCGAAGTCACGCTCGAGCGACTCCAGATCGCGTGAGCGCCGCCCGGCGAGGCCGAGGCGGAGGTTCTCCTCGACGGTCAGGTGCGCGTAGATCCGGCGACCCTCAGGGACGAGCGCGATTCCGGAGCGCACGACCGCCTCGGGTGAGCGGCCCCGAATCGAGCGGCCCTCGAAGCGGATCTCGCCGGCATGCGCCGGTACGAGGCCGAGGATCGCGTGGAGGGTGGTCGACTTGCCCGCACCGTTCGGGCCGATCAGCCCGACGATCTCGCCCTTGCCGACCTGGAAGCTGAGCTTGCGGACGGCCGGGACGGCGCCGTAGCGGACCTCCAGGCCGTCCAGCTCCAGGATTGCCGTCACTCGACCACCGGCGCCTCACCCAGATAGGCGGCGGCGACGTCGAGGTTGCCGCGGATCTCCGCGGGCGTTCCTTCTGCGAGCGTGCGCCCCTGGTCGAGCACCTGGATCCGGTCGCAGACGTCCATGACGAGCGCCATGTTGTGGTCGATCAGGAGCACGCCCGCCTCGTGCTCGTCGCGGACCGAGCGAACGACCTTCGTGAACTCGGGCACCTCCGCCTCGGGAAGGCCGGCGGCCGGCTCGTCGAGCAGCAGAAACCTCGGCCGGATGGCGAGCGCACGGGCGACGCCGAGCTTCCGCTCCTCGCCGTGTGCGAGCGAGCCGGCGGGCTGGTTCTCGCGGTCGCGGAGACCGAGCAGCTCGAGCAGCGAGTCGGCGCGCCGGCGTGCCTCCCGCGGCCCGGCGCCCGAGCCGAGCGCGGCGACCTCGACGTTCTCCCGTACGGAGAGCGCGCCGAACGACCGGCTGTGCTGGAACGTCCGGGCGAGCCCGACGCGCCCGCGGCGGTGGGGGCTCCAGGCCGTCACGTCGTGCCCCTCGAGCTCGACGGTCCCCGAGGTCGGGAAGTCGAAGCCGGTGAGGACGTTCACGAGCGTGGTCTTGCCGGCGCCGTTCGGGCCGATCAGCCCGACGACCTCGTGGCGGTGCAGCTCGAGCGTCACCTCGCGGAGGGCGTGGACGCCCTCGAAGGCGCGCGAAACGGCGGTGGCCCGGAGAGAGTCCCCGGGCCACCGGTTCGAGCTTTTGGAACGTGGTTCCGTCAACTGCCTAGTGGATCTGCGTCACCTTCGCCGTCTTCCACATCCGCAGGTATGTCTCTTTGTTGTTCTGCACCGTCATGATCCGCCACGGCCGGTTGACGACGCTGTGCAGCGTCTTCGAGTAGGTGACCGGGCCTGAGATCGTCGGCTGGTTCCTGAAGCTCTCGAACGCGGCCGCGAGCTTCGAGCCCGTGGTCGAGCCACCCGTCTTCTTGAGCGCCGCCGCGAGGGCGTCGATCGTCGCTGCCCCGAGGACGAAGCTGGCGGTGTACGGGATCTTCTTCGCCGCGAGCAGCGCCTGCAGGAGCTTGTTCACGGCCGGGTTCGGGTCGTCCCCGAAGGAGGAGGCGTAGTTGTCGACGTAGTAGTCGGTCACCTCCGGGTTCTTCGGGTTCCAGTAGGTGCCGTCGCCGCCCCAGGAGTTGATGATCGGCGTGTTGTTACCGGCACTGCGGATGCCGCCGACGAACTGCGGCAGCTCGCCGAACGCGGTCACGAACGAGATCACGTCCGCCTTCATCGGCGCGACCTTGCTGATCACGTTGCCGATCGTCTTGTCGAACGACGCAAACGACTCCCGGTCGACGACTTTGCCGCCGAGCTCTTCGAAGCGCTTCGCGAACGAGTCGGAAACGTCGCGGAAGTAGACGAGGAAGTTGTCCTTGACCACGATCGCCGTCCGCCAGCCGCGCGAGTACGCATACTCGGCCTCGGCCGAGCCCTCGTCCTGCGCGGTGCCGCCCATCGTGAACGCGAGCTTGCCCTTGGCGCCGAAGCGCTGCGGGCCGAGCTGGTCGGTGGTCACGCACGGGGAGATGGTCAGGATCCCGTGATTGATGAACTCCTGCGTCGCCGCTGCGCCGTACTCGACGTCGCAGGTGTCGATCGCGATCTTCGCGCCCTGCTGGATCAGCTGAGCGGCGCAGGACTTCTGCTTCTTCAGCTGATGGTTGCAGACCTTGATCACGAAGTTGGGCCCTCCGGCCGCGGCGAGCTTCTTCGCCTCGATCTGGGCGCCCGCGAGTGCCGGTGAGTCGAACGGCTTCATGCTGCTGGTCAGGTCGACCGCTGCGCCGATGATGATCGTCGGCCCCTTGGTGCTCTTGCCTGCTGCACTGGTCGCGCCGAGCGTCGCGAGGGCCGCGACTGCGGCGAGCGCGAGCACAGCGACGATCCCGAACCTCGTTCTGCTCATGTGTCCTCCTAGAAAGAGGGAATCAGGTGGACCATACGCCTGGTCCGTACGCGTATTCAACGCACTTCGGTTTACCGTTGCGAGCATGGAGGCGCTGTGAGGCGATACGACGCCGTCGCGATCGGCAGCGGGATCAACTCACTCGCCGCCGCCGCGCTGCTCGCGAAGGGGGGCTGGGGCGTCTGCGTGCTCGAGCGCAACGACTGGCTCGGGGGCGCGATCCGCACGGCCGAGATCACCGAGCCCGGCTTCGTGCACGAGGTTTTCGCCTCCTGGCACCCGCTCTTCATGGGCTCGGCCGCCTACGCGGCGCTGAAGGACGATCTGGAGGCGCGTGGGCTCGAGTATCTGAACACCGAGCTGCCGACCGCGACGCTGTTTCCGGACGGCACGAGCGCTTTTCTGACGACGTCGCACGAGGCGAACGTTGACGCGCTCGGCCCCGGGTGGGCACGCACCGTGGAGGAGTTCATGCCGAACGCCGACCTTGCCTTCGGCGTGCTCTCGACCGAGCTGTGGTCGCGAGACGGGCTACGGCTCGGCGCGAAGGCCTGGCGGCGGCTCGGTCGCCGCGGCCTTGTCG
>DATCPA010000114.1:0-13015 GCA_036564335.1 Gaiellaceae bacterium
GAACCGGAGTGCGTCGCGGATCGCCGCGCCGACGTCGGCGATGGGCTCCTCCGGCGGCGGCGGCGGCGCGACGACAATCGCATCCTCGCCGGCCCCGGCCACGACGAGGCGCGAGCCGTAGAGCAGGGGAACGCGGCGGGCGGGAGGCACGAGGCGGAGAATAGAGTTGAAGGCGTGTCGCCGAAGACGGTTACCGGGGTGGAGCTCGACCTCGACGACGCACCGGCACGCGAGTCCGAGCTGTTCCTCGTCGACGGGAACAACCTGGCCTACCGGGCCTACTTCGCGCTGCCCGAGGAGCTGGCGACGAGCGAGGGATTTGCCACGGGCGCGCTGCTCGGGTTCACGAACATGCTCTTCAAGCTGCTCTCCGACTACCGGCCGAAGGGGGTCGCCGTCGCCTGGGACACGCGCCCGGTGCACCGCACCGAGCTCTCGGAGACCTACAAGTCCGAACGCCGGCCGATGCCCGACCTGCTCCGCGAGCAGTTCCCCTACTTCCGCCCGATCGTCGAGGCGTTCGGCTACCGCAACCTGGAGTTCGAGGGGTGGGAGGCCGACGACGTGATCGCGACGCTCGCGACCCGGGCCGACTCGGCCGGCGTCCGCACCTGCGTCGTCTCGACAGATCGTGACGCGTTTCAGCTCGTCACCGAGAACGTCTGCTTGATGATGACGCCGCGCGGCGTCTCCGACGTGCATGTGTACACCCCGGAGCGCGTCGAGGCCCGCCTCGGGATCACCGCCGACAAGGTGCCCGACTTCATCGGCCTGAAGGGCGATCCCTCCGACAACATCGAGGGAGTCCCCGGAATCGGCGACAAGACCGCCTCGCAGCTGATCGCCAAGTACGGCTCGGTCGAGGCGGTGCTCGAGCATGTCGACGAGCTGACGCCCGCGCGGGCGAAGGCGCTCCGCGAGCACGCGGAGCAGGCGCTGCGCTCGAAGGAGCTGGCCACGATGCGGCGCGACCTCGAGATCGACTGCGACCCCGCCGAGCTGGTGCTGAGCCCACCCGACCGATCGCAGCTGACGGAGATGTTCCGCCGCTTCGAGTTCCGCGGCCTCTTGCAGCGGGTGGACACGCTGGACGAGGCCCTCCCGGCCGCCGCGCCCCGCGAGGTCGAGGGCGACGAGCTCGCGTGGCGCGAGGGCGATCCAAGTAACAGTCTGTTACAAGGCACGACCGTCGGCCTCGCCGCGGACGCCGAAAACCGCGTAGCCATCGCAAACGAGGACGGCGTGGTCGTCGGCCCGAGGACAAGTAACAGTCTGTTACAAGGGGTGGATCTGGTCGTTCACGACGCCAAGGCGCTTCGCGTGGCCCCGAAGGACGACACCCTGCTCGCCGCGTACCTGATCGAGCCGGGGCGGGCTTCCTACGAACTCGACGACCTCGCCGCCGAGTACGGCGTCGGCGTGCGCCCGACCCCCGAGGCCGACGAGGAGACCACCGCGCTGATCCGCCGGGCGGCGCTGCCGCCGCGCATTGCCGCGCAGATGCGCGCACGTCTGCTCGAGCGCGGGAACCTCGAGCTCTACGAGACGATCGAGCTACCGCTGACCGAGGTGCTCGCGGCGATGGAGGACGCGGGCGTTCGCATCGACACCTACAGGATGGGCGAGATCACCGCCCGGCTCGCCGACCGGGTCGAGGAGCTCGAGGCGAAGGCGTACGAGCTGGCGGGCGAGGAGTTCATGCTCGGCTCGACGCAACAGGTCGCGCGGATCCTGTTCGAGAAGCTCGGCCTGACACCGGGGCGGAAGGGCAAGACGGGGTACTCGACAGACACGCGGGTGCTGCGCTCGATCCGCTCCGATCACGAGCTGGTCGGCGTGATCGAGGAGTGGCGCGAGCTCGCGAAGCTCCTCAACACCTACCTCGGGCCTCTGCCGACGCTGCTCGGGGCCGACGGCCGCCTGCACACGACCTTCAACCAGGCGGTGGCGGCAACCGGCCGGCTCTCGACCTCGAACCCCAACCTCCAGGCGATTCCGGTCCGCACCGAGCTCGGCCGTGAGATTCGCTCCGCGTTCGTGGCGGAGCCCGGCCACAGGCTGATCTCCGCGGATTACTCGCAGATCGAGCTGCGCATCCTCGCGCACGTCTCGGGGGAGCCGAAGCTGCGCGAGGCGTTCGAGCGCGGCGAGGACATCCACACGGCGACCGCGGCCGAGGTGCTCGGCAAGAACCCGGCAACGCTGACGAAGGACGAGCGCAACGTCGCGAAGATGATCAACTTCGGGATCATCTACGGGATCTCGGCATTCGGCCTCTCCGAGAACCTCGAAATCCCACGCGAGCAGGCTCAGGCGTACATCGACGCCTACCTCGCTCGTTTCCCGCACGTTCAGGACTTCATCGCGCGGACGATCGAGGAGGCATCGCGGGACGGCTTCGTGACGTCGCTCCTCGGCCGGCGTCGCCCGGTGCCGGAGATCCGCGCGTCGAGCCGGCAGACGCGCTCGCTCGGCGAGCGGCTGGCGGTCAACTTCGTCATGCAGGGCTCGAACGCGGACATCATCAAGGTGGCGATGCTGCACATCCACCGGCGGCTGCGCGACGAGGGCAGGAGCGCGCGGCTCGTGCTCCAGGTGCACGACGAGCTGCTGCTCGAAGCGCCTGAGGCAGAGGTCTCAGCAGTCCGCGAGCTGGTGCGTGAGGAGATGTGTGGGGCATACGAGCTCGATCCGCCGCTCTCGGTCGACGTCGGCGCCGGCGCGGACTGGAACCAGGCGAAAAGCTGATAGTCGCGGGCGCACTCTCCCAGACCCGCTAACAGGCTCGGGAACCGGGCGTCTAACAGAGGCGTCGCTATACTGACCCGCTTCCGATGCAAAACGAGACAATCGACACGAGCCAGGCAATCGACACGAGCGATGCCGGCGTCTGGACCACGGGTCCCGACGGCGAGCTGATTCCCGACTACGAGTCGACCTTTCCGACCATCAACGAGGGCGAGGTCGTGCACGGCACGGTCGTCCGGGTCGACAAGGACGAGGTGCTCGTGGACATCGGCTACAAGTCGGAAGGGGTCATCCCCGTCTCCGAGCTCTCGATTCGTCGCTCGATCAACCCGGCGGACGAGGTCAACATCGGCGACGAGGTCGACGCGCTCGTGCTCACGAAGGAGGACGCCGACGGGCGGCTGATCCTCTCCAAGAAGCGTGCCCGCTTCGAGCTCGCCTGGAAGGCGATCGAAGCCGCTGCGGAGAGCGGCCAGCCGGTGATCGGGAAAGTCATCGAGGTCGTCAAGGGCGGCCTGATCCTCGATCTCGGCGTGCGCGGCTTCCTGCCTGCCTCCCTGGTCGACATCCGCCGCGTCCAGGACCTCGACGAGTTCCTGGGCAAGGAGCTCCGCTGCAAGGTGATCGAGCTCAACCGCTCGCGGAACAACGTCGTGCTCTCGCGCCGCGCGGTGCTCGAGGACGAACGCAAGGAGATGAGGCAGGCGATCCTCGACCGGCTCGCCCCCGGCGACGTCGTCGAGGGCCAGATTTCGAACATCGTCGACTTCGGCGCTTTCGTCGACCTCGACGGGATGGACGGCCTGATCCACATCTCGGAGCTTTCCTGGAGCCACGTCAACCATCCCTCCGAGGTTCTGGAGATCGGCCAGACGGTCAACGTCAAGGTGCTCGACATCGACCGCGACCGGCAGCGCATCTCGCTCGGGCTCAAGCAGACGCAAACCGATCCGTGGCAGCAGGTGCTGGACAGCTACGGCGAGGGCGACGTCGTCCAGGGCCGCGTGACGAAGGTGGTGACGTTCGGCGCCTTCGTCGAGATCCTGCCCGGCGTCGAGGGGCTCGTGCACATCTCCGAGTTGGCACAGCATCATGTCGAGAACCCGCGCGAGGTCGTCTCGCAGGGCGACCTGGTCAACGCGAAGATCATCGAGGTCGACGCCGAGCGCCGCCGGCTCTCGCTCTCGCTGAAGCGGATCGAGGACGGCGACCCGACGCAGCCACTGCCGGAAGGCGCGGAGCCGATCCGTCCGCAGATCGACCTCTCCGAGGAGGTCTTCGCGGACGCACCGGCCGCGCCGCCGCTCGCGGGCGAAGCTTTCGAGGCCGAGGCCGTCGAGAAGCCGGAGCCTCTCGCCGAAGAGCCTCCCGCGGAAGAGCCTGCGGCCGAGGCAGCCGCCGACGAGGAGGTGCCGCCGGCGGAGCCGGAGCGCGGGGTCTCCGAGCCTGCGGGGGCCTCCGAGCCTGACGAAGCGGGCGAGCAGCAGGCCTAGTCCGCTCGCCGTCGCCGTCACCGGCGGCATCGGGGCGGGCAAGAGCGAAGCGCTGCGGGCGTTCGCACGCCGCGGCGTGCCGACGCTGTCTGCGGACGATGTCGTCCACCGGCTGATCGCCGAGGACACCGAGGTCCGTGCGGCACTCGAGGAGCGGTTCGGGACGACCGACCGGGCGCAGATCGCGGAGGTCGTCTTCGTCGACCCTGACCAGCTCGCGTGGCTGGAAGCCCTGTTGCACCCGCGCGTTCGGCGCGAGGAGGAGGCCTGGTTTGCCGGGCTCGACGCACCGGTCGCGGTTACGGAGATCCCGCTTCTCTACGAGGTCGGCGGCGAGGATCGCTTCGATGCGGTGGTGGTGATCACGGCCTCCGACGCGCTCCGCGCTGCCCGAACCCCGAACGCCGGCGACGAGCGCGCACGGCGCCTGCTCCCCGACGGCGAGAAGGCGGCCAGGGCGGACTTCGCTTATGTGAACGAAGGCACTCTCGACCAGCTCGACGCGTTCGTCGGCGAAGTGCTGGACACGATTCTGCGGCGATGAGGTTCCTGACCAGCCGGCTGGTCCTGGGCATGGCCGTCGTAGCCGCCCTCGCGGTCGCGTTCGGAACGATCCACTTCGCGCAGCCGGCGTGGTACGAGCGCCTCTGGCACCCGTTTCGCTACCAGGAGATCGTCCTCGGGCACGCCCGGAACTACCGGCTCGACCCGGCGCTGCTTGCCGCGGTCATCTACCAGGAGAGCAAATTCAACGCGGACGCCAAGTCGGATCGGGGAGCGATCGGACTGATGCAGCTCCTCCCGGACACGGCGAAGGGAATCGCTGTGCGGACGGGCGGCTCGAAGTTCCGGGTCGCCGACCTCTACAACCCGGAGCTGAACGTCCGCTACGGCTCGTGGTACCTCCGCCATCTGCTCGACAAGTACGGCTCCGAGCGAATTGCGCTCGCGGCCTACAACGCCGGTCAGGCGAACGTCGACGGCTGGCGCGCGCGCGGAATCGGGATCCAGTTCGACGAGACGAAGGAGTTCGTGAACCACGTCGAGAGCCTGAAGACGACGTATCGACACGCGTATTCGTCGTTACGCCGCGCCTGAGCCCGAGCTACGGCTTCGTGAGCCGCGCCCAGAGGTTCTCGAGCATCGTGTCGATCGGCGAGGTCGTCGCCGAGCCTCCGAAATCGAGCGCTCCCGCCGCGAACACCTTCGCGCCTGCCGGGGTCTCGTAGTAGGACATCTGCGCGGTCAGCCCGGCGCCGAACAGGTCCGGGATCTGAGCGAGCACGATCGTGCCGGGCGGTGACTCGGGCGAGGTGTGGTCGATCTCGATCCCGTAGCCCCCGATGGGCTCGCCGAATGTCGAGCCGGTGCCGAGCCCCGTGCCGAGCCAGAGCCACGGCGCCGCGGTCGCATCGGCGACCGTGAACAGACCCTGGCGCTCGCCGCGATCGTTGGCGAGGTACTGCACGCCGATCAGCCCTGCCTCGGGCCGGTGGAGGTCGCGCCACTGGGTCGTCCGCAGCAGCACCGGCCCGTCTTGCTGCACACGCCAGAAAAAGTTGTTCGCGGAGAGAAACGCGAGGTTCCCGCCGAGGTCGCGGTAGCCCTGCACGACGTCGTACTCGTGATCGGTGACGTACTCGGTGTGGCCGGGGAAGACGATCAGGTTGTAGGCGGCGGCGAGCTGCTCGGCGGAGAGCGAGTCGAGGTCGGCCTCCGACAGGAAGTCGACCGTCTTGCCGGTCCAGTAGAGCCAGTGCAGGAAGCCCTGGTCGTAGCGGTAGAAGAACGGTGGAACGCCGCGGTGGAGGTAGGGGCGGTCGAGCGTGACCCGCTGGTGCGGCGGGCCGGCGTACCACGTGTCTCCCCACCCGTCGCCGTCCGCGTCCCAGAAGTTGTACGCCTGCCAGGTGTTCGTGGGGAAGACGACCGCGACGCGTGAAGCAACGCCGAGCGCCGCCGGGCGGACGACAAAAGTCGCGTACCCGACCCGGTCGTCGTCGGCCGTGAGCTTGACGAAGTAGAGGCCGCTCGGCCAGTCGCCGATCTGGTAGGCGATCGTCCTCGGCGTGTCGTGCCCCCGTTGCCAGTTCAGGGTCACCGGGTCTGTTATCGGCTCGCCCTCGAGCAGGAAGTCGGCGTAGGTTACGAACCGCTCCGGCCCGGTTCGGAACGCCTGCAGGGTCAGCGTGTGCGCGTCGGTGGCGATCTTCAGCGAGCCAAGCGTGTTCGGCTCGTAGCTCTGTCGCAGGAAGGTCGCGTCTACGCCCTGGACCCGCACGACCGGCGCGCGCGGGCTCCGGCCGACGTATGGATCGGAGGAGCCGTAGGTGAGCGTGTTCCCGGCCGTGTCCACGGTCGTCAGCGCCAGCTGATAGGTGCGGGCGGGCACGTTATCCGCAGGCAGCCAGCCGATCGAGTGCGGGCCGGCGCGGAAGCGCCACGTGCGGTTGTACACGCTGGTCGTCTCGCTCGCGGTGCGTTCGACGTCGAGCGTGACGGCCGCGGGCTCGGTCAGGTCGAAATTGATCCGGGCGTAGTCGCGGGAGCCGTCACCGTTCGGGCTCACTGTCGCGAGCAGCGGTCCGTCACCCGCAAAGGGCGCCGAGTTGCTCGAGATCCGCAGCTGTTCGAGCCTGGCCGGCATCCGGTCGAGGTGGAAGCCGGCCGCGTCGGCGACCCGGCCTGCCACCACCAGCTCCACCTGGTAGTAGCCGTCCCGCATCGGGTGCCCGTCGAGCGACCCGTCCCAGAGCACGAGCACCCGGCGCCGCCTGGCCGGCCGGTCCAGCCAACCGAGTGCCCTGCCGTTCACGTTCGAGAGCCGGACGCCCACGAGCGCCGCCTGTCCGACTTCTGCGTTGATGATCAAAAGGCCGGCGTTCGGCGAGAACGAGGTCGTCGAGATGTCGATCGAGGCGCCCTTCGCCGAGGGGGCGAGGGCGAGCGCGGCCAGCACGATGGCGACCTCCCTCACCGCTCAGACGTTAGCGTAGGGCTGTGGACGAGCTTGGCTCGCTGGCGGAGGTCGAGTCCGCCTTACGCGGCGAGGGCTTCCTCGCAGGCAGGGGCAAAGGGCCCGTTGCCGACGTTTATCTCGGCTACGGCCTCTCGCGGGATCTCCGGCGTACGAACGCCCCCGACCCGCCGGAGCCGTGCCCGCTGCCGGCGGCCGCCGTCGAGATCAGGGGCGCCGACGCCGCGACGCCTGTCCCCGGCGGGTTCGAGATCGGCAGGTGGCAGCGGACGTGGAGCGAGGAGGAGTACGGCGTTGCGGTCGAGGCCGTTCGCACCGCGATCGCGGCCGGCGACGTCTACCAGGTCAACCTCGTCCAGCACCTGTCCGCCCCCTTCCGAGGCAGCCCGGCCGGGCTTGCCGCCGCGCTCGCGCCGCTCGGCCCGCTGGAGCCGCGGCCGCTCCTCGGTGACGGGTGGGCGATCGTCTCCGCCTCACCCGAGCTGTTCCTCGCACGCCGAGGCCGGCGGGTCTGGACGATGCCGATCAAGGGCACGAGACCGCTCGAGTCGGACGACGAGCTGGGAGCCTCGGAGAAGGACGCCGCGGAGCACGTGATGATCGTCGATCTCGAGCGCAACGACCTCTCGCGCGTCTGCGAGCCGGGGAGCGTTCACTGGCCCGAGCTGATGGCCGAACGCGAGGAGGCAGGCGTGAGGCACATGACCAGTTGCGTCGAGGGGCGCCTGCGCAAGGACGTCGGGCTCACGGAGCTGCTCGGCGCGATGTTCCCCGGCGGCTCGGTCACCGGGGCGCCGAAGATCTCGGCGGTCGACCACATCGCAGCGATCGAGCCGGCCGGCCGCGGCGCGTCGATGGGCGCGCTCGGCCGGATCTACCCGAACGGGGACCTCGACCTGGCGCTGACGATCCGGACCTTCGCCATCGCCGACGGCCGGATCCACCTCTGGGCGGGCGGCGGGATCGTCTGGGACTCGGAGCCGGAGGCCGAGGTCGAGGAGTCGCTCGTCAAGGCCCGCCCGCTGCTCGAGCTGATCGGCGCTCCACTTTTCCGCTCCGGCGCCGGCAAAGCCGGCACCTCCGCTCCTGGGCCGCCTCCGTCGAGCCTACGGCGGCTGCCGGAGCCGGTCGCGAGGTGAGGCTCCTCTCGGTGGCGGTCGCCGGCCGCGGCCTCGTCACGCCGGACGAGCCCGTGCTGCCCGCCGACGACGAGGCGCTGCTGCGCGGCCGCGCCGCCTTCGAGACATTGCGCGTCTACGGCGGCGTTCCGTTTCGCATCGGCGACCACCTGCAGCGCATGGAGGCCTCGGCGGCACGGCTCGACGTCACGTGGCCGGGCGGCTTCGAGGAGCTCGCCGAGCAGGCGCTCGCGGCCGCCGCCGAGCCCGACGCGGTGCTGCGCCTCTACCTGACCGCCGGCCGTGAGGGCACCGGCAAGCCCTGTTCGCTCGCGCTCGTCAGCGCCCTGCCGGACGACCTCGAAGAGCGCCGCGCCCGCGGGATCGCGCTCATATCCTTGCTCGGGGTGCGGGCCGAGGCGCCCTGGCTGCTCGGCGGGGTGAAGTCGACGAGCTACGCGGTGAACATGGCCGCGGAGGCGGAGGCGCGGAGGCGCGGCGCCGACGACGCGGTTTTCGTTCTCGACGAGGGCATCGTGCTCGAGGGGCCGGTGACGAACATCTGGTGGCGGCGGGGCCGGACGCTCTTCACGCCGTCGCTCGACCTCGGGATCCTGGCGGGCGTGACGCGGGCTGTGCTGATCGAAGCGGCGCCGGGTGCCGCCTACGAGGTCGAGGAAGGGCACTATTCGCTCGATGAGCTGCTCGGCAGCGAAGAGGTCTTCACCTCGTCGTCGGTGCGCGAGGTGATGCCGGTCGTGGACGTGGACGGCACGGGATTCGAGCGTGGGACGGCCGCGGCCGGGCTCCAGCGGGCACTGCGCGCGTCGGCGGGTGCGTCATGAGGCATTTGTTCCTCCGCGTCTTCGGCGCGATCCACAACGCGCTCTACAGACTGAGCGGCGGGAAGGTCGGCGGGCGGATGGGCAAGGCACCCGTTCTGCTCCTCAGCGTCACCGGCCGCAAGTCGGGGAAGCGGCGGACGACGCCGCTCCTCTACGGGCGGGACGGCGACAACTACGTCTTGATCGCCTCCGTCGGCGGCGCGCCCAAGCACCCGGCCTGGTACCACAACTTGAAGGGGCAGGAGGCCGAGATCCTGGTCGGACGGGAGCGGCTGCGTGTTCGCGCCCGCGAAGCCGAGGGCGAGGAGCGGGACCGGCTCTGGGGGCAGATGGTCGCGCTCTTCCCGAACTACGCCGAGTATCAGACGAAGACCGAGCGGCGGATTCCCGTCGTCGTGCTCGAGCCCATCGGTTAGCCTGAGCAGAGCTCGCAGGCGCAGCGGCGGACGGTACCTTGTCCCCGTGGCCGCCTTCAAGACCGCCGACACCTATCGTCCGACCGGAGACCAGCCGCAGGCGATCGAGACGATCGCGGCGTCGCTCGAGGCCGGTAACCGCTACCAGACGCTCCTCGGCGCGACCGGCACCGGCAAGACCGCGACGATGGCGTGGATCATCGAGAAGATCGGCCGGCCTGCGCTCGTGATCGCGCACAACAAGACGCTGGCGGCACAGCTCTGCAACGAGTTCCGCGAGTTCCTCCCCGACAACGCGGTCGAGTACTTCGTCTCGTACTACGACTACTACCAGCCCGAGGCGTACGTCCCCCAGGCCGACCTCTACATCGAAAAGGACTCGTCGCGCAACGACGACATCTCGCGGCTGCGGCTCGCGGCCACCTCGGCGCTCTTCTCGCGCCGCGACGTGGTCGTCGTCGCCTCGGTCTCGTGCATCTACGGCCTCGGCTCGCCCGAGGAGTGGCGCGGGCGGGTCCTGATCCTGAACGTGGGGGAGACGATCGACCGCGACGACGCGCTGCGGATGCTGATCGAGAGCCAGTACGTGCGCAACGACAGCGTCCTCGCCCGCGGGCGCTTCCGCGTCAAGGGCGACGTGCTCGAGGTGCAGCCGGCGAACTCGGAGACCGCGTACCGCGTCTCGTTCCTCGGCGACGAGGTCGAGTCGATCTCGCACTTCGACCCGCTGACCGGCGAGGTGTACGCGCGGCTGGACAACCTCGTGATCTGGCCGGCGACGGAGTACGTGACTTCGACGCCGACGATCGAGCGCGCGGTCGACGACATCCGGCACGAGCTGGAGGAGCAGGTGCGGCTGTTCGACTCGCAGGGGAAGATGCTCGAGGCCCACCGTCTGCGCCAGCGCACCGAGTACGACCTCGAGATGATGCGGGAGCTCGGCTTCTGCTCCGGGATCGAGAACTACTCGCGTCACCTCGAGGGTCGCCCCCGCGGCTCGCACCCGTTCACGCTGCTCGACTACTTCCCCGACGATTTCGTCGTCTTCGTGGACGAGTCCCACCAGACCGTTCCGCAGCTGGGCGGCATGTACGAGGGCGATCGCTCGCGCAAGCAAACGCTCGTCGACTTCGGCTTTCGCCTTCCCTCGGCGCTCGACAACCGGCCGCTCCGCTTCGACGAGTTCCTCGACAAGGTGAAACAGCTCGTCTTCGTCTCGGCGACGCCGGGGCCGTTCGAGCTGCGCAACTCGCCGGTGGTCGCCGAGCAGCTGATCCGGCCGACGTACGTCGTCGATCCGGAGGTCGAGGTGCGCGCGACCAAGAACCAGATCGACGACCTGCTCAACGAGATCCGCCACCGAGAGGAGATGGGCGAGCGCGTGCTGGTGACGACGCTGACGAAGAAGATGGCCGAGGACCTGACCGACTACCTGCTCGAGGCCGGCGTGAAGGCCCGCTATCTGCACTCGGAGATCGACACGCTCGAGCGGATCTCGATCATCCGGGAGCTTCGGCTCGGCGAGTATGACGTGCTCGTCGGGGTCAACCTGCTGCGGGAGGGGCTCGACCTGCCGGAGGTCTCGCTGGTGGCGATCCTGGATGCGGACAAGGAGGGCTTCCTGCGCGGAAAGACCGCGCTCATCCAGACGATCGGGCGCGCCGCCCGGAACATCAACGGGAAGGTGCTGCTCTACGGGGACAAGATGACCGAGGCGATCCAGGGCGCGCTCGAGGAGACGAACCGCCGGCGCGCGACGCAACTCGCGTACAACGAGGAGCACGGGATCACGCCCGAGTCGATCGTCAAGGGCGTCTCCGACATCGCCGAGTTCCTGACCCTCGATTCTCCGACCGTGCCGTCGCGGCGCCGCCGCGGGAAGGTCGAGGTCGAGGGCATGAAGCAAGAGGAGATCGAGCGGCTGATCATCACGCTCGAGGAGGAGATGTTCACCGCCGCCGAGGAGCTGAGGTTCGAGTACGCCGCCAAGCTGCGAGACGAGATCAAGGACCTGCGCCGCGAGCTGCTCGCGGTCACTGCCTAGGAAAGGACAGAGCCATGTGCCGGAACATCCATACGCTGCACAACTTCGAGCCGCCGGCCACCGAGGAGGAGGTGCGCGCCGCCGCGCTCCAGTACGTCCGCAAGATCAGCGGCACGGCGAAGCCGTCGAAGGCGAACGAAGTAGCCTTCGCGCGCGCCGTGGACGAGGTGGCCGAGGCTTCGAGCCGCCTGCTCGCCTCGCTGGTCACGAGTGCGCCGCCGCGGGACCGCGAGGTCGAGGCAGCACGGGCGCGGGCGCGCGCCGCGCAACGGTTCGGCTCGGCAACGCTCTCGACGCGCTAGATGCTCTGAGCCGGCGATTCCGGCCAAAGAAGCCGTTCTCGCGTACTCGATTGCGGACTCAAGGGGGGCGTGACATCGGTCGATATGCCTCGCATGGCGTCCTTCCCCTCGGCGCTTGCCGGTGCGACCCCCGCTGTCAGTCCGGTGTCTGTAGCCCGGCTGCCAGTCGCGCGAAAGCGAGTGTCGTTCATCGTCCCCGCGTACAACGAGGCCGCGACCATCGTCGAGGTCCTCGACCGGATTGAACGGCTGCCGCTCGAGGCGCAGATCATTGTCGTCGACGACGGGTCGACCGACGAGACGCCCGCTCTGCTCAGCCGCTGGCAGGAGAGCAGCGAGCGAGCCCACGTCATCACACAGCCGAATCGAGGCAAGGGCGCCGCCATTCGCGCGGCGATCCCGCATATCGATGGAGACATCGTCGTCATCCAGGACGCGGACATGGAATACGACCCGGCCGACGTCCCGCGTCTCGTCGCGCCGATCACCGAGGGCGTCGCCGACGTTGTCTTTGGCTCACGGCTGTCCGGCGGGCAGCCGCAGCGGGTGCACATGTTCTGGCACCTCGTCGGGAATCGGATGCTCTCCCTGCTGACGAACGTGCTCTTCAATACGACGCTCACAGACATGGAGACCGGCTACAAGGTCTTCCGGGCCGAAGTGCTCCGTTCGCTCACTCTCCGGCAGGACGATTTCGCCATCGAGCCTGAGATCGCCGCTCAGATCTGCAAGCGGAAGCTGCGGATCTACGAGCTGCCGATCTCCTACTACGGGCGCACGTACGACGAGGGCAAGAAGATCACGTGGCGGGACGGGCTGGTCGCCGTGAGGGTGCTCGTTACCGAGCGGTTCCGGCCGTGAGCGAGGCCGCGGCACTCGTCTTCCATCCCAAGCAGGCAGAGACCCTGCGGCGGATGGAGGAGGCGGACAACTACAACCGCTGGCTGGTCGAGCGCGGGACTCCCCTCATTGGCAGGCACGTCCTCGACGCCGGTGCCGGCATCGGGACGTTCTCGGAGCAGATCGCGGACGGGCGGCACGTTGTCGCGCTCGACCAGCCAGCGGTTGTAGT
>DATCPA010000011.1:0-1937 GCA_036564335.1 Gaiellaceae bacterium
GCTGACCGCGCACATCATCGACGAGACGCAGTTCTCGCTCCTGATCACCGTCGTCGTACTGTCGGCAGTTGTCCCGACCTTCATCGCCGAGCGGTGGTTCCTGCCGGATCGCGAGGAGGAGGCGCCCGTCACCGTCCCGGCCGAGGAATTCGTCTAGCCGGCGGTTAGCGCGGCGGCTGGAAGTGCGGCGCGACCGCGTAGCGGCTAGCTAGAAGTGTGCCGCGTGCGCCTGCGGAAGGCGATGCTCGTGGCGAGACCGAGCAGCCAGCCGAGGATCGCCGCGGTGAGGATGATCCAGACGAGCGACGCGTTCGTGTCGCCGAAGACCCAACTCAGCTTCACGCTGCGGGTGTTCGCGAGCACGAGCGCGACCAGGCACACGAGCAGAGCCACGAGAGCGAAGGCCACGCCGTAGAGGCGTGCTCGCTGGCTGTGCCGCCGGATCCGGTCGCCTCGCCCCTCTTCGGGACTCGGGCGAGGATCGGGCGACTCGGGTGCGTTCCCCTCCATTGAGCGCAGTTTAGTGCCGAGCCCAGCGATGCCAAATACCGTGTCTCCCTAGACGCGCGTCCGCTTCCCGCAGTAGATTCATGCGGCACGATCCGCACGTCCCCATCAAAGAAGGAGTAGCGAATGGACTGGGCTAACTGGAGCACCGCGCGGAAGATCCTCCTCCCGGCGTCGCTCCTCCTCCTGATCGACTCGTTTTTCCACTGGCAGCAGGCATGCGCCAGTGCAGGCGGGTTCAAGGTTTGCGGCAATCAGTCGATGTGGCACGGCCTCGGATTCCTGGTCGGGATCCTGTTGCTCGTGCTGATTGTCTGGGAGGTGCTCGACGCGTTTGCGCCGGACACGATCCGCGGCCTGAACCTGCCGGGCGGGCTGCTCGCGCTGGGTCTCGCCGGCGCGATCCTGATCATCACGGTGATCAGGGTTCTGACGCTCGACTTCCGGAACTGGCCCGCGTGGGTCGGGCTGATCCTGGCCGTGGTGATCGGGTACGGCGGCTGGCTGCGGTTCCAGGAAAGCGGCGACGCGATGCCGACCCGGGCCTCGATGGGCGGTGGCGGCGCGAGCGCGTCCAGCCCCCCCGCGGCCACGCCTCCGCCACCACCGGCGGGCGGCATGGGCGAGTCAGGCACGATGGGCGGCCCGGGCGCACCGGGCGGTTCCGAGCCTGGCAGCATGGGCGGTTCGGAGGGCGGCAGGGAGGATCCCCCACCCGCCTGATCTCCAAGAAGCGTGCGAATGACCGAGAGGGCCGGGCGACCGGCCCTCTCTCATAGATTGAGCTCGTGACGCGGATCCTTCTCTTCCTCGCGCTGGCCGCGAGCGCTGCGCTCGTCGCCGCAGGCGCGCGCGGCGCCGGCGGGAAGCGGCCCGACCGGTTCGACTCGAAGCGCGCGTTCGCTTTCCTGCGCTGGCAGGTGGAGCTCGGGCCGCGCCCGGCGGGCTCGGTCGCGTCGCGAACGCTCGCGGCGCGCCTCGTCAAGCTGCTGCCGGGAGCGCGGTACCAGGGGGTGCCCGGCGGTCTACGCAACGTCGTCTACACGGTTCGCGGGCGCGACCCGAAGCGGTACGTCGTCGTCGGCGCCCACTACGACACGAAGGACTATCCCGGCTTCGTCGGCGCGAACGACGGGGCCTCCGGCACCGCGGTCGTCTACGAGCTCGCCAGGGCGCTCCGACCCCGCACCGTCCGACCCACCGTCGTCTTCGTCTTCTTCGACGGGGAAGAGGCGCCCGACGACTCGAGCTTCGAAGAGAACGGGATGCGCGGCAGCAGGGTCGCGGCCCAGGCGTACAAGCGGGCGCAGGCGATGGTCCTGCTCGACATGATCGGCGATCGCAACCTCGGGATCCCGCGGGAGCAGGGGTCGAGCGACCGCCTCTTCGCGCGGGTGCGGGCGTCGGCGTCGCGCGTCGGCGCCGGGCGG
>DATCPA010000045.1:0-10465 GCA_036564335.1 Gaiellaceae bacterium
CCCCTGGAAGGACGGCGCGCGCAGACGGCCGTCGTGCGTCCACTCGACGAACTCGACCTCGCAGACGAGCTCCGGCTTCACCCAGACCACATCCGCCTTCCGCACTTTCGGCATCTTCGGAACAACCGGAAACGGTGACTCCTTCTGCTCGAGCGGCCGCAGCCGTGCGAGGAGATCTTCGATGTCCTTGTCGGTGAAGCCGGTGCCACAGTTGCCCACGTAGGCAAGCTCTCCGCCACGCCAGACCCCGAGCACGAGCGAGCCCAGGCGGCCCGAGCGCCGGCCCTGGCCCTTCGTGTACCCGGCGATCACGAACTCCTGGCGGCCGTGCGTCTTGATCTTCAGCCAGTCGCGCGTCCGCTTGCCCTGCCTGTACGGGGAGTCCGCGCGCTTGGCGATCACGCCCTCGAGCCTCTGCTTCATCGCCGCCTCGAACAACGCTGTGCCGTTCTCAAACCCTTCGGAAAGCCGGACCGTTGTGTTCCGGCGGTCGAGCAGCGCCTCCAGCCTCGCTCGGCGCTCGGTGAGCGGCAGATCGACGAGCGGCTCGCCCTCGACCTCGAGCACGTCGAACACCTCGTAGACGATCGGCGTCCCGGGCTTTCCCTGCTGCATGGCCGAGAAGCTCGGGCGCCCGTTCTCGTCGAGGGCGCAGATCTCGCCGTCCAATATCAGCGCAGGCGACTTCGTCGCCTGCGCTAGCTGTTTCGCGACTGCCGGAAAGCGTTCCGTCAGGTCGTTGCCGTTCCGACTGACAAGCCGTGCCTCGCCCTGCGTGATGTACGCCAGGGCCCGGTACCCGTCCCACTTCACCTCGAACACCCAACCCGGCCCTTTCGGCACATCCTGCGCGAGCGTCGCCAGCATCGGCTCGTAGCTACGCGCTAGCGCAACCGGGACCCCGTCCCGGTTGCGCGTGACCTCCTCCCGCTTACGGATGAGTAACCAGTTGCGGGGGTCGCCGTCGAGCTTCGCGGGCACCAGCGTCCACAGCCCCTGCAGACGGTCGCCCTCCAGGCGCACCGTCAGACCCCCATCCTTCTTCTCCTCGACGAGCTCGTACGTGCCCCGGTCCCAGATCTCGACCGTGCCGGCGCCGTACTGGCCCTTCGGGATCTCGCCCTCGAAGGTCGCGTAGTCGAGGGGGTGATCCTCGACGTGGACGGCGAGGACACGCTGCCCCGTCTCGAGCGGGATGCCCTTCGGGACCGCCCAGCTGGCGAGCGCGCCGTCGCGCTCGAGCCGGAAGTCGTAGTGAAGGCGGCGAGCGTCGTGACGCTGGACAACGAAGATCGGCTTCCGGCCGCGCTTTCCGGATCCAAACGGCTCGGGCGTGCGCTTCGGGTTGCGCTTCTGGCGGTACTCGGAGAGCTCGCTACGAGGCACGGGTGGAAGTGTCCCTGAGTCGAGGCCGCGAGGCGCGGTAGTGGACAGTTCCTGGGGACGAATTCGGCCTCATCGGGCGGTTTTACGTGTACCCGCCCGCGGAGTGGCCGAACACCTCCTGCAAATGGCCTGCTTCGGGTTTCCGACCGGTGTCAAAACGGTGAAAAAAGGGGGTTTGCAGCCGGGGAAAAGCCTGTGGAGAGTGTGGAATCTCCCCGCAAAAACGGGATCGTTACGCGAAGACACCCATCCCACGGAACTTGTCGCGCCGGGCACGCACCAACCCGTCTGCGGACGTCCCTTCGAGGTCGTCCAGCGCCTCCCGGAGCGACTCCCGGACCAGCTCGGCGGCCTCATCCCAGTCGTTTTGGGCCCCTCCTTCCGGCTCCGGCACGATCCCGTCGATCACCCCTAACTCCAGGCAATGCGCGGCGTCCGGCTTGAAGGCCGCCGCGGCCTTGCGCGCCTCGCCGGCGTCACGCCAGAGAATCGCCGCGCAGCCCTCGGGGGAGATCACGGAGTAGATCGCGTTCTCCTGCATCAACACCCGGTCTGCGAGCGCGATCGCGATCGCGCCGCCCGAGCCGCCCTCTCCGATCACGCAGGCGACCGTCGGTATCCGAAGGCGGGCCATCAGCGCCTGCGACTGTGCGATCGCGCCGCCCTGGCCGTGCTGCTCCGCGGCGACGCCGGGGTAGGCACCTGGGGTGTCGACGAGGCTGATCACCGGGAAGCCGTGCCGATCCGCCAGTTCCATCGCCCGCATTGCCTTCCGGTATCCCTCGGGGTAGGGCATGCCGAACTGCCGCTTCGTCCGCTCCTGGATATCGCGGCCCTTCTGCTGGCCGACGAGCACGACGGTGCGACCGTTGAAGCTGCCCAGGCCGGTGACCATCGCGCCGTCGTCTGCGCGGCCCCGGTCGCCGTGCAGCTCGACCCAGTCTTCGAGGAGGCGCTCGACGTAGTCGAGCGTGTACGGCCGGTCCGGGTGACGCGCGAGCTCGACCGAACGCCAGATCTCCTCGTCGGTCGGCTCCGCCTGGAGCTGCTCGAGCTGGCGCTGAAGCCGCTCGAGCTCGCCCGAGAGCTTGGTGCTGCCGATCAGCGACAGGTTCCTGAGCCTGCTCAGCCGCTCGCGCAGCCGGCGCTCGGCCTCACCCGGCATTGCCGAAGAGCCGAAGCAGGCGACCGACGAAGGGGCGCAGCTCGCCGCGGGGCAGGATCGCGTCGAGGTGGCCGAAGCGCAGGTTCGACTCGGCGAGACCGAAGTCGTCGGGCAGCTTCTCGCGCGTCGTCTGCTGCACTACCCGCGGGCCCGTGAAGGAGATCAGCGCGCCGGGCTCGGCGACGGTGACGTCGCCGAGGCTCGCGAAGCTCGCGAGCACCCCGGCGGTCGTCGGATGGGCAAGTATGTTGATCAGGGCGATCCGCTCGTCGTGCAGATCCTCGACCGCGCACACGGTCTTCGGCAGCTGCATCAGCGACAGGATCCCTTCCTGCATGCGGGCGCCGCCGGACGCGGTCACGGAGACGAGCGGCACCCGCCGCTCGACCGCCCGATCGCAGGCGCGGACGAACTTCTCGCCGACGACGCTGCCCATCGAGCCCCCCATGAACGCGAAATCCATCACCGAGAGCTGGCACGGCTCGCCCTCGATCTCGGCGCGTCCGATCATGATCGCGTCGCCCTCGCCCGTCTTCAGCTCGGCCTCGGCCAGCCGCTCCGTGTACGGCCGCAGATCGAAGAACCCGAGCGGGTCGGTCGAGCGCAGGTCGGCCTCTTCCTCCGCAAAGGTGCCCGGATCGGCGAGCTGCTCGATCCGCTCGGGGGCGCTGAGCGGGAAGTGGTATCCGCACTGGGGGCAAACACCCAGGTGCCGCTCGAGCTCGTCCTCGCGGTAGTGCGACCCGCACGAAGGACAGGTGTTCGGGTGCTTCCTCCCGTCCCCGGGACCCGTCCCCGAACTCCCCTTGTTCTCGATGGAGACGTCGATGCGAGGTTGCGCCATGACTCGGATCTTAGACCCGCCCTCCCGAGCGGGCGGTTACAGGCCGAGCGCCGCGCACAGGCGGACGGCCGGCTCGAGGTTGCGCGGGTCGGGCAGCAGGCCGGTGAGCCCGGCGCCGACAACGGTCGTGTTGCGCGCGACTCCGCGCAGCAGCTCCTCGGCTTCGGCCAGCGGAACCCCTCCGGGCTCGGGCATCCATGCCGACACCTCGGCCTCGTCCAGGCCGTCGAAGTCGATCGCAACGTAGACCCCGTCCGCGCCGCTCAGCGCCCGCTCGACCGCGTCCTTACCGGTCTGGATGCCGCTGTCGTGAATGAACTCGCGCTCCGATGGATCGAGATTGCGGGCGCCGATGAGAGCGACG
Organism: Gaiellaceae bacterium; assembly: GCA_036564335.1. GTDB lineage: Bacteria > Actinomycetota > Thermoleophilia > Gaiellales > Gaiellaceae > DATBLE01. The sequence goes on from DATCPA010000045.1 coordinate 3,760, forward strand.
TCCTGCGCGTCGATCGCGCCCGAGTCGAGCAGCATGCGCAACGGCATCCCCCATTCGTTCCCTGATGGAGACGACTCGGGCGTGTTCAGATCGCCGTGCGCGTCCACCCAGACGACGGCGACGCGGCCGTGGCGCGCGGCCAGGCCCTCGACAGCGCCAACGTGGGAGCAGCAGCACCCGCCCAGGACGAGCGGGCGTTCGGGCAGCTCGGAGGCGAGCACGAGCGACTGCTCGCCGAGCGAGTCCTCGTTGACCACCGAGGCCTCCGGATAGGGAAGCTCGAGGGAGGCCGCCTCCGCCATCGCCTCGCCGCCCGTGCCCCAGGCCCGGGGGACGCGAACGAGGCCCGCCGCGAACTCGGCCCCACAGGCGTGGCACTGGTACTCGGGCCCGAGCGCGACGGCGGTGAACGTCTTGCAAACAGGGCACTTCGCGCGGAGGCGCGACACCCCGTGAGGTTACCTGCGCTTTTCGTACACGTCGGCCTGCGCGGACACGCGCATGCCGACGCTCTCGTAGAGGTGCGTGGCGCCGGTCTCGTTGCCGGCGTCGACCGCGAGACCGATGCGGTGCTGGACGCGCCGGTAGAACTCGCCGAACGCGGTCAGCAGCAGGGCCCGCCCGAGCCCCCGGCCTCGCCACGGGACGCGCGTGCCGAGGGTGCCGACCCAGCCCATCCCGAACCGAAAGGCGTTGATCTCGGCAGCCACGGCCTCGTCGCCTTCGCGGACGAGGTAGACGAGCGAGGGGTCCCACCAGGCCTGGCCGAAAACGTGTTGGTGCCAGTGCTCGAGATCGCGCGGCTGGTGGCCCCAGTGATCTGCGAACGCCTCCTCGATGACCGCGTGAAGAGTCGCCCCGTCGCCCGTCGCAAAGGTTGCCACCTCGAAGCCCTCGGGCCACACCGCCTCGGGCGGCCGTGCATCGAGCTCGATCAGCATGCGGTAGAAGTGTCGGACGGGGTCGAAGCCCCGGCCCTCGATGAGCGACTTTGCCGCAGGGTCGGCCATGAGTGCCGACGTGCGGAGTGTGGGCCGCTCCAGCCGGCGCGACTCCTCCTCGGCCCACTCGAGCAGGAAGCCGCCGAGGCCGCGGCCCAGGGCCTCCGGATGCACGTAGGCGTCGAGCTCGAGGACGGCTTCACCCTCCTCCTTGAGCCTCCCGCTCGCCGCGAGCTTTCCTGCGGGGTCCCGGACGACCAACGTGTCCCGCTCGAGGTCGGCGCCGGTCCACCAGCCCGCGACCTCGGTCGCGTCCATCTCGTCAGGTTCTTCGAGGTAGGCCCGCTCGAAGGCGTTCATCAGCGACGCAACATCCGACGCGTCCTCGAGCACAGCCGGGCGGGCCGCGAACGGTGCCGGCGGCCTCAAGCGGGGACGAAGCCGTCGAGCACGTCCGCCAGGCCAGTCAGGTCAGGGATCTCGCGGGTGGGCTCTGGATCAGCGATCTCGCCGAGTCGGTTGACCCAGACGGAGCGGAGGCCGAGCTCGTTGGCCGGGGCAATGTCGTGGAAGAGGCTGGCGGCAACATGCACGTGCCGCGCGCGGTCGGCGTGCGTGCGGGCGAAGAACTCCGACCAGTGCCGATGGCCCGGCTTGTACGAGCCGATCTCGGAGGCGACGATCGTCTCGTCGAACGGCACCCCGAGCCGCGCCTTCGAGGCGGCGATGAAGTCACGGTCCGTGTTCGAGAGAATGGCGAGCCGCCAGCCGCGGGCGCGGGCCTCTTCGAGCGCAGCAGGCACCTCCGGGAACGGCTCCCACTCGGGCAGCGAGCGGGCGAGCGCGGGCGCCTCACCCGCCGGCAGCGTGAGGTTCTCCCTCGCCGCCAGCCGCTCCAGCGTCAGCGTGAGCACCGTTCGGTAGCTCCGCTCCGGATCCTCGGCCTGGACCTCCGGCTCGAGCTCGTGGTACCGCTCGAGCAGCCGTGGCGCGGCGCCGTCACCGAAGAGCCGTGCGAGCTCGCCGCCGATCCCCGCGTTCCAGTCGATCAGCGTCCCGTAGCAGTCGAACGTGGCCCATCTCTGAAGCGTCGCCTCGGCCAAGCTACTCCTCGAAGCGCGTGAGCACGATCGACGAGTTGTGCCCGCCGAAGCCGAACGAGTTCGAGATCGCCACCCGCACGTCCGCGGGCCGCGCCTCGTTCGGGATGTAGTCGAGGTCGCACTGCGGGTCGGGCACCTCGTAGTTGATCGTCGGCGGCAGCGTCCCGCGCTGGATCGCCAGCGTCGAGAAGATCGCCTCGACCGCGCCCGCGCCGCCGAGGCAATGCCCTGTCGAGCCCTTCGTCGAGGAGATCGGCGTCTTGCGCGCGTTCTCCTCCCCGAGCGCCAGCTTCATCACCCGCGTCTCGGCCGCGTCGCCGAGCGGTGTCGAGGTGCCGTGCGCGTTGACGTAGTCGACCTCCGACGCGTCCACATCCGCATCGTCCAGCGCCATCCGCATCGACCGCGCCGGGTTCAGCCCGGTCGGGTCGGGCTCGGTGATGTGCTGCGCATCCGAGGAGACGCCGTAGCCGGCGAACTCCGCGTAGATCTTGGCGCCGCGGGCCCTGGCGCGCTCGAGCTCCTCGAGCACGACCACCGCGCCGGCCTCCCCCATCACGAAGCCGTCGCGCTCCAGGTCGAACGGCCGGCTCGCGCGCTTGGGATCGTCGTTCCGCCGGGAGAGCGCGCGCATCGCGCCGAAGCCGGCGATGCCGACCTCCGTCACCGCCGCTTCGGTCCCGCCGCAGAACATGACGTCGGCCCGGCCGAGCCTGATCGCGTCGGCGCCGTCGCCGATCGCCATGTTCGAGGCGGCACAGGCCGTGCACTGGGCGCTGAGCGGACCGCGCGTGCCGAGCTCGATCGAGACCCACCCGGCGCCGAGGTTCGGGATGATCGCGGGAATCGAGAACGGGTTCACGCGGTCCGGGCCGCGATCGCGCAGCTGGGTGTGACAGTCCTGGAAGGACTGGAGACCACCGATCCCGGTCGCGATCGACGCGCCGATCCGGTCCGGCTCCTTGGAGATATCGATCCCGCAGTCCGCTTCGGCCTGACGTGCAGCGGCGACGACCATCTGGGCGAACCGATCCATCCGGCGTGCGGTCTTGTAGTCGATCCAGTTCGTCGGGTCGAAGTCCTTCAGCTCGCAGGCGAAGCTGGCGAAGTAGCCGGTCGCGTCGAACTGGGTGATCGGCCCCGCCCCGGACTGGCCGGAGACGAGGTTCTGCCACGTCGTCTCCACGTCGTTGCCCAGGGGCGTAACCGCCCCCATCCCAGTGATCACGACTCTACGACGCCCGTTGACGCTCACATTCCCAGCCCTCCGTCGACCAGCAAGACCTCGCCCGTCACGAACGATGCCTCGTCGGAGCAGAGGAAGCGTACCGCCCCGGCCACGTCTTCCGGTGTGCCGAGCCGGGCGAGCGGCGTGTTGGCCAGGATCGCCTGCTGCACCTCCTCCGGCAGGACGTCGGTGAGCGCGGTCTGGATGTAGCCCGGCGCGATCACGTTCGCCCGCACGCCGCGCGGGGCCAACTCGCGTGCCAGCGACTTCGTGAAGCCGATGATCCCCGCCTTGGACGCTGCGTAGTTCGTCTGCCCGGGATTGCCGTGGACGCCGACAACGCTCGAGAGGTTGACAATCGAGCCCGAGCGGCGCCGCATCATCCCCCGCGCGGCCGCCCGGCAGGTGTGGAAGACGCCGCCGAGGTTCGTGTCGAGCACCGTGCGCCAGTCCTCGTCCGACATCCGCGCGATCAGCCCATCGCGCGTCAGACCGGCGTTGTTGACCAGGATGTCGAGGTCGCCCGCCTCCTCGACGAGGCGCGCCGCCTGCTCAGGATCCCCGACGTCGGCCTGCACCGCCCGGCCTCCGGTCTCCCGCGCGACCGCCTCGGCCTCCTCGGCGCCGCTCCGGTAGCCGACCACGACCTGCGCGCCGGCCCGCGCCAGCTCCACGACGATCGCGCGGCCGATCCCACGCGAGGCGCCGGTGACGAGCGCGAGCTTGCCCTCGAGAGAGCAGAACGTCCCCGCTCCGGCGCCGGCGCCGGCGCCTCCGCTCCTGGGCGGCTCCGTCGAGCCTACGCCGCCGGCCGCTCCTATGCGATTGCCTCTTCGATCCGCTCGAGCGAGGGGAGATCGTTGACGGAGATCGCCTTCACGCTGCGATCGATGCGCTTGACCAGCCCCGAGAGAACGTTCCCGGGCCCGACCTCCACGAACGTGCGCACGCCTTCCTTGATCAGGCCGGAGGCGGCCTGCGTGAAGCGCACGGGTGCGGTCAGCTGGTCGACGAGGAGGGCGCCCATCCGCTGCGCCTCCTCGAACCGGGCCGTGACCGTGGACATGAACGCCGCCTGCGGCTCCCCGAACTTGACCGCCTCGACTGCGGGCCGCAGCCGCTCTGCCGCACGCGCAACGAGCGGGGAGTGGAATGCGCCGGAGACCTTCAGCTTGACGGTGCGACGCGCACCAGCCGCCTCCGCAGTGGCACAGCACTCGTCGACCGCAGCGTTTTCTCCGGAGACTACTATCTGCCCAGGACAATTGTAGTTCGCCGGCCAGACCCCGAGGATCCTGCGGCAGATGCTCTCGACGACCTCGTCCTCGAGACCGAGGATCGCGGCCATCGAGCCGGGGCGCTCCCTCGCCGCCTCGGCCATCGCCAGGCCACGCTCGCGGACGAGGCCGATCGTCTCGGCAACGCCGACGGAGTTGGCGGCCGCCAGCGCGGCGAACTCGCCGACGGAGTGGCCGACCACGTAGTCGGGCTCGATCCCGCGCACGCGCAGGGCGGCAAGCACCGCCAGGCTCGTGGCGACGAGCGCCGGCTGCTGCACTTCGGTCTCGACCATCTCTTCCAGTTGCGCGTCGAAGCAGAGGCGCCGCAGGTCGAGCCCGCTGGCTTCGCTTCCGCGCACGAAGACGGCCATCGCTTCGGGCACAGCCTGGGCGATGTCGCGTCCCATTCCCCTGCCGAGGGACCCCTGTCCCGGAAAGCAGAAGGCGATCTTCGTCATGACTCCTCCGTCCAGTTCATTACCGCCGAACCCCACGTTAACCCTGCACCCATCCCCGTCATCAGCACCGTATCGCCCTTGTGCACCCGGCCCTCCGCGAGCGCATCCGCCAGCGCCATCGGGATCGACGCAGACGAGGTGTTGCCATATCGATCCACGTTAACTACCACGCGGTCCTCCGCGATCCCGAGCTTCGCAACAGCATGATCGATGATCCTGACGTTTGCCTGGTGGGGAACATAGACGTCCACGTCCTCGATCGACAAGCCTGCCTGCTCGAGCACGTGCTTGGCCGAGCTGACGAGGACGCGCGTCGCGAACATGAAGACCCGGCGGCCGTTCATGTGCACGTAGTGATCGCCTCTCGCGACACTCTCGGCCGTGGTCGGGATCCGCGACCCGCCGGCGGGCAGGTTCAGGTCGACACCGCCGGCCCCGTCGGCGCCGAGCTCGAAAGCGAGGAACCCCCCGCTCTCGACCGGCTCGAGCACCGCCGCGCCCGCGCCGTCGCCGAAGAGGATGCAGGTGGAGCGGTCGGCGAAGTTCATCAACTTCGACAGCACGTCGGCGCCGACCACGAGCGCGCGCTTGCTGAGCCCGGAGCTGACCAGGCCGTACGCCTGGACGAGCCCGTACATGAACCCGGTGCAGCCGGCGGAGAGGTCGTATGCCGCCGCGTCGACCATGCCGAACCGGTCGGCGAGGAGCGCGGCAGTCGAGGGGAACATCATGTCGGGTGTCACGGTGGCAACGATCAGGAGGTCGATCTCGCGTGCCGAGACCCCGGCCGCGGCCAGCGCCCGCTCGATCGCCGGGACGCAGATGTCGGAGAGCGCCTCGTCGTCGGCGGCGAAGCGGCGCTCCTTGATCCCCGTCCTGATCGTGATCCATTCGTCCGACGTGTCGACGAGCCGCGCCAGCTCCTCGTTGGTCACCACCCGTTCGGGCACGTGGCAGCCGAGCCCCGTGATCGATACGTGGACGCCGGTGGCCGTGCCGATCATGCCGACGCGGTTGCGAAGGTCAGCGTGCCGCGGACGGCGAGCTCGTCACCGACGCGGGCGACCGCCTTGCCGCGACCGACCGGCCCGCGCACGGCCTCGATCTCGCAGGCGAGCGTCAGCTCGTCTCCCGGCTCGACGATCCGCTTGAAGCGCACGTCGTCGATGCCTGCGAAGAGCACCAGCTTGCCGCGGTTCTCCTCGAGCGAGAGCGCGGCGATCGCGCCTGCCTGCGCCAGCGCCTCGACCATGATCACTCCGGGCATGATCGGCCGGCCCGGGAAATGCCCGGGAAAGAACCACTCGTCGCCCCGCACCTGCTTCCGAGCGACGACCCGCGTACCGGGCTCGAGCTCGAGTACCTCGTCGAGGAAGAGAAACGGATCGCGGTGCGGGATGATCTGCTCGATCACCTCGCGGCCAAACGGAGCCTCCCATCCAAACGCCTGGGGGGTCATGCCTCTGCCAGCCGGTCGCGCAGCGAGCTCCTCGCCCGGTGCGCGTAGCACTTCGCTGTTCCGACCGGAATCCCGTCGCGCTCGGCGATCTCGGCGAACGACCACTCGAAGGCGTCCTTGAGCACGACCACCCGGGCCTGCCGGGCCGAGATCGAGCCGAGCTCGGTGGAGAGCTCCGAGCGGAGCTCCGAAAGCACGAGCGCCTGCGCCGGGTCGCCATCGGCGGCGACACGGCGG